>DATHHR010000192.1:0-12099 GCA_035317105.1 Ferruginibacter sp. | reverse complement strand
TAAGCGTTAAGGATTGTGCAGTATCAGATTGCGCATAAGTATTGTTGGGTACACAAAAGCATATCAATGCCAGGGCAACGGTAACCGGCATATGGACTGCAAAACGCTTTATACTTCTTATTACATTAAACTGCATTCGTACAACTTTGGTTAAATGAAAGGCAAAAATAGCACCATTCTACTTTTCCGATCGTCAGATATACATGAACGGTAGTTATTAAAAGGTTAAGTAGCAATAAAATAGACTAAAAATCCGGGGGTAGAATATATAAATGAGCGCAAGAAGTTTGTGTTTTTTATCTTTTCTTTGTAAAAATATAGTTAGATGAATCCACTAGTAGGAATAATAATGGGCAGTGAAAGTGATCTTGAGATCATGAAAGGTGCCGCTGAAATGCTTCGGCAGTTCGATGTAGAGCCTGAATTAACGATAGTTTCAGCTCATCGTACGCCTGATCGCCTTAGAGAATACGCTTCTACGGCAAAGGGCAGGGGCATTAAAGTTATTATAGCCGGTGCGGGCGGAGCGGCACATTTGCCAGGTATGGTGGCAGCCCAAACCATTTTACCCGTGATCGGTGTACCGGTAAAATCTTCTAATTCTATTGATGGATGGGATTCGATCCTGTCTATTTTACAAATGCCGTACGGTGTACCAGTGGCAACGGTAGCTATGAATGCGGCGAAAAATGCCGGTATTTTAGCTGCGCAGATACTAGCACTACACGATACAACGATCGCAGGAAAACTGGAAGCGTATAAAGAATACATCGATGATATCGTGATGGAAAGCGTGAAGAATGTAAAAACGCTTGGGTTTAGGAATGAGTTTGATAAATAAACTTCTATACTTATCCTGCTATGAAAATTATTGTAACCTGCTTTATTGTATGTATTACTTTTTGCTCACAAGCGCAGCCAATTGATTTTGGCAAAGTAAAAGCCGATCCAAATTTTGACTGCAACAAAAATGCGTGGCTTGATTCTATTACGTTTAGCGTCCCTGCTATTTGTAATTCAAAAAATCAATTGGAAATAAGGTTATCCACTTATGCATTGCCTGGTGGAAAATCATCCCTTATAATTTTAACCTATAATGATAGTACATGGGATATTAGGAAATACAAAGTTGAACGAGCTGGTACGATTGGTAAAAAACTTGACATCATAACGTTTGTTCCTAGTCCGGATGTATCAAGGGAGATACGTAATTATGAATATGAGCAGGTGTTTGATAGCTTAAAGCAAGACAATGTTTTTTTGCTGCCTGATCAAAGCAAGTTAAAATGTGATCAAACCAGCCATGCCTGGATGAGGTATAGCGTAACATTTAAAGTAAATAATAGCTTTGGAGATTATTCATTCGTAAATCCTGAGTCCTACGCGGCAACCTGTCTGGGTATTAAAGAATTTAACGAGTACATAGTGATATATAAAACGCTTAACAGCTTTTTTAATTAGTTATTACTGTCAATATTCCAAACTGTTGTTCTAAAGACAACGAATTCTCGTACAAGGCTTTAATAAAATTTTTTCCCTGGTGTGCATAATAGGGTAGTACGCTATCAATTCTTTCCTGCAAATTATTATGAGGGAATAAAGCCGCTTTTATTTTTTGCAACTGGCGCTGCTGTGTATCAAATTTTCTTTTTTCTGCGCGTAACATTTTCTTTTCAAGCGCTTCTAATTTTTTTATTGTTTGTAGATGAAGCGATTGAACATGTTGGTTCAATGTAGTATCAATAGGGGCTACAACAGTCTTGATATCTTTATAAACGGCACAAATGTTTTTCTTTTCCTGCTCTAAATTTAATCGCTGAGCTGTATCGCGTTTCACTAATTCATTTAAAAGATCCATTTCTTTTTTGAAAAGATCAAGATCGTTGAACTGTAGTTTTTCTGCCAATGCTTTTATTTCTTTACTGATCACTACAAATGAATTACGTAGTATCAACATCGGGTAAGGCACATTCACTGCTTCAAAAACTTTTTTTAGTTCCAGCCAATAAGCAATTTCGCCACCACCACCGATAAAAGCAATATTCGGTAAAATGAATTCCTGGAAAACCGGTCGTAGAATTACATTCGGACTAAATCGTTCAGGATGTTCATTCAATTCTTTTATAATTTCTGTTTCACTAAATTCCAGCTTTGGATCTTGTATTTTGTATTTTGAATTTTCAAGAACGATACGTTCTCTTTTATCATCTTTTAAATAAAACATATTCAGCTCCCTGCCGCTGGCCTGTACTTTGTATTCATGCGGAAAAGCTGCAACCGTTTCTACTACTGCTTTGTGAGAGAAGCCTGTTTTTAATTCTTTTTCAATTACAGGGATAAACCTTCTTTTTAGATCAGCATTATCCGGCAATAAGATGATCAATCCATATTCAGCAAATAATTCATTTACTAATTTGAAAGTGGCTTGTTCAATAGTTGTTCCTGCTGTATAAAAAGCCTGCATCAGGTCAATGATCTCTTTGCCAAAAGGATAAACTAATAATTGCCCTTCGATGCGTTGAATTAATTCTATCAAAGCTGCGTCAACTTTCATCCTGCCAACGGCACCGGTTTGATCGGTCTTCCACTCAAACTTTTCTCCATCGATATAGATATGCCCTAATTCATCCAGGTCAGCATCTTCACTGCCCATATAATAAACGGGTACAAATTTATTTGCTGGCAATTGTTTTTGTAAAGTTTCCGCGAGCTTTATCGTGTGCAGTATCTTATAAATAAAATACAAAGGGCCGGTGAAAATATTTGGCTGGTGTGCAGTGGTGATCGTAAATGTATCGTTGCTGCTTAATTGATCAAGGTTAGCTTTTTGTTTAGTTGTAAACTGTACATCTTTGTATTGTTTGGTCAATACATCAACCAATAATTTCCTATCGGTTTTTATTTTTTTTCTTTGTTGGATAGCAGCTTTAACACCATCAATAGAAACAGGATGCTGATAAAATGGCTGTAAGCCTGCATCTCCTGCAATATAGTCTGCGGCTGTCTTTGAGAAGAAGCCTGTTTTGGTATAATCAATAAATTCAGCTGAGAAATTCATTTTTTAGTAATGTGCTAATTAGCTAATGTGCTAATTAGCTAATAAAAAAGTAAAATAATTATTACACTATTCTGAATTAAATAAATCAGCACATTAGCTAATTAGCACATTAGCACATTGCTTGCTTATACAACTTCGCCTTCAATATCATAATCATAAGCTTTTGTAATTTTTACGTTCACAAATTCGCCTACGGTCAATTTCTTTTTACTTTGGATGATCACTTCATTATCTACTTCCACACTATCAAATTCTGTTCTGCCTAAATAACGGCCTGCTTCTTTTTTATCAACCAATACTTTAAAAGTTTTGCCAACCATTTCCTGGTTCTTTTCCAGGCTGATCTCTTGCTGCACTTCCATTATTTCTTGTGCGCGTTCTTCTTTTTCTTCTGCAGAGATATCATCAACCATATCATGCGCGCTTGTATTTTCTTCGTGGCTGTAAGTAAAAATACCCACCCTGTCGAAACGCATTTTTTGCAAAAAGGTTTTTAATTCTTCCACATCATCTCTCGTCTCGCCCGGAAAGCCTGCGATCAGTGTGGTACGTAAACAAATATCAGGGATCTTATTTCTTATCTCACCCACTAAGTCTTCCATTTCTTCGCGCGTTATCTGGCGCTTCATGTTCTTCAACACATTGTTGGCGGCGTGCTGTAGCGGCATATCGAGGTAATTACAGATATTATCTCTTTCTTTCATCGCATCAATAATTTCCATCGGAAATTTTGATGGATAAGCATAATGCAAACGGATCCATTCCAAACCTTTTACATCTGCTAAAGCATGTAATAATTTTGGCAGCTCTCTTTGTTTATAAATATCCAGGCCATAATAAGTCAGCTCTTGTGCAATTAGCATCACTTCTTTTACACCACGGTCAACCAGGCGTTTTGCTTCATCAACAATAGATTCGATCGGTCGGCTCACATGTTTTCCGCGCATTAAAGGAATAGCACAAAAAGAGCAGGTGCGGTTACAACCTTCGCTAATTTTCATGTAAGCATAATGTTGCGGCGTTATCAATAATCTTTCGCCAATAAGATCAGCTTTATAATCGGCATCAAATTGTTTTAAGATCATGGGTAATTCCATCGTGCCAAAAAAGGCATCTACATCCGGCAGTTCAGTTTCCAGGTTATTTTTATAACGTTCGCTCAGGCATCCTGTAACATAAACTTTATCCAGTTTGCCACGGCGTTTCAATTCTAATTGGTCTAAAATAGTATTGATGCTTTCTTCCTTTGCTTTTTCAATAAATCCACAGGTATTTACGATCACAATATTGTGATCTTTTTTACCGCTTTCATGCACAGTATTAATGTCATTGGCCAATAGCTGTCCGCTTAAAACCTCGCTATCCACCATGTTTTTACTGCACCCAAGCGTTATAATATTAACCTTGTCTTTATGTAATGACTTTGTCTTCATAAATAATGGATGCAAAGGTAACTAAAATCACAGGTTTAATATATAATCGTTAAGGGCGATTATAAAACAATAAATCCTTTACATTTGGCTGGTAATTAGAAGCGAATGCAGGACATAGAACCATTTTATAACTGGCGGCATTTATACGTAGCGGAAGAAGATAAACGCTCGCCTTTTTATGGCCGCAAGTATAGTGAGTTTGAGTTCTCTAATACGGTGTATAATTATTATATCCACCCGCAATGGGATGATTTTGGCTCCAAGACCTTATACATGAAACTGCTGTTTGCAGATTATGACCAGAATTACGCCATCATAGAATTAATAGGAGAGTGGAACGATGCTATTGAAAATGATATTATGACCTTGCGCCGGGATGTTACCGATCAATTGTACAGCCAGGGTATTAGTAAGTTTATTTTAATTGCCGAAAACGTACTCAATTTTCATAGCAGCGATGATAGTTATTATGAAGAATGGAACGAGCAGGTGGCAGATGACGGCGGATGGGTAGTAGTGCTGAATATGCCTGAGCAAAGTCAGCACGATTTTAAAAGGACAAGATTGACCAATTATGTACCCCTGATCGACCTTCCGCAATGGCGCACCATGAAGCCCGACCTTGTATTTCAGTATGTAGATAACTGGATGATCAAATACCTTGAATAATGGATAATTGGTTAATTGATAATGGATATTAGTATGTGATGGCGTTTTTCAAAATTATTAATTATCAATTAACCAATTATCAATTAGTAATTGCTATTTCCTTTAATTTTGCAGAACTAATTAACAATAACTATTGTATATGACCTGGAAACAGTTTTTCACTTCCTCTTTAGGCAAGAAATATATTATGGGCCTGACGGGTCTTTTCCTGATCTCTTTCTTGATTGTACATGTGGGTGTTAACTCCTGCATTTTTGTAAATGACAATGGCGCCACCTTTAATACTGCGGCTCATTTTATGAGTCATAACTGGGTGGTGCGTATTTTAGAGATCGGTTTATTTGCCGGCATCTTTTTACATTTTATCCAGGGGTTTTTATTGTGGAAACAGAACAGTGCAGCAAGGCCGGTTAAATATGCTGTAAATAATCCCAGTGCCAATAGTAGTTGGTACAGTCGCTCAATGGGGTTATTGGGTACATTGTTATTAATGTTTTTGATCATCCATTTATCTCATTTTTGGTACGCAACTAAAAAAGATCTTTATTTCGGCGACGATAACGAAAATACTTACGAAGGCATAAAAGCGGTATTCAGCAAATGGTATTTTGTGGTGATCTATTTGTTAGGGATCATTTCTTTGTTCTGGCATTTGATACAGGGCTTTCAAAGTGCTTTCCAATCTTTAGGGATCAATCATAAAAAATATACACCGGTCATTAAAGTGGTTGGTGTAGTGTACTCAATTATTGTGTGTACTTTATTTGCATTGATGCCGATATTGATGTTCTTCGGAGTAATAAATTAAGTTAAAAGTCAAAAGTTAAAACCCAAAAGTGCGTATTCAATTTTAAACTGTACTTTTTACTTATTGGTTTTCACTTTTCACTTTTGAATTTGCTAATAATAATCGAATAAATTAAACATACCATACTATGGCTTTAGATTCAAAGATCCCACACGGCGAAATGAAAGAAAAGTGGGAAGATTATAAAGGGCATGTAAAGCTGGTAAACCCTGCTAACAAACGCAAGATCGAAGTGATCGTGATTGGCACAGGTTTGGCAGGCGCATCAGCAGCCGCTACACTTGGTGAGATGGGTTATAAAGTAAAAGCATTTTGTTTCCAGGATAGCCCGCGCCGTGCACATAGCATTGCAGCGCAGGGAGGTATCAATGCCGCAAAAAATTACCAGAATGATGGCGACTCAGTTTTTCGTTTATTTTATGATACAGTAAAAGGGGGTGATTACCGTGCAAGAGAAGCTAACGTACATCGTTTGGCAGAAGTTAGCTCGGCGATCATTGATCAGTGCGTAGCACAAGGTGTTCCTTTTGCAAGAGAATACGGCGGTTTATTGAGCAATAGAAGTTTTGGCGGAACGCAGGTTCAGCGTACGTTCTATGCAGCCGGACAAACTGGTCAGCAATTATTATTAGGTGCCTACAGCGCTTTAGAAAGGCAGGTTACTTTAGGAAATGTAGAAATGTATGCCCGTCATGAGATGTTGGATATCGTAATGATCGATGGTAAAGCCCGTGGCGTTATAGCAAGAAATTTAGTGACAGGAGAATTAGAAAGGCATTTCGGTCATGCGGTACTGTTAGGTAGCGGAGGTTATGGCAATGTATTTTATTTATCAACCAATGCGATGGGTAGCAATGTTACCGCGGCATGGAAAGCACATAAAAAAGGCGCCTTCTTTGGCAACCCTTGCTTTACACAAATTCACCCGACCTGTATTCCTGTAACCGGCGATCATCAAAGTAAATTGACCTTGATGTCTGAGTCTTTACGTAATGATGGCCGTATCTGGGTGCCAAAAGCAAAAGACGATAAAAGAAAAGCGGTAGATATTCCTGAAGAAGAACGTGATTATTATTTGGAAAGAAGATATCCAGCCTTCGGTAACCTTGTGCCACGCGACGTTGCATCAAGAGCTGCTAAAGAAAGATGTGATGAAGGATATGGTGTAGGTACAACAAAATTAGCCGTGTACCTGGATTTCGCTGACGCGATAAAACGTTACGGAAAAATTGAAGCCGGTAAACATGGTGATCATCATGCAGATGAAAAAACTATGATCGCTTTAGGTAAAGATGTAGTGAAAGAAAAATACGGTAATCTTTTCGATATGTACGAAAAGATCACCGGTGAAAATCCTTATAACCAACCGATGAGAATTTATCCTGCCGTGCATTACGTGATGGGTGGCTTATGGGTTGATTATGAACTGCAGACAACTGTTCCCGGTTTATACGCATTGGGCGAAGCTAACTTTAGTGATCATGGGGCTAACCGTCTGGGAGCATCTGCATTAATGCAAGGTTTGGCGGATGGCTATTTTGTTATTCCATTGACATTGGGTAATTATTTAGCAGATGATATTCGTACGGCTGAAATTCCAACTACGCATCCGGCATTTGTTGAAACGGAAAATGCAGTGAAAGAAAGAATTGAAAAATTGATGAGCATCAAGGGAAAACAAAGTGTTGAAAGTTTCCACAAACGTTTGGGAAAGATCATGTGGGATAAATGTGGTATGGCGCGTAACGAAAAAGGTTTACAGGAAGCGATCGCTGAGATACAGGCATTGAAAAAAGAATTTTGGAGCGATGTAAGAATTCCGGGTACTGTAAATGAAATGAATCCTGAATTAGATAAAGCCGGCCGTGTGGCGGATTTTATCGAGTTAGGGGAATTGATGTGTAAAGATGCTTTGAACAGAAGAGAAAGCTGCGGCGGACATTTCCGTGAAGAATCTCAAACAGAAGATGGAGAAGCAAAACGTGATGATGCTAATTTTAGTTATGTATCAGCATGGGAATACAAAGGTGAAAGCGATTGGAATTTAGTGAAAGAAGAATTGAATTTCGAGATCGTGAAACCGACACAGAGAAGTTATAAATAGAAAGAAATTTAATATTGAATATTTAATAAGTAATATTAGATATTCAATATTACTTATTAAATAAATATGCTTAGTGATCCTGTTCTAATTGACTTATTAAAAAAAGCATACTCGGCCGAAAAGGCTGCAGCCTTTGCTTATCAGGGCCATGCAGGAGCGGTGAAGAAAATAGAAGAAAAAGCTGCCATCAGGCAAATTGAAATAGACGAGTGGAACCACCGGGCAGAAGTTTTGAAAATGATGAACCAATACGAGGTGACTGTTTCAAAACTATACGAGTTCAGGTTTCATGTGATCGGCAGAGTGATCAGTGCAAGCTGTTATGTGATCGGTTGGTTCATGCCGTTTTATTTCGCGGGTAATTTAGAAAGCGGTAATGTGTGCGAATATGTACGGATGAAAAGGCTTTTCAACGCATTGAACATAACAGCGCACGATGAGATCTTATACGAAATGAGTTTGAAGGAAAAGGAACATGAAATTTATTTTTATCAGCAAATAGAAAATAATAAGCTGTTGCCTTTTTTTGAAAAGGCCTTTTCCTGGGGAAAGCAAAAGAAAAATGATATTGACCTTGAAAAAGGTTTTAGAATAGAAGATACAAACGGGTATTGCGAAAAATACGGTGAGTAAGTAAACAAATTAATTTTAGTAATTCAAATAGCTCAACATGGAACATTACAACATGAACCTCACATTAAAAGTGTGGCGTCAAAAGAACAGCAAAGAGAAAGGAAACTTTGATACACACCAGGTGAAAGATATTTCTTCGGAAATGTCATTCCTTGAAATGTTTGATGTGTTGAACGAGCAGTTGGTGCACGAGGATAAAGATCCGATCGCTTTTGATCATGATTGTCGTGAAGGCATTTGCGGCGCTTGTAGTATGTACATCAATGGCCGTGCACATGGGCCCTGGGCAGAAAATACGACTTGCCAGTTACACATGCGTGCCTTTAAAGATGGCGACACCATTGTTGTAGAACCTTGGCGCAGTAAAGCTTTTCCTGTTATAAAAGATCTGGTGGTAGACAGAAGCGCTTTTGATCGCGTGATACAAGCGGGTGGTTACGTTTCAGTGAACACCGGCAACGCACAAGATGCAAATAATTTACCTATCGATAAAAAAGATGCGGATGCGGCTTTTATGGCAGCGGCTTGTATCGGTTGTGGTGCCTGTGTTGCTACCTGTAAAAATAGTAGTGCGATGTTATTTGTAAGTGCTAAAGTGGCTCAGTTGGCATTATTGCCACAGGGACAGCCTGAAAGAGAATCACGTGTATTGAATATGGTGGCTCAAATGGATAAAGAAGGGTTTGGAAACTGCAGTAACACCTATGCTTGTGAAGCGGAATGCCCTAAAGGAATTTCTGTTGCCAATATCGCAAAAATGAACAGAGAGTACCTTACAGCAGGTTTATCTACCGAACAATAAAAAATCATCATATCATTTTTCAAAAACCTTCCCATCGGAAGGTTTTTTGTTTGCAGCAGAAGCCCTGTTGAACTCCTCTTACTAATAAGTGTTAATTTAGTAACGAATAAAATCCCAACTTGAAATACACAAGGATATATTTATTGTTGCTCAGCTTACTAGTAGTTCAAGTAGTTCTTGCGCAGCAGAAACCTTTGTCTAATCTTCACACAAAATATATCAGTACAAAAAAGCCGATGGTTAAGTTAGATTCGCTTAGCCTGGTGCCTAATACTGTCAATATTTTTAATGTACCACCATCGGCATATAAAGTAGATGAAGTGGATGGAACTATCCAATGGTTATCTACCACTTTGCCTGATAGTGTCCGTGTTACCTACCGACAGTTCCCTTATAAACTAAATGCAGTGGTGCGGCATTTTACCTTTGATAGTGTACGTAATAATCCGCAGGTGGAAGAACCCTTTGTGATAGATTTTACCAACAAAGAAGCCAGTAACATATTCGATTTTGGTGACCTGAATTATACGGGTAGTCTGGGCCGGGGTATCACCGTTGGTAATACACAAGATGCTGTATTGAATTCCAGTCTGAATTTACAATTGAATGGTTTTATCGGCGATAGCCTGGAATTAACGGCAGCACTGACTGATAATAATGTGCCGATACAACCCGAAGGCAACACGCAAAATTTGAGCGACTTCGACAAGATCTTTATTCAAGTGAAAAAGCATACCTGGCAATTGAATTTGGGAGATATCGATATCCGCCAGAGCAAAAACTATTTCCTTAATTTTTATAAAAGGATAGAAGGCGCTTCATTTATAACAGACAATAAGATCAACAAAAATATCAGTAATTCTTTTTTAATAAGTGGCGCTATAGCTAAGGGGAAATTTACTACCAACACTGTAACACCGTTAGATGGGAACCAGGGCCCATATAAGTTACAAGGCGATAATAATGAAATTTACCTTACGGTATTAGCCGGAACAGAACGTGTTTATTTAGATGGCGAACTATTACAACGCGGTGAAGACCAGGATTATGTTATTAACTATAATACTGCGGAAGTAACCTTTACACCAAAACACCTTATTACTAAAGACTCTCGTATAAAAGTGGATTTTGAATATGCGGATAGAAATTATCTTAATTCAAATATTTATTTGAACGATGAAATAAATGTGAAGGATAGATTACTGTTAAGCATTGCAGCATACTCCAATCAGGATGCAAAAAATTCCTCGATAGATCAATCGTTAACTGCTGATCAAAAACAATATTTATCAGGCGTTGGCAATGGCATCGATACTGCTTTTTATACTTACCAGCCGAGAGATACTTTTTCAACCGGCGCTATTTTATATACAAAGGTTGATACCGTTTATGGAGCAAGCATACATGATTCTGTTTTTGTTTTTTCTGCTAATCCAAACGACAGTTTGTATAACCTTACGTTTACGTATGTTGGCCAGGGTAAAGGAGATTATGTGCAGGCCGTAAGTGCCGTTAATGGCAATGTGTATCAATGGACGCCACCGGTCAACAATATTAAACAAGGACAATGGGCGCCAGTAATTTTATTGGTAACACCCAAAAAGCAACAGCTCGTATCAGTCCGGGCAGAGTATAAGCTGACAAAGAGAACATTGATAAAAACGGAAGCTGCTCTCAGTAATTATAATGTCAATCTTTTTTCAACAATTGGTAAAGGCGACGATGTAGGACTGGCGGGCAAATTTCAAATAAGCAACGAAGATCAAAATGTAAAGCTTTTAAAAAAGGCTTTAAAATTAGAGACCGATGCAGGATATGAATACGTACAAAGTGAATTTAAACCTTTGGAGCGTCTGCGAAATGTAGAGTTTAACCGCGATTGGAGTCTGGCGGATAGTATACAATCTGCCGATGAAAGGTTGATCAATGCAGGTTTCAGGCTAAAAGATAAAGAAGGTGGCAGCCTTAGTTATCAGGTAACCAATTATAACCGTAGCGATACTTTCAATGGATTCAGGCAGTTATTAAATCATAACACAAACATAAAAGGGTTTAATATAACCGACCAGTTTAGTCTTACTAATACAACGGGCTCCATGCAAAAAGTGGTGTACTTCAGGCCAACGATCGATGTTAACAGGCAGATAAAACGATTGCATAATATTCAGATAGGCGCTAATTATTCGAGCGAAAATGATCAGCAACGCAATAAAATAACAGATACTCTATTGGCTAGCAGCTTTGCTTTTAATATCTGGCAAGCCTATATTAAATCTGATGTAACAAAACCAAATAAATGGGGCATCAGTTATTTTACCAGAACGGACCAGTTCCCATTGCTATCTAAATTAACTACATCCGACAGGAGTAATAATATTTCTGTCTTTACAGAATTATATAAAAACCCTCATGAGAAACTAAGGTTCAGTTTTACTTATCGCAAGCTGCATATTCTTGATTCAACATTAACGGCACAAAAAGAAGATGAGAGTATTTTATCAAGGGTTGAATATTACGTCAACGAATGGAAAGGTTTATTAAGAGGCAATGTATTGTATGAAGTGGGATCAGGACAAGAACAAAAATTAGAGT
>DATHHR010000191.1:0-2967 GCA_035317105.1 Ferruginibacter sp. | reverse complement strand
AACCTTGTTTCAACAAGAGCTTAGATGATAAAACAAGGTTCTTTAAAAATAATTTAACATTAAATTATACATATTATGAATATTAAGAATAATATTTGTGTTTTTATTTAACGAATTTGCTGAATTTCAATTGGCGGGATTTAATCTTATAAAATAAAACAATTTTTTTTTTTATTATTTAATTATTGAAATTGTATTTTATTCTACATAAAATCTCGGAAGAATTTGAATAAAATTATTATGTTATTTTTTTTTATTCTTTATAATATTATCAATAATATTTCTTGCTAATTATGTCTCAGAATATAAACTTTTTTACTGTAAATTCAAATATACAAAAATAAAGATGAATTATTTACTCGTTACAAATTTGAAGATTTGAAGATTTGCAGTATTTTATATAAAATATATTTGATCAATTTCAGCATATAGTAGACTTTTTCAAATATAATTAGATTATATATTATTTTATGATAGTAATAAACAATATAGAAATAATTTCTATTTGGCAACACGTTATTTTAATTATTCTAAGCTATAAACATATATACTAATGAATAAAAATATAAAAATTTATTGCTAAGAAAACTCCACTTAAGATTTGTATAGCTAAACATAAAGCTAATAAAGAGTAGGGTCAGACAATGCTGCCCTCAGAACCGTACGTGATAGTTTCCCATCATACGGCTCGCACCCAAAACTAACAAAGAGATCCAAATTTTTCACAAAAGGGGTTTTATTTACTATATTTACTTATTTCTCTTAGGTCTGTCGCTGTTAGTTGACCAGAGTGATAAAGGTTATGATGGTATTGACAAAGCGGGATTTGTTTTCTAAGAGTAGCTCCGATTCATTTATCATATGTAGAGTTGCCAGTTCTTATTCTTGTTCTTACATCCTTTACTGATCTTAAGTGATGCATTTCTATTTTATTAGTTGTTCCACATAAGACACACTTTTTACCAAATTTGTCTTCAGTAAGTTTAGCTGATCAGGTTTGTCTAATCATGTCTGTAAAATTCAAATTGAAGTTCTTATTAAATTGATGTTTTACCTTCATGGTTTCGGGTAGAGCTAGACCTACTCCTGTTTTCGGACAAGTTAATCTCTTACCAAATTTACTGAAAGCCTTAGAGTAATTATTTAATTTACACTTTCGGGCTAGAGTATAGGCACATGACATTTGTAATAAGAAAATAACATACCTTAATCTATTAAGGTTAGAAGCGAAAGAATAAAAGTTCAATAGTCCATTTATTTTTGAATTGAAGAAAGTAATAATTTCATAGTGGGATAAGTTCATGATTTTAGTATAAGCCATAGGCACATATTTATCTTGTGTATTTTTTCGAATAAATTCGGTTTTCTTTAATTCTAATAGTATTTTTTCTAAGGGAGCTTTTATTAATAACCGCGAATGTGGTCTTCTTCTTATAATCCCTGTAGCATTTCTAGTTTTAGATAAGTAGGTCGCTTGTTTCTTCAGTTTACATATTTCAGCACCTAAAAAGGAAAATTTATTATCAGATAAGTTGCTAATTATTGTTTTTTCAGGATTAAGGGTTAAGCCACAATGTGAAAATAAGAATTCTCTTGCGATATTCTTAACATTTATTGCGTCATTTTTATTTCCTTCAATCAGAATAACAAAGTCATCGGCGTATCTGATATATTTCATACGTTTAAAATTAGGATCAAAAGGATTACCAATAGGAATAGTTCTAAGTTTAGCCAGATATTGTTTTCTTTCTATTAAATTTGTGGCTTTATTTCTAAGATATCTTATCTTATGATATTCAGGATTTGAAATACGTTTCTTTCCTGTTTCGAACTTGAGTATCGTTTTCTCTATGAACTTATCGAATTTATCTAGCACAATATTAGCTAATATCGGGCTTAAAATACCTCCTTGAGGGACACCTTTATTTGTTTTGGTGATAATACCTGATTCTAATTTTATACCAGCAGTAAGGAATTTTTTAATCAGTTCTATACACCTAGGATCACCAATTTGTTTAGAAAGTCTATCTATAATAATTTTATGAGGAATCATATCAAAGCATTTTGTTATATCACCTTGAATCACTCATGAATAATTTCTACCTACAAGATAAAGAGGTAGAAGTGCGGAATGAACAGATTTACCTGGTCTAAAACCGTGTGAACAATTTGAAAATTGTGGTTCTCAAATGGCTGATAATATACGTTCTAAAGCTTTTTGTACTATTTTTTCTCTAGGGGAACCTATAGCTAAAGGTCTTAATTTACCTGGTGTAGATTTAGGAATAAGAACTTGCCTTGTAGGAGAAAACTTGAATTTTCCGCTTTTTAGATCATTTGCAACATTGAAGAATCATTTTAGGTTGATACCATCTAAAGTTTCTTTGCTAATACCGGGTGACATGATACCAGATTTACCTTTAATTTGATTGTAACAGCTAATTAGGAAATGAGGGTCAGTAAATATAGAAGATAAGTTAAAGATCTTCTGATGCTGTTGTTTGGATTCATGTATTTTATTATGCAGGTCTATTAGGATAGCATTATTGTTAACGGCCTTTGTTTTTTTTGCTACGCATGGCTTGGTCTTTTTTAAAGCTAGTTTTGGTTCCAAATCAGACGAGCCTTTAAATACAGAGTTTTGGCTAGTATCCTTCGTCTCTCCAACAAGACTACTATGATACCTCCGTCCTCGCATAATATGGTTATTCCAATATCATAGGCGATTAGATCCCCCGGTTGCGTTTATGGTTCGGTTAAAGTCCAATACTTTGTAGGTGCTTGCGCATTTCATTATAGTTATAATAAGAGTGCTATCCTGCAACGCTGTTGAATTTTCTGACAACAATTGACACATCGGTCCTTGTCAATCGCTTAATTCAATCAATACCGATATATTCTGCTTAAGATATTGACCCTGGAAAAGATGGCAGCAATACGTAACAAGTTCGTTAACCTCACCATGAA
>DATHHR010000190.1:0-8789 GCA_035317105.1 Ferruginibacter sp. | reverse complement strand
CATTGGCATTCATGAACCTGTTACCAATCCCGGCTTTAGATGGCGGACATGTATTATTCACGTTATACGAAATAATAACAGGCCGCAAGCCAAGTGAAAAATTCTTAGAGTACGCACAGATCGTTGGCATGATATTGTTATTCTCTCTAATGATCTACGCCAATGGCAATGATTGGTTTGGATGGGGAAGAAGTCATTAGATTTAATAGGTAATATTTAATATTGACTATTTGTGAAGAGCGTTTAATTTTTAGTCTCTAACAATATTAAATATTAAATCGACAATATAAAATAATGGCAATGATTGAGCCATTAGATTTAATAGGTAATATTTAATATTGACTATTTGTGAAGAGCGTTTAATTTTAGTCTCTAACAATATTAAATATTAAATCGACAATATAAAATAATGGCAATGATTGAGCCATTAGATTTAATAGGTAATATTTAATATTGACTATTTGTGAAGAGTGTTTAATTTTTAGTCTCTAACAATATTAAATATTACATCAACAATATAAAATAATTACCCGGGGCTGACCGGTTTTGACAGCATAGTTCTTTGTAAGTGTAAGCATGTAGTGCGTTGCGTAATTAGCACTTTAATCTGAATACGAAAACTTCAAATGGCAATACTTCGTATGCCATGGCTGCTTAATTAAATTAAGTAACCATTAGGGCTATTGAACAGGTTCACCTGTGACCAAGTTCATCTGCCGACTCAAAAAAACCAGAGGACGCTGCAATGGAATGATGTGACCATTGCCTAAGACCATTCTTCTAAGGATCCGGTTGGTTTGTTATACCCCTGCCGGATCTCGAAAACCAATGTATAAATAAACATGTAGAAAGCTTACGGCGAGTGTGTTTGGACCAGGGTTCGACTCCCTGCAGCTCCACTTTTAGAATTCATTAAAACCCTGTAAATTTTTGATTTTGCAGGGTTTTTTGTTTAATGTTAATCAACCAAGAGCGATGTGATATTTGAATTAATAATAATTTGCCGTATATCGGTTTCTTGTTATATTTATTAAGTAATCCATTTTTGTTATCTTCACGCCCAGTCTGCATTACCATTGTCAAAAAACGAAAAACTAACTCGCAAAGAAGTCATTGATATCCGTCTTAAACAAGCTGGCTGGAATGTTGTAGACCGCACGCAAGTAATTGAAGAATTTGATATCATTGTTGACAGTTACTTAGTTCAAGAAACATCTACACCCTACGCAGGTCATCAATTTAGCGATTACGTTTTGTTAGGCAAGAATGGAAAGCCATTAGCAGTGGTAGAAGCTAAAAAAACAACCGTTGATGCAGCTCTCGGCAGAGAGCAGGCTAAACAGTACTGTTCTAATATTCAAAAAGAGCATAAAGGTGATTTACCATTTTGTTTTTATACAAATGGCCATGATATTTATTTTTGGGACATAGAGAATTATCCACCTAAGAAAGTTCATGGATTCCCTACAAGAGAAGACCTTGAGCGTTATTCTTACATAAGAAAAGCACGTAAGTCATTAATAGGTGAAAGTATTAATTCAAAAATTGCAGGCCGTGATTTTCAGATAAGTGCTATTCGCGCTGTACTGGAAGCGATTGAAAAAAGGAAAAGACGATTTCTTTTAGTAATGGCAACTGGTACTGGCAAAACTAGAACTTGCATTGCATTAGTAGATGCTTTGATGAGATTTGGCTGGGCTGAACGTGTTTTGTTTTTGGTTGATAGAATATCGTTGCGAGATCAAACATTAGAAAATTTTAAAGAGCATTTGCCAAATGAACCACGATGGCCAAAGCAAAACGAAAAAGAAATTGCAACGGATAGAAGAATTTACGTTTCCACATATCCAACAATGCTTAATATTATTCGCGATGGACAAAATGCCTTGAGCCCACATTTTTTTGATTTAATAGTGGTAGATGAATGTCATCGAAGCGTTTACAATACCTATCAGGAAGTGTTAGATTATTTCAATACTATCACTTTGGGATTAACTGCAACACCTACTGATGTGATTGATCATAATACTTTTGAATTATTTGAAACCGAAGACGGAGTTCCAACTTTTGCGTATTCATATGATGAAGCAGTTAATCATATTCCGCCTTACTTGTGCAATTTTCAGGTAATGAAAATAAAAACAAAATTTCAAGAAGAAGGGATAAGCAAGAGAACTATTACACTTGAGGATCAAAAGACTTTAATTCTTGAAGGAAAAGAAATCGAAGAAATAAATTACGAAGGAACAGAGATTGAAAAAAAAGTAATTAATCGAGGAACAAATGCGTTAATAGTTAGGGAGTTTATGGAAGAATCTATCAAAGATTCTAATGGCGTATTGCCAGGAAAAACAATTTTCTTTTGTATCAGTAAAGCACATGCAAGACGAATCGAAGAAATCTTTGATTCACTTTATCCTGAATACAAAGGAGAGTTAGCAAAAGTATTGGTAAGTGAAGATCCCCGTGTTTATGGAAAAGGAGGATTGTTGGATCAGTTTAAAAACAACGATATGCCGCGTGTAGCCCTTAGTGTTGATATGCTTGATACGGGAATAGATATCCGAGAATTGACAAATCTTGTTTTTGCAAAACCTGTTTATAGCTATACGAAATTTTGGCAAATGATAGGCCGGGGAACACGTTTGCTTGAGGCTGAAAAAATTAAGTCCTGGTGTACACAAAAAGATTCATTTTTTATTTTGGATTGCTGGGACAACTTTGAATATTTCAAATTAAATCCAAAAGGGAAAGAACCGAAACAACAAATTCCATTGCCTGTTCGATTGTTTGGTATTCGACTTGATAAAATCAAAGAAGCCTTGATGTTATATAAACTAGAGGTTGCAGAAAAAGAAATCAAGAAATTAAAAAAGCAGATTAAAACACTTCCCCAATATTCTGTGGTGATAATGGAAGCTAGGCATGAATTACAGAGGATGGATGATGATAATTTTTGGAATAACCTTTCAGAAGAAAAAATATCTTTTTTAAAAAATGTTGTAAAACCACTTTTCAGAACAGTTGTGGACACTGATTTTAAGGCTATGCGATTTGAAAAAGATATACTTGAAGTTTCACTTGCGCACTTGGTAGGAGATAAAGCTAAAACAGAAACTCTACAGGAAAGTATTATTGAAGAATTAGGAGAACTACCTCTTAGTGTTAATATTGTTGCTAAAGAAGAGAAGCTTATCAAACAAGCGCAAACGAATAATTATTGGACAACAATTACGGAAGACAGATTTGATGAATTGATTCAAAAACTGTCCCCTTTAATGAGATTTCGTGAAGTAGTGATTCTGCTAGATCTGCCTAAGTTTAATTTAAAAGATTTTACGGTTGATAAAGACTATGTTGAATTTGGCCCGCAACATGAAGCTTTAAGTACTGCAAAATATCGTGAATTAGTCGAGCTAAAAGTAAATGAATTAGTTATTGCAAATCCTATTTTACAAAAATTAAAAGATGGAATGGATATATCTGAAGAAGAGGCTAAACAGTTAGCGGGAGAATTACATAATGAACATCCACATATAACTATTGATTTATTACGCCGAGTATATAATCACCAAAAGGCAGTATTTATTCAATTCATTAGGCATATTTTAGGAATAGAGGTATTGCAATCATTTCCTGAAACAGTTTCAAAAGCATTTGACGAATTTCTTTTAGCACATTCATATCTCACAAGTAGACAGTTGCAATTTTTGGAGTTGTTTCGAAAATATATCATTGATAATGGAATGTTTACGAGAAGAAATCTGATCGAATCTCCATTCACGTTATTACATCCAGAAGGTATTAGAGGCGTTTTTAATCCGAATGAGATTGATGAAATATTAAAATTCACCCAAAAATTAATCGCAGCATAAATGTTACAAAACAATTCACAATTAAAAGGCCTCATAGCTAAGCTCTGGCAAAAGTTTTGGGAAGGAGGAATTGCTAATCCTCTTACTGCTATTGAACAAATTACTTACCTCATTTTCATGAAGCGGCTTGATGATTTGGAGGTAAAGAGAGAGAGATGCCGAATTTACAGGAGAAAAATATGCTTCTCGTTTCAAGGGTAAATTTAAAGTTCCGGGTAGTAATGAAGAAATAGATAAGAATGAATTACGTTGGAGTGTTTTCAAGCATAAGCCCGCAGACGAAATGCTATTACTTATTCAAACAAAAGTTTTCCCTTTCCTTAAAGAACTAAACGGCACTACTTCTCCTTTCACTAAGCATATGGCAAATGCTGTATTTGTAATTCCAAATGGAAGGTTATTAGTTGAAGCTACAAAAACAATAGAAGAAATATTTATTGCAATAGAAAAGGATGCTACTGAAGGTGGACATGCTTTCCAAGATATACAAGGAGATGTTTATGAAATGCTTTTAAGTGAAATTGCAACAGCTGGCAAAAATGGGCAATTCCGGACTCCTCGTCATATTATTAAGTTAATGGCTGAATTAGTTGCACCTCAATTGGGGCAACGCATTGCAGATCCAGCGTGTGGGACATCTGGATTTCTATTAGGGGCCTATCAATATATTCTTTCACATTTAGTGATGCAGAATAATCCCGACGAAGTATGGATAGATGAAGATGGTTTTCATCGTGCTACTATCACTTCTATGCTTAATGAGAAACTACGTGATATATTAGATAAATCCTTTTTTGGTTTTGATTTCGATACAACGATGGTACGATTGGGTTTAATGAACATGATGATGCATGGAATTGACGTACCGCAAATAGATTATAAGGATACGTTGAGTAAAAGTTACAACGAAGACAATTATTTCGACGTCATTATGGCGAATCCTCCTTTTACTGGCAATATCGACAAAAGTGATATAAATGAAACCCTAAAACTTCCAACAACAAAAACAGAGTTACTTTTTGTGGAACGCATTTTTAATATGCTGAAAATAGGAGGGACTGCTGCAGTAATTGTTCCTTCAGGCGTAATACAAAATTCAGGCAATGCATTTGAAGCTTTAAGAAAGTTGATAATAGAGAAGGCTGAATTGAAAGCAGTTATAGCTATGCCAAGTGGGATATTTAAACCTTATGCAGGTGTAAGTACTGCTATTTTATTATTTACAAAAGGTGGAGAGACGAATAATGTTTGGTTTTACGATATGCAATCGGATGGCTATACTTTAGACGATAAAAGAAGTAAAGTTTCTAATAGTGATTTACCGGATATAGTGCAGCAGTATAAAATACGAAATGATAGAACGGATACTAATAGAAAACAGAATTCCTTTTTCATTCCTAAAACAGAAATTGTAGGTAAGGGCTACAATCTGAATTTAAGCACTTACAAAGAGGATAGTTATGAAGAAGTAATCTATGAAATTCCTGAGATTATTCTTGAAAAATTAGAAGTAATAGAAGACTATATTCAGACAGGATTGGCTGAAATAAAAAAAATAATATGAGCTTTATTCGACTTGGAAATGTTTGCGATTTTAAAGGAGGAACACAGCCACCTAAAAATGAATGGTGTTCTGAGCTCAGAGATGGCTATGTTCGAATGTTACAGATAAGGGATTTTACGCAAGCAAAAACTAAATATATTGAATATGTTAAAGAGAATAATAAACTTAGTAAATGTAATCAAGACGATATTTTAATTGGCAGATATGGTGCATCAGTTGGGAAAATATTAACCGGATTAAAAGGAGCATACAATGTTGCTATTGTAAAAACAATTCCAGATAAGGAAAAACTAGATAAAAAATTCCTGTATCATTTTCTTTTAAATCCACGATTCCAAAATTTTATAAAAAATATTGGAGGGCGAGCAGCTCAAGCAGGATTCAATAAAGAGGATATTTCTAATTATAACTTTTTTCTTCCCTCACTTCCTGACCAGATCAAAATAGTTAATCTTTTAGATAAAGCTGAAACACTCATTGAACAGCGTAAACAAAGTATTAGTTTACTTGATGAATTTTTGAAAAGCACTTTCCAAGAAATGTTTGGAAAGTTAAAAGGACAAAAAGTATCTCTTTCTAAAACCTGTTTACTTAATCCTAAAAAATCTGAAATAGGAAGTTTCAAAAAAGATATTGAAGTTTCGTTTATTCCCATGGCTTTTGTTTCAGAAAATGGCGAAGTTGATTTATCACAAATAAGAAAACTTGAAGTAGTTTGGAATGGGTTTACATATTTTAAGGATGATGACGTTGTATTTGCAAAAATTACTCCTTGCATGGAAAATGGTAAGGGGGCAATTATGAGAAATTTAAAAAATGGGATTGGTTTTGGGACAACGGAATTTCATGTATTAAGACCAATTGTAGGTATATCAAACCCAGAATGGTTATATCATTTAACAATGCAAGAATCATTTAGGAGAAAAGCAGAGCGAAATATGACTGGAAGTGCAGGGCAGAAAAGAGTGCCAACGAATTATTTTGATAAATATAAGATTGTCGTCCCGCCCATTGAGCTTCAGACTAAGTTCGCGGATATCGTAAAAAAAATCGCAATATTAAAACAGCAATATACAGAGAGTTTGAATGAGGTAGAAAATTTATATAGCAGCATTAGTCAACGTGCTTTTAGCGGAGAACTAAAAGTATCTGATACATTATCAATACCTGCGGTATCAGCTGCCGAAGCAAAAAGTAGTAAAGATTATAAAAAGAAACTAGCCAATCGTCTAACAAAAGATGAGTTATTACAGTTTTATTTTATTTGCTTGAATATTTTTGGTCATCAAAATAAACCCGAGGAAAATACATTAGGGGAAGTCAAAATGGAAAAAACATGTCACTTAGCAGAGTATCTTATCCCTGAATTACAATTTAATCGCATCCCTATCAAAGAAGAATATGGTCCTGCAGATTTTAAAAGGCTTTATGCCTTGCATCATTATGCCTCAGAGAACAATATTTTCTTTCATGATAGATTTGGGAAATCTCCAAAATATCCTACCGGGGAAAATTTTATGAAATATATTAACGAAGCTATTAATGCATTTAAGCCCTATAAGAAAAAGATTAATATACTTTTAGATACTTTACGGCCTTTAAATACTAGAAAAATTGATATTCTGGCTACCACATATGCTGCATGGAATAATCTTATTATTCTAAAACAACCAGCTAGTCTAAACGATATTGCAAAGGAAGGTAGATGGCATGCTAGAAAGAGTGATTTTACTAATGAAGATTTTCAAGAAGCTGTAAACTTTCTGATTGCTAATAAGATGGAGCCAATTGGAAATGGGAAAATAGTTGAATTTAAATAGACATAATCGTGTTCCATTCCTTCCCATCAAATTTCTCAACCGCTTTCCAATACTTCGATTTAATATTTTCAAAGCTGATATACCAGTCTTTAATTTCTCCAAAATTCAATCCTGATTTTTCGATATTTTGATAAATAAGGCTGGAGATATTGTGTTCATTTTTATAAATGTACCAGGATGATAAAGCATCTGAAGATTCTATACCTATTCTTACATAGCCTATAGCCTTGTCGTCTGCTGCAGATTTGCTGTCAAGCTTTGTCAGCGTTTTATCCCAGTCACTGCTTTTTGTAAACCAGATAACAGGTCTCAGGCGATAGCTTTTATCTGCTGAAAACACTTTTATATAGCCATCTCTGTTAATATGATTATAATTTTCAACTGAAGTATAGTGCCATATCAAACTCATGTAATTTATTTTATATCCCTCCAAATATATTATAGTTATAATTCAAATTTCAATTTCTCTTCAACAATATTCTGCGTAACTTACGATCCGTATTTCAATTTAAATATTATCAAACAATTAAAAATATAGTATCATGATAGCAACAAAAGCATATGCAGCGCAGGATGAAAAAACTCCTTTGGCTCCGTGGACATTCGACAGGCGCGAAGTAGGCCCGCACGATGTTCAGTTCGATATTTTATTCTGTGGCGTTTGTCACTCAGATCTTCACCAAATAAAAAATGATTGGTTCCCCGGAATATTCCCAATGGTACCCGGACATGAAATTGTTGGCCGCGTTGTGAAAGTAGGTGATCATGTAAAGAATTTTAAAGTGGGGGATCTTGCCGGAACGGGCTGCATGGTTGATTCTTGCAGAACATGCGAAAACTGTAAACAAGATCTGCAACAATATTGTTTGAACGGAAATTCCCCAACATACAATGGCCGTGAACAAGATCATAAAACACCTACCTACGGCGGTTACTCAAATACGATCGTTGTTAACGAAGATTTTGTTTTGCATATTTCTAAAGATCAGGATCTTGCGGCTATTGCTCCTTTATTGTGTGCAGGTATCACCACTTACTCTCCCCTGAAACATTGGGAAGTAGGCAAGGGCCATAAATTAGCGGTAGTAGGTTTAGGCGGCCTGGGCCATATGGCAGTTAAATTCGGTGTGGCTTTTGGTGCAGATGTAACGGTAGTAAGTACCTCACCTAAAAAAGAAGCAGATGCAAAAAAACTAGGCGCGCATCATTTTGTTGTAATTACTGATGCAGCACAGGTTAAAGCCGCTAAAGGCAGTTTTGATTTTATATTGGATACCGTTTCCGCTGAACATGATTTTAATCTATCCCTGTCTTTATTAAAAACAAATGGCGTACATATTTGTGTAGGCGTTCCATCCAAGCCCGCCGAGATCGCAGCTTTTAGTTTATTGGGAGGAAGAAAAAGTTTAGTAGGATCAAATATAGGCGGTATCAAAGAAACCCAGGAGATGCTTGATTATTGTGCAAAAAATAATATCGTTTCTGAGATAGAAAAAATAAATATAAAAGATATCCAGTCAGCATATGACC
>DATHHR010000189.1:0-16845 GCA_035317105.1 Ferruginibacter sp. | reverse complement strand
TTAAATTTTGGTAAGTAACCAGGTCCTGTCCACCACCGCCTGCAATACTGGGTGCTATAGAACCTGATATAGTTTGGTCTTCCAGTAACTCTATTGTACCTAAACTAAGCAATAAGCTTAATGGAGGAGCAAGCTGTATGGGCCCTTGTCCGTACTGATACTTTTGATAGGTAGTAAATAGTGGCGCATTGGTAAACCCTGCTGTACCATTATCAACCGAGAATTTTGCAGGTTTGTAAACAAAAAGCTTTGCTTTGGCTAAGGTTCCGTTACCGGTAACGGCTTTCTGTTGTTCAGCAGCAATATTATTGCTTTCGGCAGCGGTGCTATTATTATTGCTGTCCGGTTTTTCATTGGCAAATTCGTTTTGAAAAATATCATCAGGTTTTTTTGTAGTATCTGCCGCAGGCAAATTAACCGCAATAGTATCAATACTTGCGAGCGCAGCTGTATCAATAGTTGCGGCAACAGGAGCAATATTATCAGCCATTACTATTGTCTTCATGTATTCAGTAGGCGGCGCTTTTATATTGCGGTCGTGCAAAGCATGTTCATCAATACGTAATTTGTATAATTGCTTTTCATCGGCATCGCGTGTTAACTCAGTTACCTGGTTATTATCGCCGGCGATCCTTGTTTCAAGAACGGAGCTTTCATAATTCGAAATAGGAAAGGTAAAAGCAGAATCGCTTGTTACTGCTTCTACTGCAACAGAATCAACCTTATCTTTTTTATAGAGTTTTAATACACTGTCGATCTTTAGCGAATCGGGGTTTCGTAAAATACTATCACCGATCAATACCAATGTATCCAACCCTTCGCCCTTGGTAGTAAAGAAACCTGCATAACGGTTAGCGATCCCGTTCTCATCACTGATAAATGTAAAATGGTTTGAGTTGTACGGTGTTGGGTAACGTGCATTGCCATATTTAAGATCAGATAATTGTGTGATCTGATTTAGTTCGGGCTTGCCACCAAAATTAGTCACTAAAAAAATATTGTACCGGTTATGGCTCGGTAAAACAGTATCGGCGCTTTTTGCATTACCACTTGGCCTGTTGCTTGAAAAGATGATACCCGTTTTGTTAGGGAAAGAAACAAATGTTGGATCAAGGTCATCGTACACATCATTTGTTACCTGCGTTATTTTTTCTTTTACAAGATCTAAAGTATAAATATCCGTATGGCCGTTTTTTACGGCGCTTAGTACAACTGTTTTACTATCCAGCATGTATTTTACATCCTGCACCTGGTCAAAATCTTTTGTAAGATCGAGCTCTATAGGTTTTATTTTGGTAATGAGATCGTATACAAATAATTTTAATTGTCCTTCATGGGTATAGATAACACAGAGCCTTGTTCCTTTTGGATCCCATGCCATTATTGGATAGGCAGGATCAACTTCATTTTCATAGCTATTGATACCGTACTTTAACAGGGTAGTAATATTATCGCCATCATCCTGGTTTAATTTTAATCTTACTATTCCTTTATTATATTCTACGTACGCCAGGTCATTGTCTTTTTTATTGGGATTCACATTTATACGGTAGTAATCCTTTCGTTTTTTAATATCAAAAGTGGCGACATTGCTTCCTTTCGGAATTGCTTTTCTTCGGGCATCATCATTTTCATATTTCTGATTTTGATAGATCATAAAATCTGCGAGCACATTCAGGAATTTTTCCTTGCAGACCTGTTCACATGCTTTGTTCAGGTTCTTATATATTCTTGCCAAATAAAAAAGATAGGTAACATTTTCTTTCTTGTATTTTTCTTGTATGTAATACCAAAAAGCATGTCCGGCTAATAAGGGGTGGTCGTAAGCTAACGTATTGAATTTTGTATAACCGCCATCCAGTATCTGCGCTTTCAATTCATCATCCAAAGCAGGGCTCCAGTTTTGAGCTGCAAAAGCAACGTAGCCATCCGTCATCCATTGAGGAAGATCGAGCAAAGCCTGGTTGCTTACAAACTCGCCAACATTATCACCAAATAAAATGTTTTGTGTTAAGATGCCGGATATTCCTTCCCTGATCTGTTTGCGCAGGTCCTGGTGATCGCCATTAAAATAAACAACCATTTTGTTGTTTACCAGTTTTGTTAAACCACCTGTCGATTGCCAATCTTGCCCAATACCGATATTTGATTGTTGTAATTCTGAAAATTTATTATAGACAACAATATTTACCCTGCGTTGTAAATTGTATTCAGTAAAGGTTTCTAATTCCGGTAATTCTTCTTCAGCTACTTGTGCAACAAATTTTGCCAGTTCTTGTCCGCCTTGATTAAAATAGGTATCAAAGTTTTTTGTTTCGTAGTATTTCCATTTTAATCTTTTGTATTGTACCCTGTTTCTCCCAAACTGAACCGCATTAACTACTTGTGCATAGCTGGAGTAAGTTGAAAAGATCAATAAAATATATGCTGCAATAAAAAATATTCTGCGGAACTTTACCATTCGAGGTTTTACTATTTGGTTCTAAAATTACTTTATTCAGCCCAATGTTAAAAATATCACTTAAAGGCTTAAATTTTTTATAAATGTTACAAATCCAATCGTTTATTTTCAGTCCTATACAAGAAAACACATATATACTTTACAATGAATTAAAGGAATGTATAATAATTGATCCGGGCAGCTATTTCGATGAAGAGAAAGATGCGATGAAAGCGTTTATAGAAAAGAAAGAGTTAGTGCCGAAAATGTTACTGAATACGCATAGTCACCTCGACCATGTTTTTGGTAATAAATTTATTGCAGAAACATACGGCTTAACATTGCAATTACATGAAAAAGAAAAAGCGGTATTAGAATTTGCGCCGGTATCGGGCTTAAAATATAATATGCCTTTTGATAATTATACAGGCAAACTGATCTTTTTAAAAGAAGGCGACACGATCATTTTAGGAACAGATCAACTGGAGGTTTTTGAAACACCCGGACATTCACCCGGACATGTTGTTTTTTATTGCCGCAAGCAAAATTTTGTTATCAGTGGTGATGTGTTGTTTCAAAGAAGTGTGGGGAGGACAGATCTTCCGGGTGGCAGCCATCAAACATTATGGAACAGCATTAACAATAAATTATTGGTGTTACCGGATGAAACCAAGGTCTATAGCGGCCACGGAGCAGTTACGACAATTGGGGAAGAAAAAAAATATAACCCTTTTTTGATCTGATTTGTATAAGTAAATTTTTTATCTTTAAAAAGTTACCAAAATCATTTCGTATGAAGACTTTCAAAACTCACTACTATTTTGTTGTATTATTTACGGCACTGTGTTTACACCCTGTTTTTAGCAAGGCTCAGTATTATGATCCGCAGAGCCAGGTAGAAAGAAGCGTAGGCGATCCTCAGCGCCAAAAAGGTAGAGATGCCATTCACAAACAAGTGTACCAAAACGATAAACGTTATAAAGATCCAACCAATAAAGTGCAGGCTACTATTGTTTATGAGGATAAGGAGCTGAAAAAAAACGGAGATGTTAAAAAAACAACGGTAGAGAAAATGGTTTTTGGTAAAAATGGGGAGTGCATGGTAATGAATGAAGGCGATAAAAAAGGCGAAACATGGATGATCTATAATTATGCAGACAAAGCAAATTATATGGTGAATGTAAAAGATAGAACCGCTATGAAAATGCCTATAATCAACATGCAAAAAATAGTAGGACAAGGCGATGATGGCAGTGGTACAAGTTTTACCAAGAGCTGGGTAGATACCGGCATAAAGCAGAATATAAATGGCCACGATTGTGAAAAGTTTACCTATACCTATCCTTCCAATTCCCATTATTCTACCATGGATGCCTGGATCTCATCGGAAGTAAAATTGAGTCTTGGTAACGATTATATGTTTGGCGAAAGATTAAACCAATACAAGCTTCCTGCAGGAACAAAGAACAAAGAATTAAGTGATGGGTTTATGGTGCGTGCCGTTTTTTATGATAAAAAGAACAGACCTGTTTTGCAAAGAGATCTAACGGAATTTGATAAAACAGCAGATGAGAAATATTTTGATATGAGCCAGTTTAAAGTAACAGATATTATTGATCAGTTGTAGTTTTTGTCTGAACCATTGATTGAAATTGGTTCAAATGATCTATATGATTTTGAATCAACGTAATCAAAATAATCAGCTTCAATCAATGGTTCAGACAACGCTCTGGCAAAGCTCTATCAAAACCCCATTGGTATTTTTTGGATGTAAAAAGCAAACCAGTTTATTGTCTGCGCCCTTTTTAGGGGTATCATTCAGGAGGAGAAAACCTTCATTTTTTAAGCGCTCCATTTCAGCAATAATATCGGGTACTTCGAAGGCGATATGGTGAATGCCTTCGCCTTTTTTCTCGATGAATTTGGCAATAATTCCGTCGTCAGTAACACTTTCAAGCAACTCTATTTTGGTATCTCCCGTTTTAAAGAAAGCAGTATTAACCTGCTCGGAATCTACCAGTTCGGTCTTGTAACACTGACTATTTAGCAGTTTTTCAAACAACGGAATGGATATTGCGAGTTCTTTAACAGCGATACCGATATGTTCTGTTTTTAGCATGGTTGGTTGAATTAACGCGGTTTTAGGTTACGAAATACGTAAAATGACCATAAACCTACATTATAGAAAGCTAAAATAAGAACCTTTTGTAGTAAATTTGTATTATTAGACACGTTAGAAAAAATTAAAAGAGATTATGTTGAAGTTTCCGATTTATTTAGATAATAATGCCACAACGCCAATGGACCCAAGGGTTTTTGAAGCGATGAAACCATACTTTTTGGAGCATTTTGGTAATGCAGCGAGCCGTAACCACTCATTTGGCTGGGAAGCAGAAGAAGCAGTTGATTACGCACGTGAACAAGTAGCGAAATTAATAGGGGCAGATCCTAAAGAAATTATATTCACTTCAGGCGCAACTGAAGGGGATAATTTAGGTATCAAGGGCGTGTACGAAATGTATGCCAGTAAAGGCAATCATATCATCACCGCAACTACAGAACACAAAGCAGTTTTGGATACCTGCAAGCACATTGAAAAAAGTGGAGGCGAAGTAACTTACTTACAAGTACAACCCGATGGATTGATAGACCTTAAAGCATTGGAAGCTGCTATCAAACCAACAACAATATTAATTGCGATCATGTATGCTAACAACGAGATCGGTACAATTATGCCGATCAAGGAAATTAGCGCTATCGCACGTAAACATGGTGTTTTATTATTTACAGATGCAACACAAGCTGTAGGTAAGATACCGGTTGATGTAAATAAAGATGGCATTGATGTTATGGCTTTTTCTGCACATAAAATGTACGGCCCGAAAGGAGTTGGTGCATTGTATGTTCGCCGTAAAAACCCAAGAGTAAAAGTAACAGCGCAGATGGATGGCGGTGGCCACGAAAGAGGCATGCGTAGCGGAACATTGAATGTACCGGGTATCGTAGGTTTTGGTGCTGCCTGTGAATTGTGCAGATTGGATATGGAAGCCGATACAAAACGTATCAGCATACTAAGAGATAAACTGCAAACTGAATTGATGAAATTAGAAGAAGCTTACGTGAATGGTAGCACAGAACATCGTTTACCACATGTAGCTAATATTTCTTTTAAACACGTAGAAGGGGAAGGTTTATTGATGGGCTTTAACAAGAACATCGCATTAAGCTCAGGATCAGCTTGTACTTCAGCTTCGCTGGAACCAAGTTATGTGTTAAAAGCATTGGGTTTAGGTGATGACCTGGCACACTCTTCGCTGCGTTTTGGATTGGGAAGATTTACTACAGAAGAACAAATTGATTACACAATAAAAGCGATCAGCGAAACAGTGCTTAAGTTAAGAGAAATGAGCCCGCTTTGGGAAATGTATAAAGAAGGAATTGACCTAAATTCAATTGAATGGGCGCACCATTAAGTGCCCCTATCCCCTAAAGGGGGACAATAATACATGTTCCAGTTAGAGGATAAAGTTCTTAAATTAATAGATTAACAAAATATAAAACCTGCATGCTCCAGCAGAAACAAGTCCCCCTTTAGGGGATAGGGGCAAACAACCATGGCATACTCAGAAAAAGTGATCGATCACTACCAAAATCCTAAAAACGTTGGGACTTTGGATAAAAGCAAAAAGAATGTAGGAACGGGCTTAGTAGGCGCTCCTGAATGTGGCGACGTTATGCGTTTGCAAATTGAAGTGGATGATGCAACAGGCATGATCACTGACGCAAAATTCAAAACATTTGGTTGTGGATCTGCGATTGCTTCTTCATCACTGGCTACAGAATGGTTGAAAGGCAAAAGCATTACAGATGCACTGGCAGTAGATAATATGGATTTCGTTGAAGAATTAAATCTTCCTCCGGTAAAAATTCACTGTTCGGTTTTAGCAGAAGATGCTATTAAAGCAGCCATCAACGATTACCGCGTTAAGAACGGGTTGGAAGCAATTAAGTTTGATGAAAGTGTAGTACATTAAAAATCATGTTGAATTTTAAATTTTAAATGTTGAATTAGTAATTCATTCAACATGTAGCATTCAATATTCAAAACAAAAAAATGACGGCAACAGATAACGCAATATATATAAGCGATAAGGCAAAAGCCAAGGTCATCAATTTAATGACTGATGCAGGCTTAGCTGATGACCCATCTTATTTTTTAAGAGTTGGTGTTGTTGGCGGTGGTTGCAGCGGCTTAAGCTATAAGATGGATTTTGACAACGAGCAAAAACCAATGGACCAGGCTTTTGAGGATAAAGGGATCAAGATCGTTACCGATCTTAAAAGCTTCTTATACCTTGTTAATACAGAGCTTGAATTCAGCGATGGATTGAACGGTAAAGGATTCTATTTTAATAACCCCAATGCCAGCAGGAGCTGTGGTTGTGGCGAAAGTTTTGCCGTATAAAAGCCAAAATAAAATTAAATATATAAAGTCCGCCCTAACAATGGGCGGACTTTTAGTTTCATAGCTTTCTAACCCTTAAATTGCATCAATTTTTATAACGCATGTGGAGTATTTGTAAAAAAGAGTTACACCAGTTTTTTAGCAGTCTGACGGGCTATATTGCTATCACTTTATTCCTGCTGGTGAACGGCCTGTTCTTATTTGTATTGAAGGATAGCAACATCTTTGATTTTGGTTATGCCTCATTGGATAAATTTTTCGAACTCGCTCCATGGGTTTTATTATTCTTGATCCCGGCAATAACGATGCGTACATTATCTGATGAATTCAAAACAGGCACTTTCGAAATTTTGCAGACAAAACCATTAACCAAATGGCAGATCGTTGCGGGTAAATACTTTTCTATTTTATTTGTTTTGATATTGGTGATCGTTCCAACCTTCCTATACATTTTTACGATCAAATCTTTAAGCGCCGGTGGCGGTATCGATAATGGCGGTATCACCGGAAGTTATATCGGCTTGTTTTTATTGGCAGCAGTATTTTCTGCTATCGGTTTATGTTGTAGCAGCTTTACCAATAATGCCGTTGTGGCTTTTTTATTAAGCGCGTTTGCTTGCCTGATTTTATACTTTGGTTTTAATGCAATAAGCAAATTAGCAGCGTTTCAGGGAAGTGCTGATTATTATATAGAAATGTTGGGTATCGATTTTCATTACCGTAGTATTAGTCGGGGTGTATTGGATACACGCGATATGGTATACTTCGGTAGTATCATTTATCTATTCTTATTAATTACCGTAAAAAATCTGCATAAAAAATAAATGAATTTTATCAATAAGATAAGGAAGACAAAATTTTGGTTGCCGATTGTTATCGTGCTGCTGGTGCTGTTGAATTGGCTGGCATCCGAATGGCATACAAGAATAGATTTTACCGATGAGCATAGATTTACATTATCCAAACCCACCAAACATTTATTAAATAGCTTGGATGATGAAGTAGATATTGATATTTGTTTGAAAGGAGATTTACCAAGTGGCTTTAAAAAGTTAGCTAACTCAACAGATGAGTTACTGCAGGAATTCAAAGAGGTAGCCGGAAAAAATTTGGTCTACCATTTTGTATCACCTGATGAACAGATAGAAGGTACCTCTGAAACATACGCTGATACGCTCGCAGCAATGGGGGCTTATCCTATCAACCTTAAATCACAATTAAAAGCAGGCGAGCAACAACAATATATTTATCCGTTGGCAATAGTACGGTACAAAGGAAATATGGTGCCGGTGAATTTATACGGGGGCAATAAAATGTTCATCAGCTTTGAAGAATTGAATAGCGCCGAAGCATTGATGGAGTATGAATTTTCAAGTGCCATTGATAAATTAACGCGTACCACCAAAAACCTAGTGGCGTATGCTATTGGTAATGGCGAACCGTTGGGAGATGATACCTACGATATGCAAACGACTGCTCGTCAGAATTATGATCTCTTTCAATTCAATTTGAATACACAACAGGCAATACCTGATACATTCAAATTATTATTGATCGTAAAACCAAAACAACCTTTTACGCCTAATGAAGAATTGAAGATCGACCAGTATGTTATGCGCGGTGGCAAGCTTCTGATATTTGAAGATAAGTTGGAAGCAGAGATGGATAGTCTTCAAATAAAAAATGAAGTCATAGCTTATGATCGCGGACTAAACCTGGATGACCTATTATTTAAATACGGGGTAAGGATCAACAGCGATCTGCTGATGGATCTTCAATGTGATGTTTTGCCTTTTGATACAAATGGGAACGGCCAGTATGAATGGTTGCAGTGGAATTATTTTCCGGTGTTTCAAACAAAAGCAAATCCGGTTACCAGTAAAGATATTTATGTGGCCGGGCGTTTTGTAAATTCTATTGATACCGTTGAAGCGGATGGCATCAAAAAAACAGTTTTGCTAAGTTCCTCTGCTAATTCAAGAACTATTGCAACACCGGCATTGATCAGCGGTAAAGAAAATGTGAATGCTCCTGAAGATGATAAATTCAAAAGATCTGGCATTCCTGCGGCTGTTTTGTTGGAAGGTAAATTTGAATCAGTTTATAATAACCATTTATCACAGGCAATGAGGGATTCACTGACAGCTTATGGCGGAATATTTATGCCACAATGCGCTGATGATAATAAAATGATCATCGTGTCTGATGGCGATATGGTTTTAAATGAAAAGGATAAGGACGGTCAGCCGATACCAATGGGTATGAATCAATATACCTACGGTACACAAAAAGAATTTCCTTTCGCGAATAAAGATTTTTTTCAAAATTGCTTGGATTACCTGATCAATCAATCCGGACTATCAGAAGCGAAAGCAAAGGATTACACTTTACGTTTATTAGATCCTGTTAAGTTAGAAGATGAAAGAATGGAATGGGAAGTAGGAAATATTCTTGGTCCAATTTTATTGGTACTTTTATTTGGATCGATCTATCAATGGTGGAAAAAAAGAAAATACACGAGTATTTAATATTGAATATCTGATATTGAATATTGTACTGCCGTTTTTTAATATTAAATATTACTTATTAAATATTCAATAAAGAATGTCAACAACAGAACTAATATACCTTGTTTTTGGAACCGTGCTTGTCATTGCATTGGTTTTTGATCTCGGCTTGCTGAGTAAGAAGAACACGGTCGTTAGTTTAAAAACGGCATTGATACAAACTATTTTCTGGGTGGCATTGTCATTTGCTTTTTGCGCTTTTATCTGGTATGAAGTAGGCAGACAAGATGCGGTTAGATATGTTTCCGCTTATTTATTAGAATGGTCGCTTTCTATCGATAATATCTTTGTTTTCATTATCATCTTTTCTTTTTTTAAAGTACATGAAGATAATTATGCAAGGATCTTATTGCTGGGGATATTAATGGCGATCATTTTCCGGATCATTTTTATTGCGGTAGGAAGCGAGCTGGTGGCCAGGTTCGAATGGGTCATGTATATTTTTGGCGTCTTCCTTATCTATACCGGCATATCCATGTTTACCAGTAAAGAAGACGATGAGTTTGATCCGCAGGATAACTGGGCATATAAGTTCATGAAAAAAATATTGCCTACAACAGATGAGGAACCTAACGGGAAGTTTATCATCTTTAAAAATAAAAAAATGCTTTTCACGTCGCTGTCAATGGTGGTAGTAATGTTGGGGTTGATCGATATTGTTTTTGCGTTAGATTCTATACCGGCGGTATTCTCTATCATTCCTGATCCGGAAAAGAAATTATTGATCTACTCGTCTAATATATTTGCTGTATTAGGATTACGCAGCTTGTTCTTTTTATTGAATGGTGCTGCAAATAAATTTCCTTACCTGCAGCAGGGTATTGCTATCGTACTATTATTTATCGGCGCCAAAATGTTGGTAGAAAAATGGGTGCATTTACCTGTTTGGGTATCACTGGCAATGATCGTGGTGTGTATCAGCGGCTCTATATTTTATTCACTTTACCGGCAACAAAAATCCGTAGCATAAATTATTACTCTATTGTATACGATTTCTACTATAGCAGATATCCTGAAAGCGAAAAGCTTACAACAAGCCGATGACTCGGTGGTAGAGCATTTGCTATTGGATAGCCGTAAGCTTTTATTTCCTGCAACATCTGTATTTTTTGCTTTAGGCGGACCAAGAAGAAATGGCGGATCATTTATACAAGAGTTGTATGATAAAGGCGTAAGAAATTTTGTTGTAGACGAAAGCTTTGCTGATGCTGATATCAATAAATATCCCGGTGCTACTTTTTTGCAGGTAAGAGATACATTGGCAGCGCTTCATGCATTAACTGCTTTTCACCGTAAGCAATTTACTATTCCTGTAATTGGTATCACGGGCAGTAATGGTAAAACAATTGTAAAAGAATGGCTGTATCAATTGTTACAGGAAGATTATACTATTGTTCGCAGTCCTAAAAGTTACAACTCACAAATAGGAGTGCCATTGAGTGTATGGCAAATGAATGACCAGCATACACTGGCTATTTTTGAAGCCGGCATTTCTCAACCCGATGAAATGCAGCAGCTCCAAAAGATCATAGAGCCAACGATCGGTGTATTTACAAATATCGGGGAAGCGCACGCGGAAGGTTTTTTAAATGTGCGACAGAAAATAAATGAAAAACTAAAACTATTTATACATAGCGACCTGCTTATTTACGGATCTGATGATCCGGATGTAAATGATGCGGTACCTATGTTTGCGAATAATGTACGGCCCGATACATTTCAGCTTTTTTCCTGGGGAAAAAATGCAGAGGCAACATTGCATATCAATTCTATTGAAAAGATCGCAACGCAAACAATTATTATTGCATCTATTAAAGAAGAGGACGGACAAGAGCAGATAATAAAATGTATCATTCCCTTTACAGATGATGCTTCTATCGAAAATGCGATCACCTGTATTTGTGTATTGATACAATTGCAAACGCCACCAAATATTATAGCAGAAAGAATGCTTCGCCTGCGCCCGGTGGAAATGCGTTTGGAATTGAAACAAGGAAATAATAACTGCTCGATCATTAACGATAGTTATAGTGCAGATATTAATTCACTGGTTATTGCCTTAAATTTTTTACAGCAACAACAGCAACATGCAAAGCGCACGCTGATATTGAGTGATATCCTTCAATCAGGTAAAAGTAATAATGAGCTCTATGCAGATATTGCGCATATATTAGAACAAAAAAATATTGATCAGTTAATTGGTATCGGTCCGGAGATATCAAAACATAGCGCCGCATTTAAAAATATTAAACAGGTAACTTTCTTTCCATCTACAATTGCTTTTAAAGAGCAGTTCTATTCCCTTCATTTTATTAATGAAACGATCTTGCTAAAAGGAGCCAGGGTATTTGAGTTTGAACAGATCGGTCATTTGTTAGAGCAACAGGTTCACCAGACTGTTTTAGAAATTAATTTAAATGCCGTAACACATAACCTGAAACAATACCAGCAACAATTGAACCCTGGCGTAAAGTTAATGGCGATGGTAAAAGCTTTTAGCTATGGTAGTGGAAGTTTCGAGATCGCGAATTTATTGCAGTTTCATAAAGTAGATTATTTAGCCGTTGCTTACGCAGATGAGGGAGTAGAATTACGCAAAGCAGGCATTACATTACCCATCATGGTGATGAATGCAGAAGAAACGACTTTTGATATTTTAGTACAACATAACCTTGAACCGGAATTATATTCGTTCAGTATCTTACATGCGTTTCAAAAATACCTGCATCAATCGGGCATTAATAATTTTCCTGTGCATATTAAACTCGATACGGGAATGCATCGTTTAGGTTTTGAAGCCGCCGATATTAAAATGCTTTGCGATCAGTTGCAAAACAATTCTATATTTAAAATACAAAGCGTGTTTACACATTTGGCAGCAAGTGATTCTGCAGAGCATGATGAGTTTACGAGATACCAGGCAAACGAATTTAAAAAAGCAGTTAGTTTATTGCAGCAATCTATTGCCTATCCTTTTTTACAACACATGGCCAATACCTCTGCTATTCACAGGCATAAAGACCTGCAGTTGGATATGGTTAGACTTGGCATTGGTTTATATGGCGTTGATCCTATTATACAGCAGCAATTAAAAAATGTTACTACTTTAAAAACAACCATCTCCCAAATAAAAAAAGTAAAAGCAGGCGAAAGTGTAGGGTACAGCCGTAAAGGTGTAGCAACAAAAGATTCTGTAATTGCTACGGTGCGTATTGGTTATGCAGATGGCTATCCAAGGATACTAAGTAATGGCATTGGAAAAATGTATATCAACGGAAAACTTGTTCCGATAATTGGCAATGTATGTATGGATATGACGATGCTGGATATAACCGGCGTTGCCGTTGAAGAAGGCGATGAAGTAATTGTATTTGGAGAGAACCTGTCGGTGAGTGACCTGGCTAAATGGTCGCAGACCATTGCTTATGAGATCATCACGGGTATTTCGCAACGCGTGAAAAGAGTTTATTTTGAAGAATAACAGGGATAAAATTCCTACAAACAAAATATCAAAAAACAATTAATAAAACTTATTACCTTAGCGACTATGAAAGGAAGAACTGTTGCACTTATTATTTTTTTAGTAGTGTTTGCCGATCAGGCATTGAAATTTTATATCAAACTGCATTATCGTGTTGGTGACTATAATTATGTATTGGGCGATTGGTTTCGTTTGTATTTTATAGAAAATGAGGGCATGGCTTATGGCTGGAAATTTGGTGGTGACTTTGGAAAAATAATATTGACCTTATTCAGGTTGATAGCAGTTGGCTTTGGTGTGTGGTACCTGCGTAGTATTGTTGAGAAGAAAGACCATCCCGGTTTCATAATTTGTGCATCGCTTATTTTTGCGGGCGCATTTGGCAACCTGATCGACAGTATGTTCTACGGATTGATCTTTGATGAAAGTACTCCAATACATATTGCTACTTTATTTCCTAAAGAAGGCGGTTATGCGCCTTTTTTACATGGCAGGGTAGTAGATATGTTATACTTCCCGATCATACATGATGCTACTTTTCCAAGCTGGGTTCCTTTTTGGGGTGGACAGGATTTTGAATTTTTCCGCCCGATATTTAATTTGGCCGATGCTTCAATATCGGTAGGTGTTATTACTATTTTAGTATTTCAAAAAAAGTTTTTCAAACATTTGCATCTGGATGAAAGCCATACAGCTAATGCTATGGATATAACAGAAAAGACAACAGACGATCAGTAGAATCGGTATAAAAAATATTTAAAAAAATAAAAATCCGCTGCACCAGATTGTGCAGCGGATTTTTATTTTTAAATCGTTGCCATTTTTAACAAGGACTATTATTTATTACTCTCGTATAAATTTCTCTGTTATTTTAGTTGATGATGTGCCCGGGTTGTTTTCTGTTTGTATGATAGTTAGCGTATTGCCGGATACCGAATAAAGCGCTGAAAAAGGTGTCCCTCCGCCTGATTCGAATAAAGTAATAACACCTCTTAACAAAACATAAGTACCAGAAACTGCTAGCGATGGAGGAGTAGTGCCCAGGTTATATTCTGCATAGGTATTATCAGCATTGAATTGTACTACATCTGTGCTGTTTACAATGGTAGTATCCTGAGTTGTAACTGTATAAGGTGTAGTAGTAGAGTCTGTATTTACAACTATACCACTGCTAAGTACCCAGCTTCCTACAATTGAGTTATTGGAACTGCTTTTTTTACAAGAAATAATTGTTGATGATGCAACGAAAAACAACGCTGCAAGGATAATTGATCTTTTCATAATATAAGGTTGGTTTTGATGAAGGTATTAATAAAATTAAAAAACTTCAATAAAATAGCATACATTTTTGCAAAATAAAAAGCAACTCTTTATGGAGTTGCTTTTTATATGCGATTGTTTATTTATTATTGTCGTGTGAGTATAAGATCTTCAGTCTCGGAACTAACACCTGGCTCGCTATCATCCACTACAATAAGTGTTAATGTATTACCCGAAAGCGTATAAGCTGCTACTCCCGGTGTGCCACCGCCGAAGGTTAAACCTATTTTTCCCTGGCCATAAAAGTAAGTTCCCGATTCAGCGGGACTACCAGTATTGGTAAGCACTAAAGACCCATCCGCATTAAATTGCAAAGTTGTATAAGGCGCTGCATAAGTAGTATCTACTGTTGTTACGGTAACAGGAGTAGTAGTTGAATCAACTGATATTTCTTTTCCTCCGGTCAAATTCCATGTGCCTACTAAAGAAGGACTACTGCTTGATTTTTTACAAGAAGTAAATGAGGTAGCACATACTACTGCTGTTAGAGCGATGATGGCTAGGTGAAGTGTTTTTTTCATGATCTTATTTTTAATTATTGTTTTGTTAGGGTAAGTACTTCACTTTCTGATTCATCTCCCGGATTACTTATTTCTATGAAAGTAAGCGTTAACGTATTTCCAGAAATTGTATAACTAGTTACTTCTGCTTCAGGGCTACCTGTTGGTTGCAATACTAAATTGTTACCACTGGTAAAATAAGTGCCTGGCTCACTTGAACCACCATTGGCAAAAGTAAAATTACCATTACTTGTAAATGTGATCGTTAATGGATAAGGAGCTGCAAAAGTAGTGTCGTGAGTTGTTACGGTAATAGGAGTTGTAGTAGAATCAACCTGTGTATCTATTTCATGTGTTTCCTGCCATACGCCTGTAAGAGAAGGACCGCTGCTTGATTTTTTACAAGAAGAAAATGCGATACCGCATATAACTGCCAGTACGACCAAAACAGAAAGGTGAAATGTCTTTTTCATAGTTTTATTTTTAAATTATTGTTTTGTTAAGATAAGTTCTTCTGTTTCTGATCCTACTCCCGGTTCAGTGTCTTCTACTATAGAGATCGTTAATGTCTTTCCGGAGATAGAATAATTAGCTACTGAAGCCAAGCCGGCACCACCTTCCTCTAGCACTAACTTGTTGTTACTAATAAGGTATTTACCTATCTCAGGTGAACCACCGCCGAGCTCGGTAAAAGTAAAACTACCATTACTCGTGAATGCAAGCGTTGCAGGATAAGGGGCAGTATAAGTTGTGTCGTGAGTTGTTACGGTGGCAGGAGTTGTAGTAGAATCAACGGTTATTTCTACCCCGCCTGTTTCGTTCCAGGTACCTGTAATAGAAGGGCTGCTACTACTTTTTTTACAGGAAGAAAATGCAACTACAGATACTATTGCAAGTATTGTAGAAAAATAGATTGTTTTTTTCATGATTGTTTTGGGTTGAATTAGTTAAAAAAAATTCTATTCTTTAGTAAATATGATGTCGACAGTTTCAGAGCTATTACCGGGATCACTTTCCGTTTGAATTAGTGTAAATGTATTTCCCGATAATGTATAACTGAATATTTCAGGATCGGAACTACCGTTGGTTGTTAGCGCAAACTTTCCTTGTCCATAAAAATAAGTTCCTGATTGGGGAGCGCTTCCAGAACTTATTGCACTTAAAGTTCCATCAGCATTAAATGTGATAACCAGCGGAGAGGTAATTGTTGTGAAAGTAGTATCCTGTGTGGTTACTGTTACTGGCGTTGTAGTAGAATCGACACCTGTAATTTTTTCTCCTGTTACTTTCCATGTTCCTACTATGCTGGAAGTACTACTTTTTTTACAGGAAATAAGTAACGTTGATGCTATCAAAAATAACGATGAAAGAATAATTGTTTTTTTCATATCAGGTTGGTTCGATGAAAATAGAAATAAAAAAAATAAGTCCAAATAAAAAAAGCCGCAGGTTTAAATGTGCGGCTTTTTTAAAATAGATTTTATTCTTTAGTAAATATGATGTTGACAGTTTCAGAGCTATTACCCGGATCGCTTTCCGTTTGAATTAGTGTGAATGTATTTCCCACAAGTGTATAACCGATTATTGACGGAGTAGAACTGCCATTGTCTTCTATAGAAAGTTTTCCTTGTCCATAAAAATAAGTTCCTAATTCAGGAGTGCTGCTTCCGTCGTTTATTGCAGAAAAAGTTCCATCAGCATTAAATGTAATAACTAGCGGGTAAGGAGCTGCTGTAAAAGTAGTGTCAATTGTAACTACTGTTACTGGTGTTGTAGTAGAATCAACGGATGTTGCTTTTTCTGATGTTGATTTCCAGGTTCCTACTAAGGACGTAGAGGCGCTACTTTTTTTACAGGAAATAATTGATGCGGATGCTATTAATAATAGCGCCGAAATAATGATTGTTTTTTTCATGATTATAAGGTTGGTTTCGATGAAGATATTAAAAATATTTTTAAAACCTTAATTATGGCCATAAAAATATTTTTAAAGGAGAATACGGGTACCTTTTCTTAAATAATTGATAACAAATAAGCCAAAAAAGTGTCTTCATCCCAGCTATCATTGTATT
>DATHHR010000188.1:0-14037 GCA_035317105.1 Ferruginibacter sp. | reverse complement strand
CGATATTACAACAAATCTAAAGCCAAATTGCTTTCAATGGCAACAAAAACATCCAGACCAAAACATTTTGTGTGGTTATTAATTGCTGCAATACTTAGCAGCTGTGCGTTTTCAAAAAGAACCTGCATAAAATACTACACTAAAGCAAGCACCAAAACATATGATATGATCATTGTACCGGGCGTGCCTTTAGCTACTGATAGCCTGCAATGGAGCAGGATAATGAAAGCGCGCGTTTATTGGTCAAAATATTTATATGATAAAGGCATTGCCAAAAATATCATGTATTCAGGAGGCGCTGTACATACGCCGTATTATGAAGCCATGATAATGGCCATGTATGCAGAAGCGATCGGCATTCCGAAAGAACATATTTATACAGAGATAAAAGCGGAACATAGTACGGAGAATATTTACTACTGCTACAAAAAATCAAAGAAGGCAGGATTTGAAACGATCGCTTTGGCAACAGATCCGTTTCAGGCAAAACAAATGCGTAAGTTCACACGCAGGCTCGATCCTTCAATTGACCTTATCCCCATTATATATGATAGCTTAAAGACAATGGAGCCAACAATGATCAATCCTTCGATAGAATACAAGCAGGCATTTAAAGAGAATTTTAAATCACTGGAAGAACGTGAAGGCTTCTGGAAACGCACCAGGGGAACGTTTGGAAAGAATATTGATAAGAACGCTTATGATTAAACTGCTTGGGCTAAAGCTTATGTTGATAGATCGGAGAATTGTACAACTTCAAGCGCTTTAAAAAATAGCCAAAAGAGACTCCCAGTACACCCAGGCCATATTTCATGCTTCTTTTAAAATTGATGGAAGAAGCTTCATCAAAATATTTCGTCGGACAAGTAACTTCAGCAATTTCAAACCCTGCATCAAATATCTGCGCGATCATTTCATTATCAAAAATAAAATCATCATTGTTTGCTTCGTAATTTACTTTGCGTAAAACATCGGCACTAAAAGAGCGATAACCAGTATGGTACTCGCTTAATTTTTGTCCCATTAATAGGTTTTGAGATAAGGTCAGCAAGCGGTTCGCAATGTATTTATACATCGGCATACCGCCTCTCAATGCGCCTTTTCCTAAAATACGGCTACCAAATACTACCGGGTAAAGCTCGTTAGCAATGATGCTGCTCATAGCCGGTATCAGTAATGGCGTGTATTGGTAATCCGGGTGCAGCATTATCACCACATCGGCATTAAGTTCCAGGGCTTTATTGTAACATGATTTTTGATTGCCGCCATAACCCCTGTTTTGCGGATGCGTTATAATATGGCGAATGCCTAAGCGCGTTGCCACTTCTACCGTATTGTCTTTACTGGCATCGTTTACCAATATCACATCATCAACAATATCAAAAGGTATTTCACGATAGGTTTTCTCTAAGGTTTTTTCTGCGTTATAGGCTGGAAGTACAACAACAATTTTTTTTCCGTTCAGCATAAACAAATTTTGTGCGAAGTAAGTATTTTTTTACGAAGCGATGATTATCGTTATTTTTTTGATTTGATCTTTTTACCTTTTGCTAGCTTAGCATTATCCTTAACCGTACTCACTGTTCCTTCTTCTTCATTCGGTATCCAATGATAATCAAGCTGGCGCTTGGCAAGGTTAGCAGCAACAACTTTTATTTTTACCTGATCACCCATCCTGAATTTTCTTCCCGTGCGCATACCCACTAAAGCATAATCAGCTTCATCCAAACGGAAATCATCATAATCGCTCAGGTCTCTCACACTTACCATCCCTTCGCACTTGTGCAATACTGTTTCTACAAAATAACCAAAAGAGGCAACGCCGCTGATAATACCATCAAATTCTTCACCCACATAATCCTGCATAAATTCTACCTGCTTGTATTTATTGCCGGCACGTTCTGCTTCCATTGCTTTTCTTTCCTTATCGCTGCAATGCTTGCATTTCTCCTCCATCTTTTTATCAGGCTTCAGGTTTTTTTCTAAACATTCCAGTAAAACCCTGTGCACCATTACATCGGGGTAACGGCGGATCGGTGAAGTAAAATGACAATAATGCTCAAAGCCTAAACCATAGTGACCAATATTTTCTGACGTATAAACCGCTTTTGCCATAGTGCGTATACCTAATTGTTCCAACACATGCTGCTCCGGTTTGCCTTCTACTGCTTTCAATAAAGCATTAAAAGATTTGGCGATAGCCGCCTGGTTGTCCATATCGAATGTATACCCAAACTTTTTTGCGAATACTACAAATGGTTTTAATTTCTCTTCACTTGGTGTATCATGTACACGGTAAGGAAAAGGCATCGGTTCCTTATTGATCTTTATCTTAGATACATATTCAGCGATCGTTTTGTTGGCTAACAACATAAACTCTTCGATCAGCTGATGTGATTCTTTGCTTTCTTTAACTACAATGCCCAATGGTTTTCCTTTATCATCTAATTTAAAACGCACTTCCTGCGACGAGAAATTGATGGCACCTTTGGCAAATCTTTCTGCGCGAAACTGCTTGGCTAAATTATTCAATAATAATAATGCTTTAGGATGATGCGGGCCATCTTTTGTTTCTATCACTTCCTGCACATCTTCGTAAGTAAAGCGATGATTGCTATGTATCAACGTTCTACCGATCCATTTATGTTTTATTTCTGCCTTGTTAGTAATTTGAAAAATGACAGAGAAAGTATATTTATCCTCATTAGGGCGTAATGAACATAATTCGTTCGATATCTTTTCCGGCAACATAGGGTTCACTCTGTCTGGCAGGTAAACACTTGTTGCCCTGTCGTATGCTGATTTATCTAGGGCTGTGCCTGGCTTTACAAAATGACTCACATCTGCAATGTGCACGCCTATTTCATAACAGCCATTATCTAAATTTCTGATAGAGATCGCATCATCAAAATCTTTGGCGTCTACCGGATCGATAGTGAAGGTTAAAATATCACGACAATCTTTTCTTACTCTTGTTGCTTCGCGCGTAATTACATCAGATAATTCTCCTGCTTCTTTCATCACAGCATCATCAAATGATAAAGGGAAGCCTGCTTCTAAAAGCAATTCCTTCATTGCCATATCATTGATATCTTCTGCCTGTATTACGGATATCACTTCGCCTTCAGGTTTTTTATCGCCCTTGGCCCATTTAGCCAAACGTACGATCACGCGATCCTTATCTACTGCACCATTTAATTTATCTAAGCCAACATGAAAGTCAGGCACGGGCTTTTCTGAATCTGAAACAAAAAAAGCAAAATTTTTGCTCACCTGCATGGTGCCAATAAATTCTGTTTGTTTGCGCTCTGCCACATCAACAATTTTTCCTTCTATCCTGCTGCCTCTGCCGTTATCTTTTGAAATTTGTACACGTACCGTATCACCATGAAATGCCTGGCCGAAATCATTCGGCTTAACCATAATATCTTTATCCTGGCCTTCTACAATTACATACCCCATTCCACTGCGTGAAATATCCAATTTGCCTTTTACAATTAATACCTGTGATGATTTTTTAACCTGTCCTGTATTCGTTTTACCCATAATTTTTATTCTCTGCTATTTATTTTTTTGTCTGAACCAGGATTTGGAAGGATCATATTAATTTATGGGATTTGAATAACATATCAATCCGCTTAATTGCATAAATCCTGCTAAATTTACCTTCAGATAGGCTGCAAGTTAAGTAAACTAACCCGATACTGTACTTTGGCACAAATACTGTTATTAAATGTTGATAGGTCAACACAGATTCAGTAACTTTAAATCAAACAATTTTTATATGCAAACTTATGATACGGTAGTGGCAGCATTAAATGGCCTTAAAGGCAGGGGCTATACGCTTGATTTTAATGTGTCTTTCGATAAACTGATCTGTTCCGATAAAAAGGTTCTGCTGAACCCGAATGAATTTGAAATAGTTGAAGTGTACCGCTTTGAAGGTGAAACAAACCCATCTGATGAAGACGTTGTATATGCTGTTGAATCAAAAGAGGGTAATATAAAAGGCACTTTTACCAGTGCTTACGGCATGTATTCTGATTCTATTTCTACTGATATGATGAAGAAAATGGCTATGCATACGGATAAGATATAACTGATTTACAATAGTTTACAGGAGAAACATCACTTTTCTCCTTTTTTTATTTGATAATATTAACAGTGTTCATTAAATTTGCATTGTTAATATAATGTACGATGATAATGGAAAGAAAAGAAATACAGGAACAAAGAATGAAGGGCTACTTTATTGAAGCCACAAAAGATATTCTTAAAGGCGAAGGACTTAAAAACATAAGCGTAAGAAATATTGCCGAACGCGCAGGTTATTCCTTTGCTACTTTATACAATTATTTTAAAGATGTAAAAGAGCTGGTATTTTATTGTGTGAAAGATTTTCAGACAGAATGCGAAACACATGTAAAAGAGCAGACAGAAAAAATACCCAGCGGCTCAAAAAAACTACAAGCGATCACTAAGGCTTATCTCGACTATTTTATCCAATACCCCGGCATTTTTGAATTATTTTTTATTGAGAAGCTATCCGATATTGGTGGCAACCAGGAAGCCTCCTCTCTGATCATTTCTTTTCTGGATAGATTAACTGAAGAAGAATGGAACTATTGTATCAAAAATAAATTAACTACTGAAAAAGATGCCGCAAGAATAAAAGCTACGCTATTAAATACAACCACCGGACTTTTGTTATTGTATATCCATAGAAGGCATCCAAAAGATTATGCTGAGTATGTAAAATTATCAGGTAACCAGATCGATCATATTTTGAATGAAGTAGGAACCTAGCTATATAAATTGTTAAATCCCGTAGGGATGAAATATTAATAATCTCCGCCTGACAACACACCAAGAGTGCCGTAGGTACGGTATATATCGCACCTACGGCGCTTTGTCAATAATCATATGTCTTCTATTAATATTTCATCCCTACGGGATTATAAAAAGGAAGTTATATTTTTGACTCAAATACTTAAGCCGTATATGTTGAAAAAATATTTGCAGGATAATTTGTGGTTTGTGGCTCCCTGGTTGCTGTTTGTTATTGTCTGCAGTTACTACTGTTTTACTTACAGCAAGGTTGACCTGCATTTAATGAGCAACCAATTTGTTGGTGGGTGGATGGATACATTATTCCGGATCTTGACATTAACGGGCGATGGCGGAATTATTGTAGTAGCCATCATTGTATTGCTATTTTATAATACAAAGATGTCTATTCAGCTTGCTATCATTTTTATTATCACCACGATCGTAACGCATTTATTTAAAGATGTATTGGTACAGGATATGTATCGCCCCTACCGTGTTTTTAAAGACTTGCATATTCAGCTTAAACTGGTGAGTGGTATAGAAATGAATGAGGTCAGTAGTTTTCCTTCCGGGCATTCAACAACTGCTTTTAGCTTCTTTGCTTTTTTTGCTTTTTATATCAGGCAACATTATATCAAATTTCTTTTTTGCGTTACCGCGATACTGATCGCTTATTCGAGGGTTTATTTATCACAACATTTTTTGATGGATGTATTAGCCGGTTCTTTAATTGGTGTGATCACTGTGATATTAGTATTGGCCTACAGCAATGTTTCTGATAAATACAATGTACCGATTAAAGCATATTTACGATCTAGAAAAGAAACAGTTTAATTTTTTATTTAGCGGCTATTTTATTACTATCATAGTCTTTAAAGATCAAACGCAAATTTTGATCGTAGGTAAAGTAACTATATACCCAGTTCAATAAAATAAAAAAACGGTTCTTTACGCCAAGCGTTAAAAATAAATGCACCAGCATCCATGTTAGCCAGGCAAAAAACCCTCCAAAATGTAATTTCGGTTTTGTAAGATCTACTACTGCAAGGTTACGGCCCACTGTTGCCATTGTTCCTTTATCGGTATAAATAAAATCTTTCAATGGTTTATTGCTTTTGGTTTCGATCAGCTGCAAATTTGCCGCAAGAAGATCTGCCTGCTGTATGGCCACAGGTGATAATTGTGGATGGCCTTTGGGATAAAATTCATTTTCTAAATAAGCTACATCGCCAATGGCATAAATATTAGCCATTCCTTCAACCTTTGTTTGATGATCAACTTTTATGCGGTTGCCTTTTGCTATTAATGCTTTATTAATTCCTTCGGGTACATTTCCTTTTACGCCTGCTGCCCATATCAACGTAGCTGCATCGATCGTTTCGCCATTTTGTAAAGTTGCTTTTACACCATCGTATTCTTTTAGTGTTGTACCTGTCATCACTTTTACGCCTAACCTTTCTAAATATTTTCTTGAGTCTGCACTTGATGCTTCGGTCATTGCAGCCAAAGTTTTATCCAACCCTTCTAATAAATAGATCGTCATTTTAGAAAAATCGAGTTCTGGATAATCTTTGGGCAAAACATATTTTCTCATATCCGCGATAGCGCCACTTAATTCTACACCAGTTGGTCCACCGCCAACAACGATGATGGTTAATAAGCTTTGCAGGTCTTTTTCGTTTTTAGCACTAACAGCTTTTTCGAAATTGTGTAAGAAACGATAACGTAGCTCCAAAGCCTCCGCCGTACTTTTCATCGGCAATGCGTGATCAATGATACTTTGGTTACCAAAGAAATTTGTTCCTGCTCCCGTAGCGATCACCAATACATCATAGTCAAACTCACCAATATTGGTTACTACTTTATTTTGCGCAGATACTATTTGCTGTACTTCTGCCAGTCTAACACGTACATTTTTACTGCCATGAAAAACCTTACGTAAAGGAAAAGATATATTGCTTGCATCTAGACCGGCAGTAGCCACCTGGTAAAATAAGGGCTGAAACTCATGGTAATTATGCTTATCAATTAAAGTAACATCAAAACCTGAGCGGTTACTTAATTTTCTTGCCAGGCGTAATCCGCCAAAGCCGCCGCCTATTATTATTATTTTCATATTATGGTATTAATAAAAAATCCTGCCAAAAAGAGCAGGATTGTAATTTAATTCTTTTATGGATATGGCTTAATACAATAAACGCACTTTGATCGTGTTTTTCACTTTCTTTAAAAGCGACAATGCTTCTGCACTTAGCGCCTTGTTAACGTCTAACACAACATAACCTATCTCATCATTCGTTTTTAAATACTGGCCTAATATATTGATGTGATTTTTAGATAGCGTGGTATTTATTTCACTCAATACACCTGGTACATTATTGTGGATATGCAAAATACGGTGCGTTCCTTCTTGCGGAGGCAAGTTCAAACCCGGTGTGGTATGACTACCGGTAGTAATTCCTTTTTCTAAATATTTGTATAATTTATTGCTTACATCTTCACCGATATTGTGTTGTGCTTCCTGTGTGCTGCCGCCGATATGTGGCGTTAAGATAACATTGCTTAAGCCTTGTAATGGGGTAGTAAATTTATCGCCATTTTTTTCCGGTTCCCAAGGATACACATCTACTGCTGCGCCACTTAAATGCCCTTCTTTTAAATATTTAGCCAAAGCATCTAAGTCAACTACTTCGCCTCTTGCATAGTTAATTAATGTAGCGCCTTTTTTGAAATATTTTAAATTGGTCTTATTGATCATGTTCTTTGTAGAAGGCAATTCAGGTACATGTAATGTAACGATATCAGATATCGCCAGCATTTCTTTCAATGTTTTCTTTTGCTCTGCATTACCTAAAGGCAATTTAGTTTCTACATCATAAAACACCACTTTCATTCCTAAGCTTTCGGCCAATACACTTAACTGGCTACCGATACTTCCGTATCCGATAATGCCTAATGTCTTTCCTCTTAATTCATAACTACCACTTGCATCTTTCAGCCAGATGCCCTGGTGTGCCGCAATATTTTTATCGATTATTTTACGGATCAAAATGATAGAAGCGCCGATCACTAATTCTGCTACGCTACGGGTATTGCTATACGGTGCATTAAAAACCGCTACGCCTTTTTGTGTTGCTTCTTTAAGGTCTACCTGGTTGGTACCGATACAAAAGCAACCGATGGCTTGTAATTTTTCTGCTGCATCCAACACCTTTTTGGTGATCTGTGTTTTACTGCGGATACCTAATAAATGGACATTCTTTATTTCTTTTATTAACTGCTCTTCGCTCAATGCGCCACTCAATTTCTTTACGCTTGTATACCCTGCATTATTGAAATATTTAACTGCCGCATCACTGATATTTTCTAAAAAAAGTATATTTATCTTCTCTTTAGGATAACTAGTCAATTTTTTTTCTGCCATGATATTTAATTTACTTCCGTATTTTGCGCAAATATATTCTATCTAATTCTTAATCTATTACGTTGTCGGGAATAAAATCTTTTTTTAATAGAGTAAAATATACTCCTATTAGTTCAGGGTCACTTACTTACAGGACTTGTTTAGGTGCCATTATCGTTAGCATTGCCGGCTTATCTGCCTGTCATTCGGCTTCTTCCGAATCAAACGAGCAGCCCCAGCTAAAGTCTGCCCCAACTACTTTATCAGCTATTCCTGCGCCTAATTTGATAGATATCCCCGCTCCAACGCCTATATCGCCCGCATTACAGCAGCATTTGCACGATGGCTGTGCCGAATGGTACAATGCCCGTTTAAGAAACAGCGGTTTTAATGGCGGCATGCTGGTAGCTAAAAATGGTAATATCATATTTGAGCAGTATAAAGGGATGGCGCATATCGGTGGCAAAGATTCTGTTACGCAAAACACTTCTTTCCAGATAGCATCGGTTTCCAAGACATTTACTGCGATGGCGGTATTGAAATTATACCAGGATAGCCTTATCAAATTAGACGACCAGTTCAGCAAATATTTTCCGCAGTTCAATTATCCGGGTGTGACTATCAGGGATATGTTGAGCCATAGAAGCGGTTTACCTAATTACCTGTACTTTTTAGAAGACCTGCATTGGGATGAGACAAAATTTGCGACCAATGAAGATGTACTATCCTTAATGATCGCGCGTAAAAATGAGATAAAAGATATTTCTACTCCTGATACGCATTTTGAATATTGCAATACCAACTTTGCGTTATTGGCATTATTAGTAGAAAAAGTAACGGGCGAAAAATTTCCGCAATATATGCAGCAGACATTTTTTACGCCGCTGCACATGACGAATACTTTTATTTTTAATCCTGATAGCATGGCCGTTGCTAACCGCAGTTATGATTATAGGGGCAGGATAGAAAAAGATACTTACCTGGATAAAGTGTATGGTGATAAAGATATATACACCACGCCGAGAGACCTGTTGATATGGGACAGGGCATTAACCACGGGCGTGATATTTAAACCCGAAACAATGACGCTGGCCTACACTCCTTACAGCAATGAAAGAAGAGGCATTAGAAATTACGGATTAGGCTGGAGGATGTTTGTGTTTCCTTCAGGTAAAAAAATAATTTATCATAACGGTTGGTGGCATGGCAGTAATGCTTCTTTTATAAGAATGATACAAGACTCTGCCACGATCATTATCATCGGCAATAAATACAACCGCAATATTTATCATGCCAAAGAATTAGCGGGACTTTTTGGTAACTACGGTGGTAAAGCAGAAGCCGATGAAGAAAACGAAGCGGCAGAGCCTGCAGCAAGGGTTAGAAGAAGGCACAGAGGCAGACGTTAATAAAATAACAACCTATACCTATGATACAAATTAAAAGCGGACGTTTTTTAATTATCCTTTTATTTCTTCTTGTAAGTAGTTTAGTAAGTCACGCTCAGAGCAGTGATCTTTTCAAAGATACTAGTAAGGTCTTTATAGTAGCCAATGACGATACAGTATATTTAAAACCTGCGGTAGCTGCAAGTTTTCCGGGAGGAATGCATGGATGGTTTAAATTTCTTCAAAAAACATTAAATGCAAATGTTCCCGTTAATAATGGCGCTCCTAATGGGACATACAAAATAATTATAGATTTTATTATAAAAAAAAATGGATCAATCAGTAACATAACCACCGAAACGAATGCTGGCTATGGTGTGGAACAAGAGGGAATAAGAGTAATTTTAAAAAGTCCCCATTGGATACCTGCAACACAAAACGGATCTGCCGTAAATTCTTATAAACGTGAGCCAGTAACTTTTATCGTTAGTGGAGACAAATGATACATATGAAAACATTTACAAAAAATAAAACGCCATTACTTTTTTCTTTGCTTGTTTTAAGTTTTACTTCTCTACAAGCGCAAACTATAAAAAGTCCAACAGATAGCACCACTAATTCTATCGACACGACAAAGTATACTAATGTTGAATATAAAGCTGAATTCCAAAATGGTGGGCTGCAGGCATGGGCACAATATATAAGCCGCAATATTGATGCTGATGTTCCTACCAGAAAAAAAGCCCCGGTTGGTTCTTACAAAGTAATTATAAGATTCATTATAGACAGAGACGGTAAGCCCACAAATATAGAAGCGGAAACAAGTTTTGGATATGGTATGGAAGAAGAAGCTATCAGGGTTATTAACAACTCACCCCTGTGGATACCCGCATTTCAAAATGGCAAAAATGTAAGCTCCTATATTCGCCAACCTATAGTTTTTACAGTATCTCAGTAGTAAATACTAGATTGAACTCCCAAAAAACAAATAACACAACCCTATCGCTGTAACGATCCCAACTAGATCTGCCAATAACATAGCGCCAATTGAGTAACGCGTATTTTTAATAGATACCGCACCAAAATAAACAGCCACCACATAAAAAGTTGTATCTGAAGATCCTTGTAAGATACAGCTCAATCTTCCCGCAAAAGAATCGGGACCTGCTGCTTTCATCGTATCGATCATCATTCCCCTGGCACCGCTTCCGCTTAATGGTTTAATGAGTGCTGTTGGTAAACCTTGCACAAAACGCGTATCAAATCCAACAGCGGCAAATAAATGCGTCATTCCATTTATGATGATATCAAAAGTTCCGCTTGTACGCAACATACTTATCGCTACTAACATTCCAACCAGGTAAGGGATAATTCTCACGGCTGTTTCAAATCCATTTTTAGCACCCTCCACAAATGCGTCGAAGATGTTTATCTTTTTATATAAACCTCCCAATATGATCAATAAAAAGATCAATAAGATGATGCCGTTACTCAGTATGCCCGAAAAAGAATCCATGCTATCATGTGGCAAGTGATTAACATAAACGACCAACAAAGCAATTAAAGAAGATATACCCAATACCCAACCTAAAATCACCGGCTGAAAAACATTGATCTTTTGTTTATAAGAAACAACCAGCATCGCAGCGATCGTGGCAACAAATGTGGCGATCATGCAGGGAATAAAAATATCAGTAGGATTTACCGCATTCAGTTTCGCCCTTGCCGCAATAATACTAACCGGTATCAATGTTAAGCCCGATGCATGTAAACATAAAAACATTATCTGCGCGTTGGAAGCTGTTTCTTTATCGGGATTGATCTCCTGCAGACTTTCCATCGCTTTTATACCGAATGGTGTTGCGGCATTATCCAGACCTAATAAATTCGCAGAAAAATTCAGCATCATATGTCCGAATGCGGGATGATCTTTTGGTACATCAGGAAATAATTTAGAAAAGAATGGCCCGATGATCCTGGATAAAAAACGTATGCCGCCTGCTTTATCAGCAATACTCATAAAACCCATAAAGAGCGCCATCACTCCTATCAAACCAATACACAGATCAACGGCACTTTTACAAGTAGCCAAAATACCATCGGCGCTTTGTTCTTTAAAAGTGATTATTTTATTATCAGCTGTCTTTACATAGTTAATGTCGCCATCCTTATATTCTTTTGATGTCAGTAAAGCCGCCGTTATTTTTTGCGAAAGCGAAGCGCTGTCAACCTGTTGGGCATGTGTTGTATCTCCTGCCTTGCCAACTACCATCCTGCTATAAATATCTTTGCCGCCGCTTGTAAATAAACAGGTAAAGCTCGCCGCCATAATGGCTATGATTATAAATGCACTCCAGATTCTGCTTAATGCCATGAAAGTTGTAAGTATTAAGTTATAAGTGCTAAGTTAAGTAGCTGATATCAATATCTTGCTACTTTGTTTTACATTTGCACCTTCAAATTAAGTTATGGCAGAACTTATAACTTAATACTTACAACTTAACACTTTAAGAAAATGGCTTTAAAAGCAGGAATCGTAGGATTACCGAACGTGGGTAAATCAACTTTATTTAACGCAGTAAGCAATAGCGCCAAAGCTCAGGCGAGCAATTACCGTTTTTGTACCATCGAACCAAATGTTGGTTTGGTAGATGTGCCCGATCAAAGGATCATAAAGTTGGCTGAGTTTGTAAAACCCGATAGAACTGTTCCGACACAGATCGAGATCGTTGATATTGCTGGTTTAGTACGTGGCGCAAGTAAAGGTGAAGGATTGGGTAATAAATTTTTGGCGAATATCCGTGAAGTAGATGCCATCATCCAGGTGATCCGATGTTTTGAAGATGAAAATATTTTGAGAGACGAAGGACCTATCAATCCTATTGGCGATAAAGATATCATCGAAACGGAATTGCAATTGAAGGATATGGAAAGTGTTGAGAAGAAATTGGCCAAGACAGAAAAGATGATGAAGACCGATACCAAATTAAAAGCAGAATATGATGTTTTAGTAAGGTGCCAGCAACAATTGAACGATGGTAAAAATGTGTTGGGCTTAGGTCTATCTAAAGAAGAAAAGCTCGCTATTGCTGATCTTTATTTATTGACAGACAAACCCGTTTTGTACGTGGCTAATGTTGATGAAGCAAGTATGCACACCGGCAATAAATATTCTGATGCATTAAAAGCTGCTGTTGCTAAAGAAGGCGCAGAAGTTATTGTTATGACAAATGCTATTGAAGCACAGATAGCAGAATTTGAAGATGCAGATGATAAAGCAATGTTCATGGAAGAATATAAAATGACAGAGCCGGCTTTGGACAGATTGATCCATTCTACTTATAAATTACTGGACCTATACACTTATTTCACTGCAGGCGTGCAGGAAGTGAGGGCCTGGACAATTCAAAAAGGATGGAAAGCGCCACAAGCGGCCAGCGTGATTCATACTGATTTCGAAAAAGGCTTTATCAAAGCAGAAGTTATTGCTTACAATGATTTTGTAACTTATAAATCTGAAGCAGCTTGCAGGGATAATGGTAAACTAAGAATTGAAGGAAAAGAATATTTAGTGCAGGACGGAGATGTAATGCACTTTAGGTTCAATGTTTAATAAAGAACTTACTACATAAAAAAGGCCGCAATTATCTTGCGGCCTTTTTTATAACGTATTTTATTTACCGGCGAACATACGCGGCCGTAGTAACAGTAGAATATGGATAGATATTATACCTGCCTGTCGTTAACAATGTATCATTCGAAATAATATAACTCGTGGTATCATAACCGTTAGTAGCAGTGTTCCATACGGTAAATTTATTATCACCAATAAGTGTATAAGAATAGGTTTCTACTGTATCCACAGGCGAAGCTGTTATATCCATGAAATAAAATTTATCCCGTTGAAATTGCAACAGAAACTCATTCTGTGAATACACCGTATCGCTGCGGTCCAAAAAAGGAAATGGAATTGAATCAGGATAATAAATATTCAGGTAGATCATCCCCCAATTCCCCATCAAAGAACCCGGGCTATTGCTTTTTTTACATGAGCTTGCTGTTATCAGGAAGCATCCAAATAATAACACCAATAACGTTAAGGAAAGATTTACCTTTTTCATTTAGCTAAGATAATAAAAAAAGGGTCTGGATGAGCACAGACTTTTCTAGATGATTATCAATGAAAACCGGTATTTATTCTGATAAAATTTATACCCAGTTGTTGAAATCTTGATCAATAAAAATTGGGTATTTCAACTGCGTGCAGGTAATTTGCACTATGGCTACATTTCAATTCCCGCAACAAACAAATTTTTACAAAGGAAAAGTTCGTGACGTATATAGTATTGCAGATAATTTACTGGTGATGGTGGCAAGCAACCGCATCTCTGCTTTTGATGTTATTTTACCAAAACC
>DATHHR010000187.1:0-6408 GCA_035317105.1 Ferruginibacter sp. | reverse complement strand
ATATTAGTACCTAAAGTATACGCACCATATTTATCAGGATTTCTTTCTGCCGCATATTCAACTAACATACTATTTATGTTACACCACTGTAATATTGTATTACCCTTTGTTGAAGCACCGTAAACATGTACTTTTTTACCTTCATTTTTTAATTTTACCAACAGGTCATGCAATTCATTTTTTACTTTTTCTATCCTGTATTGAAAAGCAACATACGGCTTGTCGGTATCTAATTCAAGGTCGAATTCCTTTTGTCTTATTTCATTCATCAACTTGTAATTGTCATGATCGTAATAAAGACTGCTTTCTTTGTGTGTTGCATAACAACGAATACTGCCTCCATTAATATCATTGAAAGAAATTTTAAATATTTTCATATCCGCCATTCCAGCAATTTTTTCCAATACAGCCAGGCTATAAAACTCTAAATGCTCGTGACAGATCGTATCATAACTATCTAGCTCAAGCATATGAGGCATATAGCTCATTTCAAAAACCCATATACCTTCGGGAGACAATAAACGTTTGATGCTTTTTACAAAATCAACCGGACTTTCCAGATCATAAAACATCGCTATAGATGTTATGATATCCATTTTTTTATCTCCGATAGCTCTTGACAATTGTGCGGAAGGAAAAATATCCTGCACTACAGTAGCATTTTTTACTTCTTGTGCAACATCGCTTGGATCGCAACCATACTTTGAAAATCCTGCCGGATAATATCCTAATAGAGTACCATCATTGCAACCAATATCAAGTACGTTACAATTATCTTTTTTAATAAAAGACAATGTACTATCAACAATACTTTTTAAATGATTTCTCATAGTATTATTAGTGCCACTGCGATACCAATAAGCTGCGTACAGAATTTCAGAAGGAACGCTATGTTCCATTTGCAATAACCCACAGGCATTTTCATCTACTTGCGGATTACATCGAACAAGTGAACAATTTATTTTGCGTTGAGAAGGTAATTCCTTTCCTGGCTTAACAAATGAACCCTGTAAATATTGAGGGCCAAGGTCGATCACAGGTGTTAAAGATGGAGATCCGCAAACTCTGCAAGTTGTTCTTTTACGTATATGCATTATTGATTCTTATTATTTAATGATTGTATAGAGGTAGCAAATTGATTATTAATGTTGTCGATACATTGATTTCTTTCTAAATTTAGTAGCGCTAATTGTTTTACTACCTGGTCTTTTTCATGTACAGGAACCTTTTCAAATTCATATACTTTTTCTTGTTCGTGCCATAAACGACAATTAACATCTGCCAAATGAGAAAAAACCTCAGCAATATTACCTGTAACTGCAGCGACATCATTGCCTTCTTTTTTGAATACTTTATTTGCGGCAAAAGTCATTCTTTCCACAGGTATTTTACCTACAATGGCATCTGCAATATATTCGTCAATTTCTTCTTGTAAACTAAATGCTTGTTTATTTAAACTTGCAAGCCTTGTCTCGTCGTCAGTATGGTATTGCTTTAATTTTACAATCGTTAATTTGTCACATAACATACCCAGGGTTTCTGCCATACACTTATAAATAAAATGAGTTGCGAAACTAATGATTTTCCATATAATATAGTAGTAAGGAGTTCAAAAACACTGCTTTTATTACAAATATTTCAAAAACAGCTCCAGTCCTTCCTTTTTTGCAGGAGTTAATTGATAATTAATAAATTGAGTATAATAACTTTTTAAGTTAAAGACAGTATATGGGTTTGCGCTAACTATTTCATCAATGTATTTCAGGCCAAAAGCAGTGGATTCATCAAATGCCTTAATAAAGGTACTATCCAATTCTTTACTGCTTATCCAGGCAGCAAAAACAAATGGTAAACCCGTGAATTCTTTCCAGGCCAATCCAAGGTCATATTGGTAAAGAGATATTTTTCTTTGCTCCAATGCCCTGTCACCGATCACAACAGCAGCCGTTGTACCTTTTATTTCCGACCTAAAATCATGTGATGCTGCCTTAATTTCAGGATCGATCTTCCAGTATTCTTTTAGTAAGATCTCTGCAAGTCTAACCGAAGTGCGGCTTTGGTAATCCAGTAATACTGTTTTGATCTCCTGCAATGGCACTTCGCTAAAAAGACAAACACTGGCCACTTCTCCTTCACTGCTGATACAATGGTTGCCAATTATGTGGTATTCGGTCATTTCGGGGATGATCGCTACCGGCACTAACCCAATATCGATGGTATTTTCTAACAATGCAGCGGCTATATTGGCCGGATAATCAAAAATAAGCTCTACAGCATCTTTCATCATGCCTTGTTCAAACCCATATATCAGTGGTTTTGTGTTTAAATAGCTCACAGCGCCCACTCTTATTTTTCTGTCCAATTCCTTTAGTTTATTTTTGCGTTGCAAATTTACATGATCATTATGGATTTAAACCAACTCACTGCAATCTCTCCTATCGACGGACGTTACCGTAAACAATTACAACAATTGGATAGTTATTTTTCCGAATTTGCATTAATAAAATACAGGGTATTGGTAGAAGTTGAGTATTTCTTGTTTTTGGGAGAAAAAAAATTCTTCAAAATACCGGCTGCAGTAAAAACACATTTATTGACCGTAGCGGAGAATTTTTCTTTAGCAGATGCAGAACAGATAAAAGAAACAGAGAAGATCACGAACCATGATGTAAAAGCAGTAGAATATTTTTTAAAAGCTGAGTTAGATAAATGCCATGCGCCGCAATTGAAAGAGTGGATACATTTTGGATTAACTTCTCAAGATATCAATAATACCGCCATTCCACTTAGTTGGAAGCATGCCGTAGAACATGATTACCTGCCGGCGATCATCAATCTACAACATCATTTAGCATTACTGGCCAAGCAATGGAAAGACATTCCGATGCTGGCGCGTACACACGGACAAGCTGCATCTCCTACCCGTTTAGGTAAAGAGATAATGGTCTTTGTTGAACGTTTAGAGAACCAGATACAGTTATTCAGTTACATACCTTTCACTGCAAAGTTTGGTGGCGCTACTGGTAATTTCAATGCGCACCATGTAGCTTACCCCAAATACGATTGGATAAAATTTGCCAATCAGTTCACAGAAGAAAAATTAGGATTACAGCGCCAGCAATACACTACACAAATAGAACATTACGATACACTGGCAGCTCATTTTGATGCGATCAAACGTATCAATACGATCTTCCTTGATTTTTGCAGGGATATCTGGACATATATCAGTACAGACTATTTCAAACAAAAAACAAAGAAAGGCGAAATAGGTTCTTCCGCCATGCCGCATAAAGTAAACCCTATTGATTTTGAAAATGCAGAAGGCAACTTTGGTATCGCCAATGCTTTACTGGAGCATCTTTCAGCAAAATTGCCGATATCAAGATTACAAAGAGACCTTACAGATTCTACTGTGTTGAGAAATATTGGCGTACCAATGGCACACACCGTTCTAGCGATCAGATCAATTGAAAAAGGATTAGACAAATTAGTATTGAATGAAGCAAAGCTAAAAACAGACCTTGATAATAACTGGGCCGTTGTTGCCGAAGCTATTCAAACTATTTTAAGAAGAGAAAATTATCCTAAGCCATACGAGGCGCTTAAGGATCTGACAAGAGGTAAAAAAGCGATCGATAAAAAAGCGATCCATGCATTTATTGGCAAGCTAAAAGTTTCTGCAGCTATCAAACAAGAATTGAAACGCATTACTCCACACAATTATACCGGTTTATAATCAGTACATTTTTTACTTATGTATCTCACTCGTGAAGTGAAATTCAATATCGGGGTTATTCTGTATCTCAGTATTTAAGAACCATTCGCTTGCAGCCAGATAAACAAGGTGCCCATCTTTATCCTCGGCAATATTGGCTTGTTTAAAACGAACAAAATCTTCTAATTTTTTAGGGTCTTTACTTGTAAGCCAGCATGCTTTAAAAAACGGCAGACTGTTCATTTGTACAGATGCGCCGTACTCTTGCAACAAACGATATTGAATTACTTCAAATTGTAATTCTCCTACACAGCCAATTATTTTTTTATTGCCACCAAACTGTGTGAATAATTGCGCAACCCCTTCATCAGTTAATTGCAAAACACCTTTTTCCAATTGCTTGGTTTTCATCGGGTCTTTATTCACTACTTCTTTAAAAATTTCAGGAGAAAAACTTGGGATACCCGTAAAGAAAAATTCTTCACCTTCAGTTAAAGTATCTCCTATTTTAAAGTTGCCGGTATCAAATAAGCCTACAACATCGCCCGGGTAAGCTTCTTCGATCACATCTTTTTGCCTGGCTAAAAAACTATACGGATTATTAAAGCGAAAATCTTTTTCCATACGCACATGGTTATAATACACATTGCGTTCAAATTTACCGCTGCATACCCTTAAAAATGCGATCCTATCCCTGTGTTTAGGATCGAGGTTGGCATGTATCTTAAAAATGAACCCGCTGAATTTATCTTCTTCGGGGTTTACGTCTCTTGTGGTTGTATGTCTTGGCCTTGGTGTTGGTGCAATCTTAATAAAAGTATCCAACATTTCTTTTACGCCGAAATTGTTTACGGCACTTCCAAAAAATACGGGGGCAATTGAACCGCTTAAATAATCGGCTGTGTTTAATTGTCCGTATACGCCATCTATCAATTCAACATCTTCTCTTAATTGATCAGCATCCCTATCGCCTATTTTTTTATTTAAAATATCCTGGCTCAGATCTGTAATTTCCAAAACATCTTCATCATTGGCTTTTGTACCTGCAGTAAATAAGACTAAACTTTTTTGGCGCAGATCGTACACGCCTTTAAAATCTTTACCGCTATTGATCGGCCAGGTCATTGGATGCAGCTGTATCTTTAATTCATTTTCTATTTCTTCCAATAACTCAAACCTGTTCTTTCCATCACGATCCATCTTATTAATAAAAACTATCACCGGTGTTTTTCTCATGGCAATAACTTCCATTAACCTGCGTGTTTGAGGTTCTACCCCGTTTACGCTATCAATTACCAAAACCACACTATCTACGGCTGTTAATGTTCTGTAAGTATCTTCTGCAAAATCTTTATGTCCCGGTGTATCTAAAAGGTTTATTAAATGACCGTCGTACTCAAATGTCATAACACTGGTTGCCACACTAATTCCACGCTGTCTTTCAATTTCCATGAAATCACTGGTGGCATGTTTTTTTATTTTGTTGCTTTTTACAGCGCCCGCAGTTTGTATAGCGCCGCCAAATAACAGGAATTTTTCTGTTAAAGTAGTTTTACCGGCATCCGGGTGAGAGATGATGGCGAATGTTTTGCGCCTATTTATTTCGTTGATGTATTTCATTCCTTATAACTGAACCAAAATTGAGGCGCAAAGGTAAGGCTTGCAGGGCGAAAAATAATGGCTAATTGTTCCTGTTCACCGTCAGTTTTAACGAAAACAATCGATAGGTTGACTTAATTTTGAGCCATGCGCACATCGCTTAATATATTGGCTAATTCATTACGACTGACCATTCAGGAGCTTAGGGTTAATAAACTGCGGACCTCCCTCAGTTTTATAGGTGTGGCATTTGGTATTTTCTGTATTATTGGCGTGCTGGCAACTGTTAGCAGCCTTCAGAGAAATATCCAAAACGAAGTGAATACATTGGGCAGCAATACGATCTATATTGATAAATGGGAATATGCCGGTGGCCCCGATAAGCCTTTTTGGAAATACAGGGCAAGGCCAACAATGAAATACAATGAAGTGGCCCTGATAAAAGAACGCTCTCAATTACTGGAAGATGTCAGTTTTTTAATGCGCTATAATAATATCATTGCTTACGGCAATAATGTATTGGAAAATGCTGTGACCTATGGTATTACTGAAGCACAAACAAATGTGCAGCCACTGCAGATAGAAACAGGCAGGTATATTTCTTCTGCTGAATTTACCGGAGGTAGTGCAGTAGCTTTAATAGGAAATGATAATGCCGAAAAATTATTCGGTTCTCCTGAACGGGCTTTGAATAAAACCCTTGAAATTGTTGGCGGTAAAAAAGCTACAATCGTTGGCGTAATAAAAAAAGAAGGGAAAAACTTTATTGGCTGGGATTATGACAACTGCATTATGTTGCCCGAAAAATTTGCCAAACAAATGATCAAGGAAGATGATAGTAACCCTGTTATCATCGTTAAAGGAAAAGCAAATGTTACGCCGGCTGCTTTAAAAGATGAGCTGGAAGGTGTTATGCGGCAGATCCGCAGGTTAAGTCCTAAACAAGAAGATAATTTCTCTTTAAATTCGGTAGAAGCTTTTAGTAAAGCGATTGATGGTTTGTTCGGTGTTATTGATGTTGTAGGTGGCATCATCGGTATCATCAGTTTGATCGTTGGTATGTTTGGTATCGCCAACATTATGTTTGTTAC
>DATHHR010000186.1:0-18580 GCA_035317105.1 Ferruginibacter sp. | reverse complement strand
ATTTCTGCACCGGCCTTAATGCAGCGGATCGTTTGTTCTACCGTTGCCAATGTATCCATTGTATCGGTGGTCGTCATCGTTTGTACCCGTATAGGATGGCCATTGCCCAACAGCAGTTTGCCTATTTTAACCTCTCTTGTTTTGAGGCGCTTATATTCCGTTAAAGATTCACAATACAACTGCATGGCTGAAAATATTACTGCAAAATTAACAACAAAAAAGCAGGAGCAAATGCCCCTGCTTCTTTATTTATGTTTTAATTAATAGTCTATTTTATATTCTAAGATCTCAGGGTTATCACTGATTAGATCATTAAAATTCCTTTTAAAGGTTATCGTTTTTTTATCATCTGATATCGAACTACCCGGACCGCTGAATTTCTTTGCCGCTCTTGGTAAAACAAAAGTAGTGTTATAAGAAAAATCGCTCATGAACATCGCCATCTGTTTAACCTGCGCTAATGAATCGCTTGCTAATTCTTTAGTTAAAGCTGCTTTATCATTTATTGTATAAGAAATATTGCCGGGAGCAGCCAAAAATGTAAAATACTGTGCTAATGGACTGCCCGATTTAGAGGCCGAACCAAGATCTGTACCCTGAGGCAATCCACTGCTACCTTGAGTTAAACTATTTTCTGCCGCTTTGGTTACATCCAGCTTACCGATAACTGTAAATAAATTCTTTTTTACAATACCCAAATTAGTCAGGTTGGCAAACGGGCAGCTTACTTTTACTTTCATAATATTATCAGGCATATCAATTTTAACCGCAAGGATCGCATCTCTGTACAGCGCTTTTTCTTCGGGTGTTAATTCTTTCGCTGTATCGATATATCCTTTCAATGCTATTACAGAATCTATTTTTTTGTCCTTGTAGGCTGAATCTGCTGTTTGTCCCATTGCAGCAAGACTTTGCAATAGCTTGCTCATATCGATCGATAAAGAATAGGCGCCGCTGTTATCATTGTTGATCACGATCTTTTCTTCAATATTCAAACAAGAAGAAAGTATGGTTACGCAAAGGGTAACGGCAACAATAAATTTTATCTTTTTCATGTGTATTTATTTAAACATTTAATCTTCACGAATGTACTACATCTGCCCTTTAAAAAAACCAAGCTGCGTTAATATCCCTTTGGTAATATTTAACCGAACTGTTTTCATATCAATATTTGGATCAGCTGATTTTACCAGGGTAGCAAAAAAGTAAGGATGTTTATTTTCTTCTATCCAGCCAACTATCCAGCCAATGCTATGGTGTTGTTCATCGTATCCCCAGCCTGTTTTGTAGCAAAACTTATAGAGGTTGTTATTTTCCTGCGTCATTACATCACTTACGATCTGTTGCGGGCGCTTTTGAAATGGCAGTTCATCAAAATACAAACGCTTCACTAAACCAACCTGCTCATCCGGAGAAATTTTTAATGAATTATCTAACCAAAAAGTATCAATGCGGCTACTAAGGTCCATGTTACCATAATGTAAACTATCGATCCATAATTTCATGGTGTCTTTTCCAATTCTCCTGGCAACTTCCTGGTAGTATGGGACACAGCTTACTTTAAAAGCATCTTCCATCGACAGGTCTTTATTCCAATCAGGATTCGATCTTGTTATGCCATCCCATTTTATTACCATTTTTTCGTCGGTGATAATGCCTGTTTGTAAGCCGATCAAAGAGTTTACAATTTTGAATGTTGATGCAGGCAAAAAACGGGTTGTATCGATCGCCATATTATAAATAGTAAGGCCGCCGTTATTATCCAGGATAGTAAATGATCCATCTACTTTATTGTCATCAAAATATTTTTTAAAGCTATCGTCAATTTTGGCCTGGTTAACCGAACAAGAGCTGATTGAAATAAGAAATAAGAAATAAGGAACAAGAAATAAGAAATTTTTCTTTTGCATAAATTATTTTGATTCTAAATGTTTGGCTGTTGCATCCAGCGTTTCATAAAATTCGGCGCCGTATTTTCTTGTGAGCGCATCTTTTAAAAACACATACACGGGCACTTTTAATTTTTCGCCTAATGTACAAGCAGCACTACAAAGGTCTTCGCGGGGTTCGTAGTTTACATACTCGGTTTTTTTATCGCGGCTTTGTTTAATGCGGATAGGATATAAATGGCAGCTGATAGGTTTTTTCCAATTTACTTTTCCATCATTGTAAGCTTGTTCAATACCGCATTTTACAATGCCTTTTTTATCGGTGATGCCATACACGCAAATTTTACTCGAGATCGTTGGTGTAACCCAGCCGAACTCTTTATCGTACACATATTTTCCCTGGCGCGCTAATTCTTTTTTATTTTCTTCATCGAGATAAGGTAATACGGCGTCATGCACTTCGTTGATATGTGCCAGCTCGTCTTTATTCAGAGGTGCGCCCGCATCGCCATCAACACAGCATCCGCCTTTGCATTTGTTGAGGTCGCACACAAATTGTTCATCTACAATTTCGTTGCTGATTAATATATTGTCTATTACTATCATCGTGTTGCAAAAGTACCTATTTTCCTGCGGTATTTTTCCATTGAAAAGTATTGATGAGGTGATCCAGATCTACCTGTAGAAAATCCTCTACTGGTTGTAATGAATCCGCATTGGGCGTGGTATCAAAGTATAAGGCGCCGCGTATAAAATTCTTTGTGGTATCACTCAAGAAAAACTGTTTGGCTGTTGCTGCATTGCCGCCAACCTTAAAAAATATACCGTTAATTCCATTGGCCGTATAGATCAGGCTATCTTTTATAGAATTTGATATGACATTGTTTTTATTGGTAAGATTAAATGCATCGTTGACCATATTATCGAATGTATTAATGCCGATAGAATCTTTATATTTTCCATCAGCGCCTTTTACTTTATAATCTGCTTTGCCACCAATTATTTTATAACTCAAAAACACGCGCCCGTTCAATGTAGGAAAATCAATATTGATCCAGTAAGGATTTTCCGGTGATGCATCAAAATAAGTAGTATCCTGAATGATATTTGCATAGGCAGGATATTCAAAACTATACGGATAGCCGGGCCTGTCGAATTTTACATACTTTCTTGCAGGCAGATCAATTTTATAATATGCTTTTCTTTTTGAAACATACGGAGAGTTGCAGGAGAAAAGAAATAAGGAACAAGAAATAAGAAATAAGAAATAAGAAAGTGATATCTTTTTTGAGAGCTGCATTATTGTATTTTGGGATTTTTAATTTTATCGTTTTGCTTTAAAAAAATCTTTCATTAGCTGCACACATTCTTCCTGCAATACGCCGCCTACTATTGTTGTTTTTGGATGAAAAGGAGAATTGTTGCCTGCTACTCTTTTGTAGCCATTCTTTTCATCTTCCGTTCCATACACTACACGGCCAATTTTGCTCCAGTACAATGCGCCACTACACATGATGCAAGGTTGTACGGTTACGTATAAAGTGGCATCGGGTAAATATTTGCTTCCTAAAAAATTGAAGGCCGTTGTGAGCGCAATTATTTCGGCGTGTGCGGTGCTGTCTGTTAATTTTTCTACCTGGTTGTATCCTTTAGCAATGATCTTATCGTTCATTACTATCACGGCGCCTATTGGCACTTCATCCTCTTCAAAAGCACGCTGCGCTTGCTTTAAGGCTTCTCTCATATATTGTTCATCTGTCATGAGAGCAATTTATACCGGGCATTTTTCGTGGTAATTAATTAATTCGATCGGCGTTTTTTCAAATCCGTAACCCGCGTATTTTACTACGATCTCATCCAGCACCGCGTCAATTTCTTCTACCGTATTTAGTGTAACTAATTTATAGCGGTACTCTTTTATATTTGGTAAGCCTTTTAAATAATTAGCATAGTGGCGGCGCATTTCAAAAATACCTACAGCCGGACCTTTCCATTCGAAAGATTTGTGTAAATGCTTTTTGCAGACAGCCACGCGATCCTCAATAGTTGGTGATGGTAAATGCTCGCCGGTTTTCATGAAATGTTTTATCTCTTCAAATATCCACGGGTAACCTATCGCGGCCCTACCGATCATGATCCCATCAACGCCATATTTATTTTTGTATTCAACCGCCTTCTCCGGGCTATCAATATCTCCATTACCAAAAATAGGCATGGTGATCCTTGGGTTATTTTTTACTTTTCCGATCAGTTCCCAATCTGCCTGTCCTTTGTACATTTGAGTTCGTGTACGGCCATGGATCGCTAATGCTTTAATACCTACATCCTGTAAACGTTCTGCAACTTCTTCAATATTCCTGGTATTATCATCCCAGCCCAATCTCGTTTTAACCGTTACGGGCAATGAGGTTGATTTAACAACGGCGGCGGTTAAACGCACCATCAGGTCAATATCTTTTAAAACGCCAGCACCCGCACCACGCATCGCTACTTTTTTTACCGGGCAACCGAAATTAATATCCAACAGGTCAGGATTTGTTACGTCTACTATCTTAGCTGCTAATGACAAGCTTTCTTCATCACCACCGAAGATCTGTATGCCTACTGGTTTTTCGTAATCGAAAATATCCAGTTTTTGGCGACTCTTAATGGCATCGCGTATCAACCCTTCCGAAGAAATGAATTCTGTGTACATCAGATCAGCTCCTTTGTCTTTACAAACTGCACGAAAAGGCGGATCACTCACATCTTCCATCGGTGCAAGCAATAAGGGGAATTCCGGTAATTTGATGGGGCCAATATTGGGCATTATAAAATCTAGTTATGTATATTTATGCCGGTATCTTTATTTGCGACCGGCATTTTAAGAATTAGAATGTAAATTTACGCACTTAATTACAAAAATAATATGGAATATAGAAGTGCAAAGGGTTTTAATGGCTGGGGGCAATTAGGTGTTCTATTGGCTTGTTTAGGCGCTGGTTTCATATTAACAGAATTTTCGACGGTATTACTTGGACTTAAAATGCTTGGCCCAAGTGCAATGCCCTTTCATGAAAAATTGCTTATCATGGAAAAGGCTTTTTTTAAGCCTGAGAATTCAAATTATGCGCAGTTTGCTCAATTTTTTGCGGTGCTTTTTTTATTATTCCTTCCTTCGATCGCCTTTATACTTATTTGTCATAAAGATTTGGCCTGGGCGGGGTTTAGTAAACATTTTACCTTGTTGCAGATAGTCGTTGGCGCTATTATTATTTTCGCTACTTCCCCCTTTGCTGAGCCCTTTGCAGATCTTAGTAAATTGGTTCTATCGCATTTTCCACATTGGGATCTTCTGGCAAAAAATGCAGAGGATGAATATAACCAGGCTGTTCAATCCATGACGGCATTAACCAGCTGGTCGCAATTTTTTATGGGCGTTTTTATCATTGCTTTTTTACCGGCAATGTTTGAAGAGCTTTTTTTCAGGGGTGTATTACAAAACTTGTTGGTACGCTGGTGGAAGATGCCATTGCTTGCTATTATTGTAACTTCTATTTTATTTAGTCTGGCACATTCTTCTTACTATCTTTTTCTTACGCGCATAATTTTGGGGTTTGTATTAGGACTCCTTTATTACTACAGTAAAAATATATGGGTAAATATTTTTGCTCATTTTATGAATAACCTGATGGCGCTCATACAAGTGTTTTATATAAATACTACAACAAAGAAAATTGTTCCTATAGATGACATGGATAGCAAGATGCCCTACTGGAGCCTTATTATAACTTTCACCATCTTAGCCGCTTTATTTATATGGTTTAAACGCATAAGCGAAGAGAACGGCAAAAAAATAAAGTTAGAAGAAGCCGAGCTTGAAGAACAAAATTATATTAACTAATGGCGCTCAATTTTCAAGTCTTACAAACCCGCACATTAACAGCACTGGCATTTGTGATCGTAATGCTAACCGGTTTATGCTATAATGGCTGGAGCTTTCTTTTTCTTTTTACCGTTATACATTTTGGCTGCTGGTTCGAGTTAGTACAGCTGATGAAAAAAATTGACCGGCAGAAATATATTGCCAATAGTTTTTTGGGGTTGTTATATATTTCGCTGCCGATGATAATGATGATCGACCTTGGTTTTGATGCCAGCCTTTTTGCAAAGGACCAGGGGCTTGATAATTTACACACCCTTCAATATTCTGCAGTAATTCCTTGTGGTATTATTTTTTCTATCTGGGTAAATGATACGATGGCCTATCTGGTAGGTTCATTGATCGGCAAAACGCCTTTTTCAAAAATATCTCCTAAAAAAACCTGGGAAGGTACCGCCGGCGGCGCGATCCTTTGCGTAGTAGCTATTGGTTATTTCAGCGGGCGAATTACTGCAGCAAAAGTTTTATCGACTACACATTGGGTGATCATTGCGGCAATCTGTGCTGTTGCAGGCACAGGCGGTGACCTGTTAGAAAGCAAGCTGAAAAGAATGGCTGATGTAAAAGATAGCGGCCGCATAATGCCAGGACATGGCGGGTTTTTAGATAGATTTGATTCTCTGCTAATTGCAGTGCCGTTTGTATGGCTTTATTTAAAACTGCTGGCTTAGTTTCCGTACCTACCCGCTTTAACTTATATTTGCCGTTCAATTTTTTTTACTATGATAATTCACAGAGAAGGATATAAAACGCTTGCTATTTGCGGTTTGATCTTCGGAGCGATCAACCTTAGCTTTTTTTATTTTTTAAGCGTTTACCTACCCGTATTTTTTGGCTGGTTTATATTCTTTAGCACTTTAGGAATACTCTTATTTATTATTTCTTTTTTCAGGATACCAAATCGCGCATTGACTATTGATGATACCCTTATCATAGCGCCTGCAGATGGAAAAGTTGTAGTGATCGAAGAGACAGTTGATCCGGAATATTTTAAAGATAAAAGATTGCAGGTATCTATTTTTATGAGTCCTGCTAATGTACACGTGAACAGAAATCCGATAAGCGGCACTGTTACTTACAATCAATACCACAAAGGAAAATATTTAGTAGCCTGGCACCCAAAATCATCAACTGATAATGAACGTCATTCTGTAGTAATAAAAAGCGGTAATAAAGAGATCCTTGTAAAACAAATTGCCGGTGCTTTAGCAAAACGCATTGTAAATTATTTACAGGTTGGCCAACAGGTAAAACAAACACAGGAGATGGGCTTTATTAAATTCGGCAGCCGCGTAGATCTTTTGTTACCGGTCGGAACAAAATTAAATGTAATATTAAACCAGGATGTGAAAGGTGGCGTGACGATCATCGGTACTTTATAAAACTACTTATTGTAATAAAATAAAAATCCCGAACGATCGTTCGGGATTTTTATTAATATATTGTTTGGTAGCATATTACATAGTAGGACTTACTTCAGCTTCTACAGTAATATCAACATCATCGCTCAACATGGCAGATGGAAATTTAGTTCCAATACTGAAATCAGTTCTTTCGATAGTCCCGGTAACTTTAAAACCAGCCAATGGTTTTTTAGTCATAGGGCTTGTTGTTGTACCGCGATAAGTAACATCTAATGTTTCAACTTTAGTAACACCATGTAGTGTAAGGTTGCCGGTAACTGTATATTTACCGTCTGATACTTTTACAACTTTAGTACTAACAAAACTAAGTGTAGGCAAGCTATCTGCTGCAAAGAAATCTGCACTTTTAAGGTGTGCATTTCTTTGGTCGTCACCTGTGTTGATAGAAGCCGTTTTAGCTGTTAATGTATACACTGCATCGCTGAAATCAGGCTTGCTGCTAACAACTGTTGCACTAAAATCTGTGAAAGCACCCGATACAGTTGATACCATTAAATGCGTGATATCAAATTTTAACTGAGAATGTCTTGGATCTGATTTCCAGGTTGTTGCTTGTGCAAAACTACTTGCAGCGATAGCGATAGCTACAAATGATAAGAAAATTTTTTTCATTGTGTTTGTTTTTAAATGGTTGATTTATTGTGAATATAAGTAAGCAATAATTATGCCTTTTTAGCTACCTGGATATTTGCAATTAATTTAACATCTTCTCCCAGTGCCAAACCTCCTGTTTCTGTTAATGCATTATATACCAAGCCAAATTCTTTACGGGGGATTTTGCCGGTTACTTCAAAACCATATTTTTGATTACCCTGGCCATCTTTTTCAGATCCGCCATATTCTACGTCTAAGTCTACCGGTTTAGTAACGCCGTGCATGGTAAGGTCACCAACTAATTTATAATTTTCGCCGCTTTTCTTAAAAGAAGTAGATTTAAAAGTGATCGTTGGATATTTTTCCACATCGAAAAAATCTGCATTTTTTAAATGTCCGTCACGCATTGGCTGGTTAGTATCTACACTAGCCGGATCAATAGTAAAGCTGATAGCCGCATTGTCGAAACCTTCACCCTCAGTAACCGCTTCGCCGCTGAATGTTTTAAAAGTTCCTGAAACTGTAGAAATTACTAAGTGTTTTATTTTGAATTGCACGTCTGAGTGCATTGGGTCAATAGACCATGTTGTTGTTGCCATATTATTGTTTTTTTATGTTTTTTTTGTTTGAGAAGTCAAAAGTAAGTAAATTTGCTATACAAAATATAGTACTTTCCTTTTTGATAGTGACTTTAACCAAAATAAAATTCTGAAACGATGAAAGAAAGAAGCCATGAAGAATGCACCAAAGCAATTATTCCGGTAAGGGATGCGTTGGATATATTGAGCGGTAAGTGGAAGCTGCCTATTATCATTTCGTTATCATTCGGCAATAAACGTTTTGGCCAGATGTCTAAACAAATACCCGGCATCACCGATAAAATGTTGTCGAAAGAATTAAGGGACCTTGAAATAAACCAGCTGATCAAACGCACGGTGTACGATAGCGTGCCTGTTGTAGTAGAATATTCGATGACGCCCTATGGCAAAACATTAGAAAAATTAATCGATGAATTGCAGAACTGGGGATTGAAGCACAGAAAACGCATTATAGAAAAATCAAAATAATGTTTGTAGGGATAATCGAGCCAAGATATTTATACATTATGGAAGAAAAAGGATTCGTTGTTGATAAAACAAAAGGAGTAATATTTGATGATAAGAATTTTATACCATTTTATAAAATAAATTACTACCTATTGTATAATAATATACTAATAATAATTGGTTATACTGAATCCGGCAGGTCAAAAATTGACAATGACAATGTTTATGGAATTGACATAGTAAAAAAGAAAATTACGTGGCAGATCAAAAACCCTAGGAGTAAAGTATATGAAATAAAAACGTTGTCGGGTTCTTCATTGGATATGGGAGACTGCCATTTTACTGACATGAATGTCTATGAAAATAAATTATGGATAAGGAGTATCTGTAATTTTGGTGTTATAATTGACGAACTCACAGGAGAAATAAAGGAAATTCATCAACTAAATGAATTCAAATAAAATTCTTAGCATTCAATTGCTTCTGGCGTTTTAAAAGATAGCTTCGAGTTCTTTTAAATGCTTAATGGTATAGGTAGGCTTTAAGACTGTTACTGCATTAATATGGTTCACAAAAACACAATCCATGCCTGCATTGATGGCACCCTGTATATCCGCTTCTAAATTATCGCCCAGCATTATACTTTCTTTTACAGTTGCGCTTGCTTTTTGTAGTGCGTACTCGAAGATCTCTTTTTTAGGCTTTAAGCTATTGCTGCACTCAGAAGTTATTACATGGGTAAAATATTTATCGATACCGCTATTATTTATTTTGCTCCATTGTACTTTTTCAAAACCATTGGTGATCAGGTGCAGCTTGTAATTTTTGGCAAGGAGATAATCCAGAATTTCCGTGGTGTAAGGAAAGAGCTTTTTCTTCACCGGCAGTATTGTTATAAATTTATCGCTGATAGCTTTTGCTAGTTTTTCATCTCCTATCTTAAATTCAAGTAATGTGCGCCACATGCGTTTCCATTTCAATTCTTCGCCTGTAATAAAGCCCCTATGGTATCTTTCCCATAAAAGATTATTGTGGTAAAGGTATTTTTCGTAGAAAGCGTCGAATGGCACAACCTTCTTTTCTTCCAGGTTGAATAAAGTATATATTTCTGTCAGTGCATCTTTTGCATTACTGTCGAAATCCCATAAAGTATGGTCAAGATCGAAAAAAAGATGTTTATAGGCTGCCATTGTTACTTTGAAATGTTGTTAATTTACAAAGATAAGACACCCCAAACCCCTAAAGGGGCTTTAAAGAAAGAATTTCATTAAATAATACGCAAGCTCAGTAAAGAGATACTGTACAAGAGTGCGACGCCAATGAGGCTTAATTAATGATCTGCTGTTGGGTAAATAATATTTTAATTATGAATGTAGTAATAACGGGTGCAAGCAGGGGAATTGGAAAGGCAATAGCAACGGCTTATGCCACAGAAGGCGCTACGCTTTTTTTATCTGCAAGAAACGAACTGACCTTGTACAATACAGTAGCGGAATTACAAACAAAATTTCCGAATAGTAGTATAAAGGCAAAAGCATTTGACCTGTCGGTCAAAGTGGAAGCACAAAAATTCGGACAGTGGGTTTTAAGTTTTGGTACCCCTGGTATTCTTGTAAATAATGCCGGCCAGTTTTTACCCGGAAATATTTCGACTGAAGATGACGGCATTTTAGAGGAAACGATCGCGGCTAATTTATACAGCGCTTATCACCTTACCCGCACCGTTGTTGGTAAAATGATCGAAGCAAAGCAAGGGCATATTTTTAATATCTGTTCCATCGCTGCTTTAAAAGCTTACCATAATGGCGGAAGTTATAGCATCAGCAAATTTGCCCTGATGGGTTTTAGTAAAAATTTGCGTGAAGAATTAAAACCGCATCATATCAAAGTAACCAGCGTTTATCCCGGTGCTGTTATGACAGATTCCTGGGCAGGTTTCGATAACTCAGCCGGGCGCATTATGGAAGCAGAAGATATTGCAAAAATGATCCTTGCAGCAAGCAAGCTTTCTCACCAGGCTGTTGTGGAAGAAATTATTCTTCGTCCGCAGTTAGGCGATCTTTAATTCTCTGTAAACTTATAGCCAACGCCACGTACAGAGTGGAAGTATTTTGGGTTGCGACTGTCTTCTTCAAAATATTTACGGAAGTTCAGTATAAAATTATCGATCGTTCTTGTTGTAGGATACACATTATAACCCCAGACCGCCTGTAATATTTTTTCTCTTGTAACTACTTCGTTTTTATTTTCGATCAGTAGCTTTAACAGCATTATCTCTTTTTTGGTCAGGGTTATTTTTTGTCCGTCTTTGGTGATGCATTCGAGCGCATTGAACTCAACCTGGTTTTTTCCGAAGGTGTACACTTGTGTCAACGGTGTTCTTGCAGTTAGGCGCTTGCTTTTTTCTACCAGTTTGTTTACCCTTAACAATAATTCTTCGAGGTTAAATGGTTTGGTTAAATAATCATCTGCGCCTTTTTTTAAACCTAATACCCTGTCTGCACTGCTATTTTTTGCGCTTAATATTAAAATGGGGATATCATTGCTTTGTAAACGGATGCGTTCGATAACGCTGATACCATCCAGCTCGGGCAGCATCACATCCAGGATCATCAGGTCAAAATGTTCATTCTTCACGGCTTCTAATGCTTCTTTACCATCGTAGGCGCTTGTAATTTCGTAGCCTTCTAATTCAAGGTTAAGCTTTAGGGCCTCCTGTAAATTTTCTTCATCTTCTACCAGTAATATGGAAATTTTTGCTGCCATTTTATTATGAACGTGAATTGTCGTTTTTAAATGAGATGGTGAAATTACTCCCTGTTGGCGTATTATCTGTCACAGAAATGTTTGCATTGTGTTGTTGGGCTATTTTTTTGGTAAGGTATAACCCGAGCCCGGTGCCTTTTGCCCCTTTCGTGGCTTTATTACCTATCCTGTAAAATTTATCGAATACTTTTTTCTTTTCGCTTTCTTCGATCCCTTTGCCTTCGTCTTTTACGGAAAGCTTTATTTGTTTTCCTTCGAGGTATAAAGCTACCGTAACTGCTGTTTCCTTTGGTGAGTATTTGATGGCATTATCGATCAGGTTATTGATGGCCATTTGCAGTAACAGAAAATCGCCATCGATATAAATTTCGTTAGTAATGATATCGTGCAGCGCTCTTTGCGGAAAACGAATGGTGTAATCGTGTACGCAGTTTCTAACTACATCAGACAAATCAATTTCCTCTTTGGTAGCGCTATAACCACCCGCTTCAATTTGCGAAGCCAGCAACATATTATTGCAAAGCGAGTTTAACCGGTTTGCCTCCTGGATGGTATTTTGAATGAGCCGTTGCTGCTGACTATCTTCCAGTTTTCTTTTTTGCAGGGTTTCTAAATTTAGTTTGGTAACGGCGATGGGCGTTTTTAATTCATGCGTAATAGCCATCATAAAATTGTTCTGCTGTTCGCTGGCTTTGAACTGCCGGCGGACCGCACTATAAATAAAAGCTGCGCCTGCAATGATCAATAAAAAGAAAACACTTCCTTCTCCAGTGTACTGAGCGGTTTTTCTTTTTTCGATCTCTTTTATTTTTGCAATTTCATCAAGGTAACCCGGATAATCTTTTTTTAATTGCATGGTCTCATATTCCGCCATCTGATGATTTTGGGTATTAAGCGCAATGAACCACCATACCAATGCAGATATGATATAGATCAGCAATATCCAGTAGATAATGAATAAGAAACGAACCCGCCTTGTTTTATAGTAAGAAAGCATTGAATGGATAATTGATAATGGACAATTGACAATTGACAATGAAAAGATAGTGATTAAATAATTTGACAACTTGCAGGAAAACAAATTGTCAATTATGAATTGCCAATTGTTAATTAATTCTGGATCTTCTCGATCCTAACGCCAATGCTCATGATGTTTGGCAAAGGAATTTCTCTCATTATCTGTGCAATGGAAAAAGAGTATTTACCCGCTTTAAAAGCGCCTTTGGCAATTGGCTTGCGTACTTCCCAGATATCATCCATGCCATTACCGTCCCATCCTGTAGCATCGCTGCCTAATTGCAATTCCAGTTTTTGGTAGCTCATTGTATCTCCGGGAAATTTAGAGCCGATATTTAACCATAGATTATCGTACCGGTAAGCGTCAGTATGTCTCACTACTATAAACAGTTTATACTGTGAGCTGGTATCTGTAATATCAAAATCAAAGGTCGGCTTAAAAGTGTCTGCCCACAAATATTGAGGAATAGTAGTATCCTTTTCAAACACATCTAATTGTGTGCATGAGCTAAGCAATAAGCAAAAAGAAACAACTACTAATACAAACCTTGCCTTTATCATGATACAAAAATAATTATTGCTTGCTTATTATTTACTTTTTATAGAACGTTTAATATCTGTTCTTTTGCTTTTTCCAATTCATCCTTCATGGTCACCACACATTTCTGTATTTCCGAATCATAGGCTTTACTGCCGGTTGTATTTATTTCCCTGCCTATTTCCTGGATAATAAAAGATAGTTTTTTGCCTTTTGATTCTTCGTTATCCTTTAATAAAGTATTAAAATACTCGCAATGCTGTTTTAACCTTACCTGTTCTTCGTGGATATCAATTTTTTCAATATAGTAGATCAGCTCTTGTTCTAACCTGTTGCCATCATAATTCTCTTTGCCGACATGCTGTTCTAACAGCTGCACAATTCCTTCCCGTACCCTTTTTTTACGGTTGGGTTCTAATTTGATAATAGCTTCTTCCTGGATATTGATATTGGTAATTCTTTCTTTGAGGTCTTTTTCCAAGCTGGCGCCTTCTTCTTCGCGGTGCTTGTTTAATTCTGATAAGGCGGTTGCTAATACAGATTTGAATTCTTCAAAATCTTTATCATTCAACACATCGTTAGCAGGTGTTACAATTTCAGGGAGGCGAAGCAATGCGCTTAATACCGAATTGGTATCGATCTTCAATTCTCCGGCCAGCTCTTCAATTTGTTTGTAATAGGCTTTTATCAAATCGGTATTAATATTAACCGGCTTTAAAGTACCGTTCTGTTTGATCGAGATCGTGCAATCGATCGTTCCTCTTATTAATTTTTCCTGTAAAATATTTCTTATATCAAATTCATACGGACGTAACAATGGAGGTAACCTTAACTGCATTTCAAATTGTTTACCGTTCAGCGATCGTATCTCTACCAAAAATGTTTTATCATTTACAGTACGTTCCGCTCTGCCAAAGCCGGTCATTGATTTAAGCATTTGTATTTATTTAGATGAATTTTATAGCAGTTGCAAGTTACAGCATGAAAGTTACAAACCAATCTTGTTACAGGTCCTTCTTTTTATAGTCATTATTGACATACATAACCCTTTCCGGTTTATCGTGTACAATGAAACCAAATTGCGCATACAGACCATGCGCATCTTTGGTAGTTAATAACCATCTGCGCAAGCCCTGCATTTCTGGATTAGCCAGCATAAAAGCCATTAGCCATTTTGATAAGCCCTTGCCCCGATGTTCTGTCAATATAAATACATCGGCCAAATAAGCAAAGGATGCATAGTCTGTGATTAACCTGGCAAAGCCAATTTGCTTGTGCTCTTTATAGATACCAAAACAAAACGAGTTATCGATCGAGCGCTGTACAATATCAAAAGAGATATGTTGCGCCCAATAAGATTCGGTAGATAAGTAATGATGTATAAGTGGAAGATCCAGTTTTGATTTATCAGTACTGATCAAAAATCCGTTTTTTTCTTCTTCATAAACTATCATGGTTTTTGTTTGAATAGCAGGTGGTACAATTCTTTTTCGCCAAACATGCGCATCTCTCCCGGCTCCAACCCTTCGATGGTCAGTTTTTCTATTCTATGGCGTATCAACCTAAGGGTTGGGTAACCTACTGCGGCTGTCATTTTACGGACCTGCCTGTTTTTACCTTCGGTTAATATCAATTTTATCCAGCTGGTTGGTATACTTTTTCTTACGCGGATGGGCGGGTTTCTTTCTGGTACAACAGGCTCTTCTCTTATTATGCTGGCGGCACATTTTTTTGTGCGGTATATCTTTCCATCGATGGTGATATCAACACCCGTTCTCAGATCGTTGACCGCTTCCATTGTTATGGCGCCATCTACCTGTGCCCAATATTCTCTTTCATGTTCAAATTCAGGATTCAACAAAGCATGGTTTAATTTTTTATCGTTCGATAAAATTAATAGGCCTTCGCTATCGTAATCTAATCTTCCGATAGGATATACATCATTTGGTACATCAAAAAAATCTTTCAATGTTTGCTTGCCATCTTCAGAAGTGAATTGAGATAAAACATTAAACGGCTTGTAAATTAAATAGTAGTGTAACAATGAAAATGATTTGGTGTGTGAAGGAAATGATGCAAAGCTATCTGTTAGAAAATGAATTTCATCAGATCATAAAAATAAGAAAGCCCGACATTTTGAGAGCCGAGCTTTATTATATGGATGGGTTAGTAAGTACTGGAAATAAATTTCCCTACACAATATTAAAAAGAAATTTTGCTAACAGAAAAATTATTTTTCAATTTTTATTAACATATTTTTTTGGGCTGTGGATAAGGGCGTATGTTGATACGAATGAAAATGCTTGATGAAAACAGGTATTCATCAACTACATGAAATAATAATTTCATTCTGTAAAAAAATCATTCGCATGAAAGTATTGATAATACAAGCGTTTCAGAAGAATGCATTTTTCAATAACAAGAATTGATTGGCGATCGATAAATTATTGATTGGCTTTTTATCATTCATTCACACAGAATTTATTGCCAATTTTGAGCGGGAAAATATTTTTAAAATATTTTTGATTTACGGATGAAAAAGGGCAAAAAAGGGCAAAATTTCTTTCTATTACCAGTAAAAGCAAAGCATCATACATTTGCAGAAACTTATTTTATATGAAATTCCCTTCGCCGGTTTCCGTTAAATGGATAGCTGAATTTATAAACGCAGAGTTAGTTGGTAACAAAAATGGAAATGCTACAGGCATTAATGAGTTGCACAATGTTGAGCAAGGCGATCTTGTTTTTGTTGATCATCCAAAGTATTATGATAAGTGCATTAATAGCGCTGCAAGTTTTATCATCATCAATAAACAAGCAGCAGTGCCTGAAGGAAAAGCATTATTAATAGTTACTGAACCCTTTGAAGCATATTGTAAGATCGTAAACCATTTTCGCCCTTTTGAAACATCTGCAAAAGCGATCAGCGATAGTGCAAAAATTGGCGAAGGCACATTTATTTTTCCGGGCGCCTTTGTTGGTAATCATGTAAGCATTGGAAAAAACAGTGTTATTTATCCTAACGTAACCATCGGCGATCATTGTATCATCGGTGATAATGTGATCATCCAGGCAGGCACAGTAATTGGCAGCGATGCCTTTTACTACAACACAAAAAAGAACAGAGAGCTGTGGTATAAAAGAATGCCGAGCTGTGGCCGTGTAATAGTAGAAGACAATGCCGAGATCGGTGCACTTTGTACGATCGATAGAGGTGTAAGTGCTGATACGATCATTGGCAGAGGTTCCAAACTAGATAATAGTATTCATATTGGTCATGATACCGTAATAGGCAAGAACTGTTTGTTTGCGGCGCATGTTGCCGTTGCAGGTTGTACGGTTATTAAAGATGGCGTAACCTTATGGGGACAAGTTATCGTAAACAAAACATTAACCATTGGCGAGAACGCCGTTGTATTAGCAAAATCTGGCGTAGGCGGAAACCTAGAAGGAAATAAAACCTATTGGGGCGTCCCTGCTCAGGATGCGAGTGTTGCCAAAAGAGAATTGGTTTGGATAAAGAGGATACCGGAGTTGTGGGATAAGGTGATGAATAATAAATAATTTCTGATGTCTAATTGCTGATCTATGATTTAATAGCGAATTTTAATAAATCCGAAATCATATATCAGCAATCAGAAATATTATTGTGCTCAAGGATTAAAATCATACGGCAAAGCATCTCCCGCTTTTCTCCATGTCCAGTACCCGCTGATCGTTATATCATTTTGATCGTAGTAATAACCGTTCTGCTCTATATCGATCGCTTTTTGTGGTGCGATGGTTATGATAGATAACTGATCCTGCGTATGCGTATCTCCTGAAGCTTTTAAATAATCATCCCCTGGTTTTTCTTTGGTATACAATACGATCACATCCGGCATGTTAGGAGTGATCTCTACAATTTGAGCACTATCATCCTTATCGTAATTCAAACCCGTGTAATAATCTTTTAGGCGTATCGCTGAATCATTACCATTATTCTTGAGCAGGTATTGCACTTCAAAACCATTTTCTTGCAGCGTTTTATTGTAAAAACTTTTCATGAAATGTAACATCGAGCCTTTGTAAGCATGCACTCGATTATCCTGCCATTGTCTTTTTTGCGCATCATTTTGTGGTTGCATTTCTGCATATAATGGTGAGCCTGAATACAAACTCACTTCCGTGTTATATTCATTTACAAAAGAATCCAGGGCATAGGTGATTTTATACCCCAATGCAGTATTATCGATTATCAATGGTTCTGTTGCCAATACTTTTAAACGGTTTCTTTTTTTACTGAAATAGAATTTCAATACCTCATGATTTTCCAACACACAAGCCTGGCCAAATTTTGTTGTACCGATAAAATTATCCAGGAAGAATTGTCCGTATTTTACCCACCCATCTTTTACAATAGGAGGTCCGGATACTATTGCCACATCATCCATCTCTTTTATTTTGGCGCTTAATTCCACTACTCTGTTTTTTTCGACAGCGTCTGCAGTCGTGATCCTTTTAATATCTGTTTCATATCCTGTGTAAGTAACTGCAAGGTCGTAGCCCCCGTTCGGCAGCTTCAACCGGAAATTACCTGCAGAATCTGTGACCGTGCCGAATGTGGTGTTCTGCGCGTACACTGAGGCTGACGCCAATGGTGCCCTTGTAGCTTTGTCGATCACTTTACCCGTTATATAATAAACATCTGTTTGGGAAAATGCTGCTACCGATACACAGATCAATAACAAAGAAAATAGGATCTTTTTCATATCACTTATTTTGCAATGGCTAATAAACGAATTTACTCTACTTTACTGTTAAGTTTTTGTTGAAATGCTGCCGTTGTGTAAGTTACTGTTTCTTCAATAGGGGTGTATGCAAAGTTGGGCAAAAATTTATGCAGCTTCGCATTGTCGAATGTCACTTTGGCCAGGGCTGCTGCTGCCGTTTCCTTTGTTACGAGAGGTGATTGCTCAGAGAATAATGTTTTAAAAGCTTCCAGCCGCCAAACCACGGATGCCAAAAACGGCGTTACTTTTTTAGATGGCGCTGTTTTACCAAATGCTTTGGCTATTAATGTAAGTACTTCCTTAAAACTTGTATTAGTGCCGCTGATGATGAACCTTTCATTCACCACATTGCTTTCCATCAATTGTATCATGGCGCTCGCCACATCTTTCACATCTACAAAACCAGTAACGCCTTCGCTGTACCAGGGAAATCCTTCATAAACAGATTTGAATATTTTTGATGAGCCGCCGTTCCAATCACCCGGACCTAAGATCACTACCGGATTTACGATCACTGCATCCAAACCTTCGCTTACGCCGCGCCATACTTCCAGCTCGCCAAAGTATTTGCTTTTTCCGTAGGCGCTGTTATTATTTTCTTCTGTCCATTTA
>DATHHR010000185.1:0-2361 GCA_035317105.1 Ferruginibacter sp. | reverse complement strand
GGATATGTTGGTTATGATGAAGGCGGACAATTAACAGAAGCCGTTCGACGTAAACCATACAGCGTTGTGTTATTGGATGAAATAGAGAAAGCACATCCTGACGTATTCAATATTTTATTGCAAGTGTTGGATGATGGCCGTTTAACAGATAATAAGGGCCGTGTGGTGAATTTTAAAAATACCATTATCATCATGACAAGCAATATGGGCAGCCAGATCATCCAGGATAATTTCGAGAACGTAACGGAAGCTAATAAAGAAGAAGTAGTAGCTTCTACAAAAGCAGAAGTGATGAATTTGTTGAGACAAACGATCCGTCCGGAGTTTTTGAACAGGATCGATGAAGTGATCATGTTCCAGCCATTGATGAAAAAAGAAATAAAAGGGATCATCACCATTCAGTTAAATCAACTGAAAGAATTGGTGGCACAAAATGGTATCCAGTTAGAGTTCAGTGATTATGCGTTGGATTTTTTAGCAGAGAACGGATATGATCCTCAATTTGGTGCAAGGCCGTTAAAACGCTTGATCCAAAAAGAAATAGTAAATCAGTTAAGTAAAAAAATATTGGCCGGAAATATAGATAAGACCAAACCTGTTTTAGTAGATGTTTTTGACGGAACGGTCATTTTTAGGAACGATGTTCAAACACCAACACCACATAAGGCAGAAAAGGTAAAATCATAAGTTATCCACATGAAAAGGACAAATGGTACAAAATGTAAATGATTGATTATCAACATAAAACGTGTTAATATTTCATGAAAATGCCAACAGGTATGGAAAAACGCCTGAAAAAAGCTACCTTTAAGGCACTTGCCTCTCATATTAGATGACTTTTCTGTAAAAAAAAACTGATCATTTCACCCAAATGATTTATTCACAGCCTGGCATCAAAGCCGAGTTAGGCATAATCTACACACAATAAAAAGGAGAACAATATTATGGCATTCAAAAAAGAGATCGTTGAGATCATTGAACCGAAAGATGTTTTTGTAGGGAACAAAGATGCAGCAGTAACGCTGGAAGAATTTGGAGAATACGAAAGCGAAATTTGCGCCAAAGCAAATGAGGTTGTTAAACAATTATTAGAAGAATTTGACGGTAAGATACGTTTCAATTTTCGCCATTTTCCAATGACGAATATTCACCAACGTAGCTTAAAAGCGGGCGAAGCAGCTGTTGCAACAGCACAAGACGGAAAGTTTTGGGAAATGCATAACATCTTATTTGCTAACCGCCGCAACCTTGGTACAACAAGTTTAAAATTGCACAGTCGCGAAGCGGGTGTTAACAACAAACGTTTCCTGGATGAGCTTGTAAATGCAACTTACGGTTGGCAGGTGCAAGGTGATATCCGCGAAGGTATCAACCGTGGTGTAAAAGATGTACCAACATTTTTTATCAATGGCGAACGCTACACAGGGAAACATAATTTCGACGAAATGAGCAAAGCGCTCGACGTTGTTATTAAAAAAACAAAAAAGCCAGCTTCGGCAAAAAAGCCAGCCGCAAAAGCAGCCGCAAAAACAGCTACTAAACAAAGAGCATAATTTTTTAGATATTATTTAAAGCCTCAACGAAAGTTGGGGCTTTTTTTTTGTCATTCTAATTATGGAAAATTTGCGATCAATTAAATCAAAAAAATCAATGTAAATCAACGGTTCAGATTTACATTTGATCATGCAACCAATTAAAACAGCACTATTATCTTTCGGTATGTCGGGCAAAGTATTCCATGCGCCCTTTATTGAACTGCATCCCGGCTTTCAGTTAGCAGGTGCCTGGGAAAGAAGCACAAAAATTATTCAGCAGATATATCCGGAAACAAAGTCATATGCAACATTCGCAGAAGTATTGAATGATAGGGAAGTAGAGCTGGTAATTGTCAATACACCAACATATACACATTACGATTATGCAAAGCAGGCTTTATTGGCAGGTAAACATATTATCGTAGAAAAAGCATTTACAACAACAGTAAAAGAAGCAGAGGAATTAAAAGAGCTCTCGATCCAACAAAATAAAACAATTGGCGTCTACCAAAATCGCCGGTATGATAGTGATTTTAAGACCGTACAAAAACTCATCCGGGAAGGCTGCGTTGGAGATATAAACGAAGTAGAGATTCACTTTGATCGGTTTAAGCCAACATTAAGCCCGAAAAAACATAAGGAAATTCCTGGTCCGGGTGCAGGTATTTTAAAAGACCTGGGCGCGCATATTATTGACCAGGCGCTTTGTTTATTTGGCATGCCAGCGGCAGTGTTTGCAGATATCCGCATTACCCGGCCATTATCCCAAGTGGACGATGATATTAATTTGTTATTATACTATCCAACATTTCGCGTAAGATTAAAA
>DATHHR010000184.1:0-4478 GCA_035317105.1 Ferruginibacter sp. | reverse complement strand
AATCGCTTTTACTGACCAATATGTTATTATCTACACTGATAACTAAACATGATGAACAGGTTGAATACAATTTGTTGGAATCAATTTTAAGCAGCAACGAATGCTTGATCAATTACCGGTATAAATATCGTGCACCGATACAATTATCATTGGTGATCGACCTGATGATCTTCGATCATAATAATCCAAGGTCATTGGTGCATCAGTTAGACAGGTTACGCGGGCATTTAAGGAACCTTCCTAAGAACCACAATAATATGCAGTCTGCCGATGATGGCCTGATCGCAGGCGCCTATAGATTATTAGAAAAATCTGATAAGGATAGTTTATCCGCTCCTGATGATATTACGGGCGAACATTCAAACCTGGAAGATTTTCTATTGCAGATGAGCGCTTTGTTATTAGCGGTCAACAGTGATATTTCGAAAAAGTATTTTAAACATGCGCAGAAACAGCAGCAGATATTAATGTAACCCCCTGCCCTCCTGAAGGGGTGATTGAAAGGTAAAATAATTTCTTAATTAGAAAAATGAATACAAACACAAATAACGACTCTCCAAAAGCTGCACTGGGCGCTGAAGTTTCGTATAGAATAACACATACTACCATCTATAAATACGAGGAGGCGGTTAGCACTTGCTATAATATTGCTAAGTTAATACCGCGCGATACATTAGGACAAACCTGCAATAGTGCAGTAGTAACTATTCATCCAACACCGGATGGTATTAATGAGTACGAAGATTTTTTTGGCAACAAAGTTTTTTATTTTTCTATACAGGATGAGCATGAGGACCTAACCGTTACCGTAACTTCCGAAGTTAATAAAGCAGCGATCGATGGAATTGAATATGAGAACCTGTTATGGGAAGATGTGCATGCCATGCTAACAGCGCCGGATGCGCAATTTTTAGACGCAAGGCAATATATACCTGCCACACCTTTTACCACTGCTAATAAAGAGATCACGGCATATGCCTTGCAATCATTCACTTCAGGAAGGTCAATGTTCGAAGCTGTGTATGACCTGATGCAGCGTATATTTAAAGACTTCACTTTTAAATCCGGCGTTACAACTATCTCTACACCTTTATCTGTAGTGATGAAAGAAAGAAGGGGTGTTTGTCAGGATTTTGCGCATCTTGCTATTGCTTGTGTAAGAGCGGTAGGATTGCCGGCAAGATATGTAAGCGGTTATATAGAAACCTTGCCAACAGAAGGAAAAGAAAAATTATTTGGTGCAGATGCCTCGCATGCCTGGTTCTCTGTTTTTATACCGGAAACAGGCTGGATAGATTTTGATCCAACCAATAATCAGATACCATCATCCCAACATATTACGATCGGTTGGGGAAGAGACTATTTTGATATTGCACCACTGAAAGGCGTGATATTAAGTAGCGGTACACATCGTCTATCCGTTTCCGTTGACATGAGAAGAATTAATTGATCGTTTTTGTATGCTTTAACTGGTACAATTGTTGGTTAAAGAGCTACAAATAACATCGATACATGAAACTCTATACCTGCAGCCATTGTGGCAATCCGCTTTATTTCGAGAATACTGTTTGTCTCAATTGTAATAATACAGTAGGTTTTGATGCCAATCAGTTATCAATGATCACGCTGGCTCCTAAGGAGGGGAATACCTTCAGCAATATCAATAAATCAAAAGAGCTTTATCGTTTTTGCGATAATGCCAGTCGTAATACCTGTAACTGGCTGATCCCTAAAGATGATCCTGCCATTTTTTGTAAGGCTTGTGCCTTGAACAGGATCATACCAACCCTTAATACACCCGAAAATATTGCACGCTGGAGAAGGATGGAAATAGCCAAGCATCGCCTGGTATATTCTTTATTGGAATTAAAACTTCCTGTAGAACCAAAGCAGGATGGTAGCGTTGAAGGGATCGCTTTTGATTTTATGGAAAATGTATCTCCCACGGAAAAAATTATGACAGGACATGATGAAGGCGTTATCACCATCAATATTGATGAGGCTGATGAAGCAACACGTGTACAACATAAATTGAATTTAGGAGAACGTTATAGAACGTTATTGGGGCATTTTCGCCACGAAATAGGACATTATTACTGGGACGTATTAATTCAGCCTAACCCCCAGGAGTTCAGGAAATTATTTGGCAATGATGAATTGGATTATTCAGAAGCATTGGAATTATATTATAAAAATGGTGCTCCTGCCAACTGGATCGATAATTATATCAGTCCTTATGCAACATCACATGCCTGGGAAGATTGGGCCGAAACATGGGCGCTTTATTTACACATGATGGATACATTGGAAACTGCTTTTTCTTTCGGTATCAATATCGACCCTAAAAAAGCGAGCGATAATGAAATGAAAGCAAAAATTAACCAGGATCCTTACACGGTTGATAAATTTGATACGATCATTAAAATGTGGCTACCGCTAACTTTTGCATTAAATAGTTTGAGCAGGAGTATGGGGCATGCAGATTTTTATCCCTTTGTTATTTCAAAGCCTGTAATAGAAAAACTCAGGTTCATACATGATACCTGCAAAAAAAAACAAAAAGCCTAAGGAGTTAAAATAGAAGCTTTGCAGCCAAGTAATTTAGATAAAGAATCTTTTGCTATTGGCGCGTAAGCTATCGGCTTGGTAAATGGCATTACGATCATGTAATCATTAGTATCTTTTTTTATCAAGACTACTTTATTACCGAAAGATTTTAGCAGATCAAATTCTTTTTGTGCAGGAGCAGCTTTAGAAAAAGTATGTAATACAATTTTAAAAGTACTGTTATCACCCGGCGTAGCAGTACTATCTGGTTTTACCGAAACAGCTGCTACCTTTTTAGCGGTGTCAACGCTATCAACATGAGCAGGAGCTATTGGTGTTGTTACCACAGGAATCGGAGCGGCAGCCTCTTCTTTATCAGGAGCGGAAAATATATAATATACGCCTAATGTTACCAGGAACACGATCCCCAAAACAACCGCGATCAAAATATATTTTCTGTTGTCTTCGGATTTACCTTCTGTTTGGAAAGAAACGACTTCATCCTTTCTTTCCTTCATTTTATTTGGCGTGGTATTTACAACAGCGTTTACAAACTGGCCCGATGTAAATAAATAATTTTCTTGTCTGTTCTTTTGTAATGTACCAACCCCTTCGATGAATAATGGGTTGCCGATATTTAAGAACTGCTTGGATAAAGTAACATAAGAATCAACGTCAGAAATAGCCAATGACCTGATCTTTCCAGATTTTACGATATAATCAATCAGGCCTTCATCTTCAGTTGCTTTTTGATTGTCTTCGAATTCGAAAGCATCTTCCGGCATTACAAAATCTTTGGTAGTATCTGTTGGTAGATCCGCTGACGGATTCAATTTAAAGGTTCCAATACCTTGTAAGGTCACTTCTTTATTTTGATACAAGTACTGAACTATAAGTTGTTCTATTTTCAATCGTTGGAAGTTTGGCTCAAACAAACTTACCTATTATTAATCAAATATCAAAACATCAAATTATTTATTGGCTAACTTTGTTCATTATGATCACTGAAAAGGAAAAGAAATTTTTGCGGTATTGGGAAGCCAATAAAGACATAGAGAACAGGTTCCTGAACAAGATGCTTGGCGGACTGCCAATGGCAATACTATTCGGGCTGCCCGTTATTTTATCGGTAGTGGTAGTAAGGATATTTTTTCCTGACTGGTACATGAAGATATCTCAAACCACGCCGGGTATGTTTATCAGTGCTATCATTGCGGTAGTCTGCATTGTATTGTTCTATTCATTTTTTAGAATGCAATATAAATGGGAGATGAATGACCAGCTGTACCAGGAATTGAAATATAAGGAGAATAAGGAAAATAATAATATATCATAACATCGTACGTCGTACATCAAACATCGTACATTTTTACATATGATCCAGGCAAGCATAATCACCATCGGCGATGAACTTTTAATAGGTCAGGTAATTGATACCAATAGCGCGTGGATGGCACAGCAGCTGAATATGGCCGGCATAAGGGTTGCGCGCCGCGTAGCAGTAGGAGATGTGTGGGATGAGATATGGAATAGCTTAGAGGAAGAAAGCAAACACGCCGAGATCATTTTAATAACCGGTGGATTGGGGCCTACGGCCGATGATATTACCAAGCCCTTGCTCTGCAAATATTTTAACGGTAAAATGATCGTTGATAAAGGCGCATTGGCTAATGTAGAATACATTTTTAAAAATGTATTAAATCGCCCGATGATCGAAAGCAATTTAAAACAAGCTGAAGTACCCGATACCTGTAAGGTCATATTAAATAAAAGAGGTACCGCTCCGGGCATGTGGTTCGAAAAAGATGGAAAGATATTCGTGAGTATGCCGGGCGTACCACACGAAATGAAAGGCATGATGGAAGATGAGGTCATCGCTTCCCTGCAACAACGATTTACTTTACCACATATCGCCTACCGTACTTTGTTAA
>DATHHR010000183.1:0-9739 GCA_035317105.1 Ferruginibacter sp. | reverse complement strand
ATACCTTGCAAATGGAATGGTCAGGTCGTATTTTAATGCGCGTTCTGTTAGGTCCGTGCTGCTTTTTCCTTCCAATATTTTTTCAAAACCTGCTTTTGCTTTATCGATATTTTTAGGATCGTTGATGCCGTTGTTGATGATCTTGAAAATTAAGCGGTCGCCTTCTTCACCATATTTCCCCATCAAGGTATTCAGGTTTTCCATCGCTGGTGTTTCCAGCGGTTGAAAGCCGTATAATTCAAAAACATTTTTTATAGTAGATAAAATATAATTGCGTTTACGCACCACTTCTGCGGAAAAATCTCTTGTGCCCTGTGGTATGCTTGGTTTTGCCATTACTAAAAATTAAAAATTTTAAATTCCAAAAAACAATAAAACAAATTCCAAAACAATTAAACAGCTTTTGCAATGATAGCATCACAAGCTTCATCAATTAATTTATATACTTCGTGATAAACTGATTCTGGTCTCGACCATGGATCTGGAACATCCCTGTTTTGTCCAGGATATGATTCATTCAATAATAGATCAACTTTTGCAGCATTGTACTTTTGTCCGCTGATCATTTTTATCTCATCCGTAACATCTTCTGCCATCGAATAGATCTTATCAAACCTGTCAAAATCTTCTTTTACAAATTTTCTGGTCACCTGGTGGCTGATATCGATGCCATGTTCCAAAGCTACTTTTTGCGATAATTTATGTGGTGATTCGCCCACATGATACCCATTTGTTCCGGCGCTATCCACTATCCAGTCTAAACCTGCCTCCTGTATCTTTTTCTCTAAAATTCCTTCTGCCAAAGGGCTTCTGCAAATATTCCCCAGACAAACCATTAAGATTTTCATGATGGCAAATATAAATACAATTTTAATGGATAACAGGATAATGGATAATTGACGATTTTAATTAGTACGCTATAATTATCCATTCTTTTATGGAATTGCAAAAGAAGATCATCTTATAATTACCGGCGCCGGTTTTGAAAAATTCTTTTTCATTCAAAACCAACCAAACATGAACAGCGACTTAATTATGAAAAGCGATGTATTGGACATCATTTTCGAAAACCGTAATAAAGCATATGGAGCATATGACTTGCGTAGATCTTATCAAAACCGCTTGTATAAAGCGATGGCTATAATGCTAGCAGTAGCAGCTTTGTTGTGTTGCCTAACGCTTATTAAAACCAACAAAAAAGCGGAGGCCATAATGTATACAGATGGACCGGTATTGATACCTTATTGCCCCGTGAAACCAGCTGCAAAGCCCGCTGCTCCAAAGCAAGCAATTACGATAACGCCAAAAGTGGTACGACAAAACCCTGGCAATAAGATCACATTTGTAAAAGACAGTTTACAGAAAATAAGTGAGCCGGCAACTGCTGTAGTAGCTGCTGCTGCAAGTACGGCAGTTTCAGCAAGCACACTGGTTACAGCAACCGGAGGCTTAGTTACAGGAACAGCTGACGGAAAATCGACTACTAATTCAGTTGATGTAAATACGCCGACCTTATCGCCTGATGTATATCCGAGTTTCCCGGGTGGCGATGGGGCTCTGCGAAAGTTTTTAGAGGCAAACCTGAGAACGCCTCCTGATATGCCTGATGATGCCAGCATAAGTGTTCAGGTAGAATTTGTAGTAGGCTTTGATGGAAAATTGAAAGGCTTTACAATAATAAAAGATGGTGGAGATGATTTTAATAATGAAGTGATCAGGGTTTTAAAGAAAATGCCCTATTGGATACCGGGAAAATCAAAAGGCCAAAACGTATCCGTTTATCATATTATTCCTGTAAAGTTTGTTTCGGAAAATGCCAATCCATAATAATTTCAGTAATTTGGCAACTCATATATAAACAAGGCATGGATCAGGAAGAATTTGAGAATGAACGGCTGACAAAAAGGGAGAAGAATTCGATCCTTATCCGCAGTATCAGCAATTATATAATGGGGAGCGTGATGGTGATCGCAGGATGTTTGATCATCTTTCCGATAAAATATACGGCACAGTTTGTTGCTTTGTACGATCCATTGATGATAAAACTTTTTGGCGTGATCTGTTGGATATATGGTGCATTCAGAATTTACAGGGGCTATAATAAAAATGTGTAGCATGACTAATTTTTGGAAGATCTTTTTATTTGCTTTGGTGGTAATAATAAGTAGTTGCGATCATACACAAAACAAACAAACAGATACGATCAGGAGCGGCACCATCAATATCAGTGTAGATGAATCATTCAAGCCTGTGATAGATGAAGAAGTGGCAGCTTTCGAAGATTCTTATCCTGATGCAAAAATTATTGTTCATTATAAACCCGAGGCTGAATGTTTAAAAGATATTTTAAATGATTCTGCCACAAGGATGGTGATCGTAACAAGAGGGCTTACCGACGAAGAAAGTAAATTTTTTGATAATTCAATAGGGTTCATCCCGCATTGGGATAAGATAGCAACAGATGCGATCGCGGTCATTGTAAATAGTAAAAGCACTGATACCGTTTTTACATTTGATCAGCTGAAAAAAATATTAGCAGGACAAGCGGGTAAAAAACGATCGGTTATTTTCGACGGACTTAGTGCAACCAGCACCGTTAGGTTTGCCATTGATAGTATTTTAAAGGGCCAACCTTTTGATACCAGTGTTGTAAGAGCCGCAAAAAATAGTCAGGGTGTTTTAGATTATGTGGCCAATGATCCAAATGCGATCGGTATGGTGGGAATAAGCTGGATAGGTAACCCTGAAGATAGCGCCCAGGTCAATATGCTAAAAAAAGTAAAGATGGCTTATGTAAGATGTGATGAGTGCGAAGATTCACCTTATGTAAAACCTTCTCAATCGGGCATAGAAACGAGGCGCTATCCACTGGTACGCGGTTTGTATTATATCCTGAAAGAAAATTACAGCGGATTAGGCTGGAACTTTATAGATTTTTTACAGTTTGAACGTGGCCAATTGATCTTTAGGCGGGCATATTTAGAGCCTTCTAAAATTGGGTTTCAGATCAGAACTGTTAAGATTAACGAAAAATTAGACAGCAATTAAATTTGCTTTTGCAAAAGCTGTTGTAAAAAATAATAACATTGCATAAGTATAAATCAAAAAAAATGACTAAGATCAAACCGGCTTTATTTTTATGTAGCATATTGTTTATTGCTACAATTGTTAAGGCACAAAGCATTGATGATGGAAAGAAATTTTTCTATTATGAAAAGTATATAAGCGCTAAAAATGTTTTTGATAAATTGATAGCTGCCAATCCAAATGATGTAGACATAGCTTATTGGCTGGGCCAAACCGAAATTCAATTGGCTGATACGGTTTCTGCTCAGGCATTGTATCAAAAAACATTAATGGCAAATTCTAACAGCGCATTATTGATCGCGGGGATCGGGCATATAGAATTATTACAAGGGCAAGCAACTGATGCACGCAGCCGTTTCGAAACAGCTATCAGTTTAAGCAACAGCAAAAATGCAGCAGTATTAAATGCAATCGGCCTTGCAAATGTTCAAGCTAAAAATGGAGATGCTTCATACGCCATAGATAAATTAAACATGGCAATTGCGTTGAAAGATGGCGCAAAAAACCCTGATATATATTGTAACCTGGGAGATGCCAACAAAAAAATGGGCAATGGCGGCGGAGCGCAAACTGCTTATCAGACTGCATTATCAGTGCAACATAATTATGCCAGGGCTTCTTTAAAAATTGGTAAAATATACCAGACACAAGGCTATACGCAACAGGATGTGTTTATGAAGTATTATAATGATGCCATTGCAGAAGACCCTAATTACGCGCCCGTATACTATACTTTGTATGATTATTTTTATACTACTGATGTTACAAAATCAGGACAATACCTGGAGCAATATCTAACTTTAAAAGGTGATGACGAACCCAATGCTTGTTATTACAGGGCTTCAATGAAATATGCACAAGGCTTATTTAATGATGCGGTCACTCAATCAAATAGTTGCATCAGCGCAAGCGCAACACCAACGCCTTCTTTATATGGTTTAAAAGCTTACGCCTATTTCAGGTTAGGAGATTCATTGGATGCAAAATCTTCTTTCGAAACATATTTCGCTAAGCAAATGCCCGGCAAAGTTGGCTCAACTGATTATGTTACTTACGGACGTGTGTTATTGAAATTAGGAACCGCTGATACAGCCCTGGCATCGGCAGCAATTAATAAAGGATTGGCGTTAGATGCAGGGGAGTCTGATAAAGTAACGCATTTAAGATCGATCGCTACTGATTATCAAAATGCCAAAGCATATAAACAGGCGGGAGATTATTACAATAAAATAGTAGCTGTAAAAGCAAATCCTACTAAAACAGATCTGTATAATGCCGGCTATAGTTATTTTAGAGATGGCGCTTATAAAGAAGCGATTGGCGTATTTACTATCTACACCCAAAAATTTCCTGATGATGCTTTTGGTTTTTATATGATGGGTAAATCTTACTGGGGAATTGATTCAACGATGCAAAAAGGCTTAGCCAATCCGTCTTTCCAAAAAGCAATAGATGTTGGTATGGCTGATACGGCAAAATATAAACAACAGCTGATCGGCAGTTACAAATATTTTGTTCCTTATTATGTTAATGTAAAACGTGATAAACAGACAGCGCTGGATTACTGCGATAAAATATTGGCTTTAGATCCTACTGATGCTCAGGCTTTATCAAATAAAGAAGTGATCAGTAAGCTGAATTTGAAACCTGTAGCTACTAAAAAAGCACCTCCTGCAACCGGAAATACACAGTAAGAATATAGCAAAAAGATAATATGATCATACCCTCATTCGCTTGTCCCGAATGAGGATTTTTTCTTTTTAAAGAGAGATTTTTTTTTGCTCCCTTTGTCGTATTTTTGTCATAAATCCTGAATAAAAGTAATTATGGGTCTTTTCCTGCTTCAAATCTCTAACATTAACAGCGCTGCAAATTATTTACCAATTGGTATTCAATTGATTTTTGCCATTGGTTTTATTGGAACAATGATGGGCGCAACACACTATTTTGGTCCAAAAAGAAATTCAGCTGACAAGCTACAAAATTTTGAAAGTGGTATTGAAATAAAAGGTAATGCACGTCAGCCGATGGCGATCAAATATTTTTTGGTAGCCATTTTATTTGTGTTGTTTGATGTAGAAGTTATTTTCTTTTATCCTTATGCCGTAAACTTTCGCGGATTAGGCTGGCATGGTTTTTCCGCAGTTGTTATGTTCGTAGGTTTATTCATTGCAGGCTTTATCTATATCATTAAGAAAGGCGCTTTGGATTGGGAAGATTAGGGATTTAATATTTAATATTTTTTATTGAATATTAAATAGATATAAAGTGAATGTAGGTTTCAACAATATTCAATATTAATTATTACATAACCAATATGTATGTCACGTCCGGTACGATTTAATAATAAGGTTAAGATGGTAGAAGCTCCTGCGAGCTTCATGGGTGATGGCTTTATGGCAACCTCGCTTGAAAAAGTAGTTGGATTGGCAAGAAAAAATTCCATCTGGCCACTACCATTCGCAACATCTTGTTGCGGTATTGAGTTTATGGCTACTGCAGCCAGTCATTATGATATAGCAAGGTTTGGTGCAGAGCGTATGAGCTTCTCTCCGCGCCAGTGCGACCTTTTAATGGTGATGGGTACTATCTCTAAAAAAATGGGTCCGGTTTTAAAACAAGTTTATTTACAAATGGCAGAGCCACGCTGGGTTTTATCAGTAGGCGCCTGTGCTTGTAGCGGTGGTATATTTGATTCCTATTCTGTTTTACAGGGAATTGATCAGATCATCCCGGTAGATGTATATGTGCCCGGTTGTCCGCCAAGACCGGAAGCTATTTTGGATGGCTTTATGAAAATTCAGGAACTGGTAGGGAACGAAAGTTTGAGAAGAAGAACAGGTGAAAAGTACAAAGACATGTTGGCTGAATATGGAATTCAATAACTTTTAGGTTTTTACTTTTGATTTTTGATTTATAATATGGCACTTACGAACGAATTAATTAAAACAAGGCTGGTAGAAAAATTTGGCGATCAGCTAACGGATTGGGTTGAGCCTTATGGCATGCTGACATTTACCGCGCCGAAAGATCAGAATTTAAAAGTGTTACAATTTTTATTTGATGATGCTGAATTACGTTTTCAATTTTTAACAGATCTGCAAGCTGTTCATTATCCTGCAAAAAAAGGAGAGGAATTAGCTGTTGTATATCATTTGCATAATTTGGTTGATAATGTCCGCATTCGTTTTAAAGTTTTTGCAGATATTACAAAGCCCGATGTATTTAGCGCAACAGCTTTATACCAATCAGCAAACTGGATGGAAAGAGAGACATATGATTTTTTTGGTGTGAACTTTTTAGGCCATCCTAACTTAATAAGAGTTTTGAATGTCGATGAGATGGATTATTTCCCGATGAGAAAAGAATTTCCGATGGAAGAGCAGACAAGAGTTGATAAAGATGATGCGATGTTTGGAAGATAAGATGAGCAATGTATAAACGCTGTGAGCCCCGAAAGCTTTCGGGGACGATGATGAATAACGAACAAAAGTTGGTAACAAAAAAATAAGCAATGCAGTCAACTGAACACATAGTATTACCAGAAGGTTCTTTAGAAAAACTAACTACTACACTAAACCTTGGTCCAACGCATCCTGCTACGCATGGTGTGTTTCAGAATATTCTGGAAATGGATGGTGAGCGTATTCAGAAAGCTACTTCAACAGTAGGATATATTCACAGAGCATTTGAAAAGATTGCGGAAAGAAGGCCCTTATATCAAATTACTCCTTTAACAGACAGGTTAAATTATTGTTCATCTCCGATTAATAATATGGGATGGCATTTAACCTGCGAAAAATTACTCGGTGTTCAAACGCCAAAAAGAGTTGATTACTTACGTATTATTATAATGGAGCTGGCAAGAATTAGCGATCACCTGATCTGTAATTCTATTGTGGGTGTGGATAGCGGCGCTTTCTCCGGATTTTTATATTTAATGCAATACCGTGAATTGATCTACGAGATCTATGAAGAAGTTTGCGGTTCACGTTTAACAACTAATATCGGCCGTATCGGTGGCTTCGAAAGAAACTTTACCAACACTGCATTTGAAAAATTAGAAAAATTCTTAAAAGAATATCCTGTTCAGTTAAAAGAATTCGAGAACCTGTTTTTGCGTAACCGTATTTTTATGGGGCGTACAATTGGCTGCGGCCCGATAAGTGCTGAACGCGCATTGAACTATGGTTTTACAGGTCCGAATTTAAGAGCAGCAGGTGTTGATTATGATGTACGTGTGCATACTCCGTACAGCAGTTACCAGGATTTTGATTTCACTGTTCCGGTAGGAACAACGGGTGATTGTTACGATCGTTTCTTAGTACGTGGAGAAGAAATGTGGCAGAGCTTAAGCATCATCAACCAGGCATACAAAAAAGTACAGGAGTTTAAAGGTACGGACGCAGATATATTCCATGCAGATGTTCCTGCTTATTATTTACCGGAGAAGAAAGATGTGTACACTAAAATGGAGGCATTGATCTATCACTTTAAAATAATAATGGGCGAAACGGAAATTCCTGCAGGTGAAGTATACAGTTCTGTTGAAGGCGCTAACGGTGAATTAGGTTTTTATTTGATCAGTGATGGCGGCAGAACACCATACCGATTGCATTTCCGCAGGCCATGTTTTATTTATTACCAGGCGTATCCTGAAATGACAAAAGGAAGTATGTTGAGCGATGCGATCATTACAATGAGTAGCTTGAATTTGATCGCCGGAGAATTGGATGCTTAATTTTTTGATGTGATGATTTGGAAATTTGAAAATGTGATAATGTTTTCAATCATCAAATTTCCAAATCATCACATCTCCAAATAATAAAAATTGTTATGATTACATTTTCGCAGGAAAAATTAGCTAAGGTTGCAGAACTCATTTCGCATTATCCGCAAGGAAGGCAAAAGAGCGCTTTGTTACCTGTACTACATTTGGCACAAGATGAATTTGGTGGCTGGTTAGATACGCCTGTAATGGATTACGTAGCAAGCTTATTACAGATCGAACCAATTGAAGTGTATGAAGTAGCGAGCTTTTACAGCATGTACAATTTAAAACCTGTTGGCAAATTCATGTTTGAAGTTTGTCAGACCGGCCCTTGCATGTTAAATGGCAGTGATAATATTATTGATTATATCAAACAAAAACTAAACATCAAAGTTGGTGAAACAACTGCCGATGGTATGTTTACTTTAAAGACCGTTGAATGTTTAGGCGCTTGCGGCTATGCACCAATGATGCAGCTGGGTAAAAATTATCGTGAACATCTTACCAAAGAAAAAGTAGATACGATCATTGAAGAGTGCAGAGCGAAAGCTAATTAAATCAGAAAGATTACATTTTAATAAATGGGAAGAAAATTATTACTAGAAAAAGCACATGTTGAAGGTATTCGTACCTACGAAGTATACCGTCGTGAAGGTGGTTACCGTAGTGTAGAGAAAGCCCTGAAAATGGCTCCTGCAGATATTGTAGAAGAAGTAAAGAAAAGCGGACTGCGCGGTCGTGGTGGTGCGGGTTTTCCTACGGGAATGAAATGGAGCTTTATCGCTAAGCCCGAAGGTATTCCGCGTCACTTAGTTTGTAATGCAGATGAAAGTGAGCCGGGAACTTTTAAGGATAGGTATTTAATGGAATTCATTCCGCATTTATTGATCGAAGGAATGATCGTCTCTTCGTTCGCGTTAGGTAGTAATGCGAGTTATATTTATATCCGTGGTGAATATGCATGGGTAGCTGAAATTTTAGAAAATGCGATTGCAGAAGCCAGACAAAATGGTTGGTTAGGAAAAAATATACAAGGTTCTGGGTTTGATTGTGAAATGTATGTTCATCGTGGTGCGGGTGCATATATCTGTGGCGAAGAAACAGCATTGATCGAAAGCCTTGAAGGTAAAAGAGGTAATCCAAGAATTAAACCACCGTTCCCGGCAATCAAAGGCGCATGGGAAAGGCCAACGGTAGTTAACAACGTTGAAACATTAGCAGCAGTTGTTCCTATCATGAATATTGGTGGCGAAGAATATGCGAAGATCGGTGTTGGAAAAAGTACCGGGACTAAATTAATTTCTGCTTGCGGAAATATTAATAAACCTGGTATCTATGAAATCGATATGACCATCTCTGTTGAAGAATTTATTTTCAGCGATGAATATTGTGGTGGTATACCCAATGGTAAAAAATTAAAAGCTTGTATCCCCGGCGGATCATCAGTTCCTATCTTACCGCAAAATCTTTTGTTGACAACAGCCAAAGGTGAAAAGCGTATGATGAACTATGAAAGCCTAAGCGATGGTGGTTTTGCAACAGGTTCAATGATGGGTAGCGGTGGATTTATTGTATTGGATGAAGACCAATGTGTTGTTCGTCATACAATGACATTAGCGCGTTTTTACCATCATGAAAGTTGCGGACAATGTTCTCCATGCCGTGAAGGAACGGGCTGGATGGAAAGAGTTCTAAAAAATATCGAAACAGGAAAAGGCAAGATGAGTGACATCGATCTGCTTTGGGATATACAACGTAAGATCGAAGGAAATACTATTTGTCCGCTAGGTGATGCAGCAGCATGGCCAATTGCAGCGGCGATCAGGCATTTCCGTGATGAGTTCGAATGGCATATCAACAATCCTGAAGAAGCACAAAGAA
>DATHHR010000182.1:0-3852 GCA_035317105.1 Ferruginibacter sp. | reverse complement strand
CAGCGCGTCTTTACGCATCGCCATTGGCACAGAGCCTGCATGGCCGGCCATGCCTTTTAATTTAACCGTTAGCCATAGTGGCCCGGAGATGCCTGATACCACGCCGATGGGTTTATGGCTATTGTCTAATATCGGCCCTTGCTCAATATGTAATTCTAAAAAACAAAAGATACTGCCGGGCTTATATTCAGATTCGGAAAATTTATCAGGGTCACAACCAAAATCACGCAAAGCTTTTTCACGCGTGATGCCATCTTTATCTGTTCTTTGCAATTCGCCTTTTTCCAGTTTTCCTAAAATACCTCTTGAACCAAAAAGGCCCTTATTAAATCGCCAGCCTTCTTCATCAGCAAAAGAAATTACTTCAATACTTCTTTCGGGTGTAATATTATTTTCAGTTAAGGCTTTTACAACTTCAATGGCACATAGAACGCCTGCCACACCATCAAACCTGCCGCCATAAGGCTGAGAATCTAAATGCGAACCCATCATTAAAACGGGTAATATTTTATTTTTTCCTTCGAGCCTGCCAATTAAATTACCGAAATTATCGATATGGGTTTTCATGCCAGCGTCCTTCATCCATGAAGCGGCCAGCTCAAACCCTTTTTTTTCTAGAGGCGTCATAGTTGGGCGACAAGTACCGGTCTCACCGATCTTGCCGATCTCGCTCATTGCCTCAAAATGTTGTTGAAGACGGCTGGCATTAATTTTCATGCTACAATAAATTTATGATTGAAGGATAGCTTCAACCATAAATTTACAACCGTATTGATAATAATTAAAGATTATCTGGTAATAATCAGTTTTCCTGTGTGCAAGTAACCCGAAGCAGTTTTTACTTTATAATAATAGAGTCCTGCAGCCAGCATACTGGTATTGATATTGGTATTTGAATTAACGGTTTCGTCTATCACTTTTTTACCCGTCTCATCATATACCGTGATAGATAAAGTTTCATCAACGTTATCATTGAATACGATATGGTCGCTTGCCGGGTTTGGTATGATCCTGTATTTAACAGGCGTAGTACTTCCACCAGGAATAGTAGTAGTATCTGCAAAAATAACAGGCTCTATATTAGAATAGGTAATAGTGCTATCGGAATTATATACCAGAAGCCTATAATAATCAGTAGCTGGTATTACAGGATGTGTATCAAAGATTGTATAACTCGTATCGCCGATAGTGGTAGAAGTATCAATAGCAGTCCAGTTTGTAGCATCAGTACTTTGGTCTATTTCGTATTCCTTAACATTGCTTTCATCATCTACCGTCCAGGATATTTTTGTTTCAGGTTGTCCGGCAACTTTACTCGCACTAAAATCATTGATTATAGTAGTAATTGTTGCAGGTGTAATAAATGTAAGGGCACTGCCCGTTGATAACAATGTAGCACTGCTATTATAAATAGACGCCACATTTTTTACAAGGCAGCCATTTGCTAATTTTATATCATCCACATACCATCCTTCTACTGTTACAGAATTTCCGTTATCAGTTGCAAAACGAAAACGGATACTCACTGTTTGTCCTGTGAAAGAAGACAGGTCAACCACCGTTTGCTCAAAACCATTGCTTAAACCGGAGAATGCTTGTTGGCCGGCCAAAGTAGTAGAAGCATCCATTGTAGTAGTATAGCCTCCTTTTATAATTTTTGATCCAAGGTCTTGCCAGGAAGAACCGCCGTTTGTGGTGATCTCAATTACGCCGCCATCATAGGTATTCTCCGTATTAAAATACTGATTGAAACTAAGCAGTGATTGATTGGAAAGAAAAATAGGTGAAGAAACCAATGTTATGTTGGATGGAACAGTTGGTTCAGCTGCAAACCACGAATGCGTTGGACTTGCCGCATGAACGGTAGAAACGGCCCAGCCTCCTGCAGTACTAAATCCTCCGGTGGTTGCACCATCTCTATTATCATTAATAGGGTAGTTGATCGTGCAACCGGTTATAGTAGGTACAGTGTTTACAGTAAAACTTATCGTTTGCGATTGTTGCGTAAAATTAACGGGATTAATGATCAGCGTGTTGCTACTCAAAGTTCCTGCAGAACTATTTACATATTGTGTACCCGTAGGTATTGTATCAACGATCTTTAAATTTGTTGGAGTCGAACATCCGCAGGTAGCATTTATTGTATATGCGATCGTATCACTTGTGTTTAATGAATCTGCAGCTGTTTTAGAAAGTGTTATAGAAGTAGGTACATCAAAAGCAACTACCTGATCTGACGTGCTGCCGCTACTGCCTTGCTGAGCGCTATAGCCCATACCGCGTCTTGCAAAGGCAGACCATATTGCACATCGATGCCGGTTATTATACAGTAATGAATCTGCTTTTAAGATCGCATCTCTGGCATCTAAAAAACCCGGGCTGCAAGGCTGCAATTTCATTCCTGTAATTACGTCATTGAGCGCAATTACATTACCGCCTGTAGTTGAAGATGCATTATAAATATTAGGTTCTATACTTCCTTCCTGCTGAATAATTCTCCAGGTCATATCCCACAATGCGCTTGTCCATATTTCTCCTATATAATGAACTTCTGATCCATTCGCGCTTCCATTCATATCTGCATAAGTATGCGGATCAACAGAGAAATTTAATGTATAGGGATAGGTGCGTAAACCAATATCGGTAGTTGCTTCTCCTAAGACATATGTTCCAAGTGGGCGCAGCTCCAGGCTATCAGCTAAAGTAGTAGTTGCCCAGTTTTGTGTAACCATCAATGCCATATAATCACTCCAGCCTTCGCCTCCCTGTTCAGCATTTTCTAAGCAAGTCGTATTTGCCGGGCCACCTGTTAACCTGTTGGAGATACCATGTGTAAATTCATGCGCAATAACACCATCATCATAATCACCATCAAGCATTGGTGGTGCAGGATTTAATGTTATAGATTCTCCACTTCCAATTGCTGCAACCAGCGTTGTGCCATCAGATTCCGATACCATAAAAGCAGGAATGGTGATGGTATTATCTGTACCTCCCATTACAATGGGGGTTTCTGTAATATTATCAATCATAACTACGGCAATGGCCCCTGCTGTCTGCGCATCCTTTACTTTTTGCGTAAAATTACAGGTACCTCTGTCGATCAATGCTATTTTACCTGTCAAAACATTGGAAGGGGACACACAACCTAAATGCGTAGCGGCAGACATATCATTAAAATAAACCGCTGTTCCCGTTAGTGGCGCAGTCAAAATATTATTGGTACTAAAAGCTCCCTCTACAGCTGCATATTTACCGGCGATCGCTGCAGGCGTGTTCACCGTTAAAGAATCTGTAGCAGGAGGATCCCACAAATACATTTGCATTCGTGGCGACTGGCCATCTGGTAATGTATTCATATTGGCATTATCAATACCGCTTCCATCCTGCGCTTCTGCTTTCAACGGATCATTTCCTACACCTCCTCTGCCATCATTGTTTATCTGAAAATTTCCTGAAGGTTCATCAAATCCATATTGATAGCTGATGTCGTGCATCATATTTGTTACATAAAATAAATTCGTAACGGCAGCACGCATGTTATTAGTAAGCTGAGGCGATTTAGTAAAATCGGGTGTTTTAATAAAAGAAAGATTTGGTGCAGCGGTAGATGAGGTATCGCTGTGGCCCGGGTGGTCTTGTGCTGCAGTATCATCATAGGCAAAAACATTATTGCCCCTTGTATAATTATATACTGTAGTACCATCAAATTGCCAACCGAAAACTGTAACCGGATTACTTGCCCCGGCATTTAGCCAGGGGTCATTTACGATCGATAAAGGGCCGAATGAAGGCGCTTCAGTAGGTAATGGAACTACATTGTACGATGCATTTGGTACAACATCAGGATGA
>DATHHR010000181.1:0-2699 GCA_035317105.1 Ferruginibacter sp. | reverse complement strand
TCCTGAAATTAAAAGATGACACGATCCAGAAAATAACCGAACAGGAAAATACCGGTGCAGAAAAATCAAAATTATTTCCTTCTGATCTTGGATTAGTGGTGACGGATTTTTTAAGTCAGCATTTTACCAAAGTGATGGATTATTCTTTACGGCTAATATCGAAAAAGAATTTGATGAGATCGCTGGTGGTAAAATGGTTTGGAATAAAATGGTAAGTGATTTCTATACACCATTCCACACAGGCGTTGAGCATACATTAGAAACAGCAGAAAGAGCAGTAGGCGAGCATATATTAGGCAGCGATCCTACAACAGGCAAACAAATTATGGCAAGGATGGGCCGCTTTGGTCCGATGGTACAGATCGGTGCACAGCACGATGAAGAAAAACCTCGCTACGCCAAATTAAAGGCAACACAAAGTATTGAAACGATAACAATGGAAGAAGCACTTGAATTATTCAAGATGCCATTAACATTGGGTGAATATGAGGGATTGGAAGTTGTAGTAAATATTGGAAGGTTCGGTCCGTACGTTAAATGGGGCGAGCAATTCATCTCGATTCCAAAAGGAAGAGAAGCATCGGAAGTTGATCTGCCAGAAGCGATCGATATCATTACTGCTAAACAAATTGAAGATGCGCCTATTGGTTTTTACAATGAAAAACCAATTACAAAAGGCAAAGGAAGATTCGGCCCGTTCATTAAATGGAACGATATGTTCATCAATATTCCGCGTGCCTACAATTTCGATTCATTAACGCAAAAGGATTGCGATGAGCTGATCGAAAAGAAGATCGAAAAAGAATCTAAACGTTATATACAGGAATTCCCTGCGGATAAAATATCAATTGAAAATGGCCGCTGGGGCCCGTTCATCAAGTATAATAAAAAAATGTTCAAGATCATTTCGGGTCCAAAAGGAAAATATACTGCTGAAGAATTAGCGGTGATCGATGTAGAAGAGATCAAGAAAATGATCGTGCTGCAGGATCCAAAAGCATTTACCAAGAAGGCGGCTGCTAAAAAATCGGCTACTAAGAAAGCTGCACCTAAAAAAGCTGCGGCACCAAAAAAGAAGGCGGCTCCGAAGAAAAAGTAATATTAAATGGATAATTGATAATTAGAATGCTGATTAATTCAGAAAAATTATCCATTAACCAGTTATCAATTATCCATTTATAGCATAATATTAAAATATTTCCCCATAAATACCCCTACAAAACCGCCATTTTGATAATTTCCGGCAGATTTCTGCTGTAAATATCTTGTTTATTTGTATTTATTAAATATAATCCGCTATCTTTGCGCTCCGAAATTTATGGCTAAACAGGCACTGATCAAACAAGATGGAACGATTTTAGAAGCACTCAGCAATGCTATGTTCAAAGTAAAATTGGAAAATGGCCATGAAATATTGGCTACCATCTCTGGGAAAATGAGGATGCATTACATCAGGATTTTGCCGGGTGATAAAGTGGGAGTAGAGATGAGTCCATATGATTTAACAAGGGGTAGAATTATTTTCAGGTATAAATAGCACATTGCTATTGTTTATAAAAACAACAAAAATTAACAGTCATGAAGGTTAAAGCTTCAATCAAGAAAAGAAGTGTGGATTGCAAGATCGTGAGAAGAAAGGGTATATTGTATGTGATCAACAAAAAGAATCCCCGTTTTAAACAACGCCAGGGATAATCAGTAGTTTATAATTTAAATTAACATAAGCATGGCTCGTATTGCCGGTATAGATTTACCAAAAAACAAAAGAGGCGAAATTGGACTTACCTACATATTTGGTATTGGTCGTTCAACTGCTCAGTACATTTTAACTAAAGCTAACATTAGCTTTGATAAAAAAGTAAATGAGTGGAATGATGATGAACAAACTGCCATTCGTAACGTAATTAACAATGAGTTTAAAACTGAAGGTGCTTTACGTAGTGAAGTACAAATGAATATCAAACGTTTGTTAGATATCGCTTGTTACCGTGGTCTGCGTCATCGTAAAGGTTTGCCGCTTCGTGGTCAGCGTACTCGTACTAATAGCCGTACTCGTAAGGGTAAACGTAAGACAGTTGCTGGTAAAAAGAAAGTAGCTAAGAAATAATTAACTGGTTAGCCAATCGCAGCGATGCGTGTTGGCTAATTGTTTTAATATACGACTTAACAATTTCGAACAAACGCCGGATAGCTTTATAAGTCAGCAGGAGGGTTGGTTCGGTCCGGGTAACACCGGAAATATTTTTTAAAGATTACCTATTAATCAAATCATGGCAAAAGCACAAAACAGCGCTAAGCAGGCTTCAAAAAAGAGAGTAGTAAAAGTAGATACCTACGGAGACGCTCATGTTGTTGCAAGTTTCAACAACATCATCATCAGTTTAACTAACAAGCAAGGGCAAGTTATATCTTGGTCATCTGCTGGTAAAATGGGTTTTAAGGGTTCTAAAAAGAATACACCTTATGCAGCTCAAATGGCAGCATCTGATGCAGCTAAAACAGCGATCGATGCAGGTTTAAAAAGAGTGGATGTATTTGTAAAAGGTCCGGGTTCTGGACGTGAAGGTGCTATCCGCGCTTTATCACAATCTGGTATCGAGATCGCAATGATCAAAGACGTTACACCTTTACCACATAACGGTTGTCGTCCTCCAAAGAAAAGAAGAGTATAATTCAAAATACAAAACCCAAAAAACAAT
>DATHHR010000180.1:0-2222 GCA_035317105.1 Ferruginibacter sp. | reverse complement strand
AATCATTTTTCCCGCGAAGAAAAACACCGTATCGAAAAATTATTGCATCAGTACCATCTTCCTATTCAATTGCATTTTGATAAAGCAAAAATTTGGGAAGTGTTGAAGATGGATAAGAAAAGAGTGAGCAATAGCATGAATTTCATCTTATTAAATAAAATAGGAGAGGCGGTTGTAAAACCAATTCCGTTGAACGAATTAGAAACTATAATTAACCAGAGTTTATAAATGATCGTAACAGTACATCCTTCAAATATTTCAGGAACTATTCAGGCGCCTACGTCTAAGAGTTCTATGCAACGTGCTTGCGCAGCGGCTTTATTAGCTGACGCAGAAACGATCATTTCAAACCCGGGCAAAAGTAATGATGATCTGGCAGCAATAGATGTTATTCAAAAGTTAGGAGCTTCTGTTGAAATTAAGAATGAAGAATTGAGAATTAAAAATGGTGTAAACGCGGTAGACAAAGAAATAAATTGTGGTGAGGCTGGTTTGGGGATTAGAATGTTTGCACCAATTGCAGCATTGAATAAAAACGAAATTACCATTAACGGAACAGGAAGCTTATTAACACGTCCGATGAATTTCTTTGATGAGATATTCCCTCAGCTGGGTATAAAAATTCAATCGAACGGCGGCAAGCTTCCGATAAAAATACAAGGCCCTTTACAACCAAAAAATATAACGATCGATGGTTCGCTGAGCTCACAATTTTTAACAGGGTTGTTATTTGCTTATGGCAAATCAGCAACAGCACCTGTTACGATCACAGTGAACAATTTAAAAAGCAAACCATATATCGATCTTACCTTACAGGTGATGAAACATTTTGGGTATGATGTTGTCAATAATAATTACGAATCATTTCTAATAAACCCTAAACCACTAAACCCTAAACCAATCCATTATACAGTTGAAGGTGATTGGAGCGGCGCTGCATTTTTATTAGTAATGGGTGCCGTTGCGGGTGAAATAACGATCAAGGGATTAGATGTATTTTCAACCCAGGCTGATAAAGCTATTTTGCAGGCATTGAATATGTCAAAAGCAAAATTATCCATCGAAGAAAAACAAATTGTTGTTGGTCCGGGTAAATTACAGGCATTTCATTTTGATGCTACTGAATGTCCTGATCTGTTTCCTCCATTAGTTGCCTTAGCAGCTTATTGCGAAGGAACAACAGTGATCGAAGGCGTAAGAAGATTGGAACACAAAGAAAGCAACCGCGGTTTAACCTTGCAGGAAGAGTTTGGCAAGATGGATGTGAATATTACCTTACAGGATGACCTGATGCTAATTAAAGGCGGCCATGGCGTTACCGGTGCAACCGTTCATTCTCACCACGATCATCGCATTGCGATGGCTTGTGCAGTAGCAGGCTTAAAAGCAACAGGCAATACAATAATTGAAGAAGCAGAAGCGATCAATAAATCATATCCTGATTTTTATGAGCATTTAAAATTATTGCAGGCAGCTGTATCGGTACCTGCTAAGCAACTAAACTAATAAACATCTAAACTAATACCAGTGAATAGTTTTGGCAGAATATTTAGAGTAAGCATTTTTGGCGAATCGCACGGCGAATGCGTGGGCCTTACTATTGACGGTTGTCCTGCCGGCTTATCCTTAAGCGTAGACGATTTTACAACTGATATTGAAAGAAGAAAAGCGGGAGCTAAAGGAACAACACCTCGTAAAGAGGCAGATCTGCCAAAAATAATGAACGGTGTTTTTAATGGTAAAACAACCGGCTTTCCCATTACTATTTTATTTGATAACGCTAACACACGTAGTGGCGATTACGAAAAACAAAGAGCGGTACCAAGACCGGGACATGCAGATTTTGTTGCCACTAAAAAATTCGGAGGCTTTGAAGATTACAGGGGCGGCGGACATTTTAGCGGAAGATTAACCGTGTGTTTAGTTGCGGCAGGTGTAATTGCAAAAAAAGTATTAGGATCGGGGATCAAAGTAGCATCTACTATTCTTGAAATAGGAAATGAAAAAGACCTTGAGAAAGGATTACAAAATGCGATCGATCATAAAGATAGTATTGGCGGCATTGTAGAATGTAGAGTGAACGGATTGCCGATCGGATTAGGCGAGCCATTTTTTGATTCTGCTGAATCTTTGCTTAGTCATGCTGTGTTTGCTATACCTGCAGTACGTGGTATAGAATTCGGCACCGGTTTTGCAGCTGCAAAAATGTTCGGTATTGAACA
>DATHHR010000179.1:0-2298 GCA_035317105.1 Ferruginibacter sp. | reverse complement strand
TAGTAGCTTAGACACTTAATTTAAGCGCAAATTAATGCATAAAATTGTAGTAGCAATAACCGGCGCAAGCGGGGCCATTTACCCCAAGGTATTATTAGATAAACTACTGGCTATAAAGAGTCAGTGGAGCGAGCTTTCCGTTGTTTTAACAGAAAATGCCAAGCTGGTATGGCAAACAGAACTAGATAATAAAGGGTACGAAAATTACCCGGCAAAATTCTTTACCCAACAGGATTTCAATGCACCATTTGCATCAGGCTCGGGCCAATACGATATCATGATAATTATCCCCTGCAGTGTAGGAACTTTAGGCAGGATAGCAGGAGGGATTAGCAATGACCTCATCACAAGGGCAGCAGATGTTGTTTTGAAAGAAAGAAGAAAACTGATCTGCGTGGTTAGAGAAACACCTTATAATCTTATCCATATAAAAAATATGGAAACGGTAACACTGGCAGGAGGGATCATTTGTCCGGCAACGCCTTCTTTTTATAGCAAGCCAACAACTTTTGAAGAATTAGCTGCAACAGTGGTTGATAGGGTGCTTGACCTTGCAGGATTTACGATCGATACGTATCGTTGGAATACAACCCCCTGCCCCCCTGAAGGGGAGATTTAAAAATTCGCTGAATTTCGATCTTTATTCTATTTAAGAAGTATGTGCTTGTAAAATAAAATGGTAGAGCTCGCTCTACCATTTGAAAATATCTTTAAAACTATTTTTACTTTTCAATCTCCCCTTCAGGGGGGCAGGGGGTTACTTACCTCAAATCAACTACATCCGTTCCCGGATATTTTTTCTCATCAAATACAAAAACATCATCCGCTATCGGCGTTGTTGTATTCATATTACTAACTGAGTAGGTATATCTTTCACCCGTTTTTTCAAATATTTTAGTGCTTACAATAGTTTTGGTGGCTTTGTCCACGTCAATTACTACTTTAAAGAATGTCTTCGTCTTATCCAGAGGAGTTAATTCAACTTCTTGTAAGGTCTTTCCGGCAACTACTTTGTCATCATTTAATTTATACAGAAATTCTTTATCATAAGAATCATCTGCAAATATTTTTTGCGGTGTGAGCGTATTAGCTGTTGGATCTACTTTTGTAACAGTTAACTCTTTTGATGAAGCATCATAAGTAGAAGTAGTGGTACCATCAGAATATATTTCCTGTCCGGTGATACTGATCCTGTATTTAATGCCTTTCATATACAATGTGCCGGATTTCGAACCCAGTATTTTCCCCGCAGCACTTTCTATCTTCAATGTAAATTTTGCCTGTACAGATTTGTACGTTTTAAATTTAGTAGTAACGGCATCCAATAATTTTTTAGCATCGGGGTCATTTTTGCCTTGTGCTGAAACTGAGCCTATCGCGATCGTAAGAAAAAATAGACTGTACAATATTATCTTCATTGTTATTTGTTTGATGAAATTCGCCTTTTATTCAGTGGCAAAGATAGTAGAATAGATGAGTTATCTAATAGAAACCCGGTCTAAAGGAGTGTTAATAAAGATTTCTGATTTTCGATGTCTGATCTCAAATGTACGATGTAAAAACATCATATATCATAAATCAGACATCAGCAATAATTATATCGTTTCGTTGTGTAAGACACCTGTTTTTACTGCATTTCTTTGCTCAGCAAATTCTTTTGCCGCTTTAATGAAATTTACAAAGATCGGTTGAGGGTTCTCTACCGTGCTTTTTAATTCAGGATGATATTGCACACCGATAAAGAATGGATGGTTAGGTAATTCTACCACTTCAACCAACCCGGTTGCTGGGTTTTTCCCGCTGGCGATCATGCCGGCATTTTCAAACTGCTCTAAATATTTATTATTGAACTCCCAACGATGACGGTGTCTTTCGCTGATAGGAGAGTGCCCGTAGATCTTATAAGCCAAAGTACCTTCTTTTAAAGTACACGGATAAGCGCCTAAACGCATAGTGCCGCCTTTTACTGTTACTTTTTTCTGTTCTTCCATCAGATCGATCACAGGATTTTTTGTATCCGCATCCATTTCTGTAGAATGCGCATCTTTTAATCCCATTACATTTCTTGCATATTCAATTACAGCCATTTGCATACCCAAGCAAATACCAAAGAAGGGTAATTTATTTTCTCTTGCAAATTTAACCGCAGTGATTTTTCCTTCCACACCTCTCATACCAAAGCCTGGCGCAACTAATAAGCCATCTAACCCGGCAAATTTTTCAGCCACATTTTCAGCGGTAATATGTTCGCTATGAATATTTACAATTTGAACTTTGCATTCGTTCATTGCACCGGCG
>DATHHR010000178.1:0-21715 GCA_035317105.1 Ferruginibacter sp. | reverse complement strand
ATGGAAGGCATTGCAGAAATGATTCACGATATACAGATCGAAGCAACCTTTCCTGATGGAACGAAGTTGGTTACGGTGCATGATCCCATTCGTTAAAGTATTTAATAAGTAATATTTTATATTGAATATTTTGAGTGAAGTAAATATTACTTATTAAATCTTACATATGCAATTATCATAACCGATAAATTATAAAACATGATCCCCGGAGAATACATTTTAGCCAAAGGCGATATCGAATGCAATGTTGGCCGCCCAACTGTAAAGCTTACTGTTGTAAACACAGGAGATCGTCCTGTACAGGTTGGTTCGCATTTTCATTTTTTTGAAGTGAATAAACAAATGGAGCTTGATCGTGAATTGGCATTTGGTATGCGTTTGAATATCGCTGCAGGAACCGCTGTGCGTTTTGAGCCGGGTGAAGAAAAAGAAGTGGAGCTGGTTTCATTAGGTGGAGATAAAAAAGTATACGGCTTTAATAATTTAGTAGATGGCGCGATCACACAAGCTCACAAAATACAAGCGGTTAAAAAACTACATGCACTTCATTTTAAAATTAAGAAATCATAGTTATGTTAAATGTTGAATTTTAAATGTTGAATTGTGCTGTATTCATTCAACATTCAACATACAAAATTCAAAATAAAAAAATATGAGCTTAAAAATAAACAGAATAAAGTACGCGAACATGTACGGTCCTACAACGGGCGATAAAGTGCGTTTGGGCGATACGGAATTATTGATCGAGATAGAAAAAGATTATACCATTTATGGCGATGAAGCAAAATTCGGCGGCGGCAAAACGATCCGTGATGGTATGGCGCAATCGGCAACGGCTACACGCAGTGAAGGTGTGCTTGATCTTGTGATCACAAGTGTAATGATCATCGATCATTGGGGAATTGTAAAAGCTGATATTGGTATCAAAGACGGAAAGATCGTTGCAATAGGTAAAGCAGGTAATCCTGATACGATGGATGGTATTTCGCCAAACATGATCATTGGCGCCTCAACAGAAGTGCATGGTGGTGCTGGCCTGATCGCTACTGCCGGAGGCATTGATACGCATATACATTTTATTTGTCCGCAACAAATTGATCATGCCTTATTCAGTGGTGTTACCACAATGATCGGTGGTGGTACTGGTCCTGCTGATGGAACCAATGCTACAACTGTTACACCCGGCGCCTGGAATATTCAAAAGATGTTAGAGTCTGCAGAAGCTTTTCCAATGAACCTTGGTTTTTTTGGTAAAGGAAATTCTTCAAGCTTAGCTGCATTGGAAGAACAAATTGAAGCCGGTGCATTAGGATTAAAAATTCATGAAGATTGGGGAAGCACAGCTTCGGTAATTGATGCGTCTTTAAAGATGGCGGATAAACATGATATACAAATTGCGATACACACAGATACTTTAAATGAAGGTGGATTTTTAGAAGATACTATCAATGCCATCAATGGGAGAGTGATACATACTTTTCATACAGAAGGCGCGGGCGGCGGACACGCACCCGACATCATCAAAGCAGCGATGTACCCAAACGTATTACCATCATCCACTAATCCAACTCGTCCTTACACAGTTAATACGATCGATGAACATTTAGATATGCTGATGGTTTGTCATCATTTAGATAAATCAGTTCCTGAAGATGTGGCTTTTGCCGATAGCAGGATTCGCCCCGAGACAATTGCAGCAGAAGATATTTTACATGACATGGGTGTGTTCAGCATGATGAGTTCCGATTCACAAGCCATGGGAAGAATTGGTGAAGTGATCACACGCACCTGGCAGACCGCTCACAAAATGAAAGTACAACGCGGACAATTGCAACAAGACGAAGGAACGGGCAACGATAATTTTCGCGTAAAAAGATTCATTGCAAAATATACGATCAACCCGGCGATAACACATGGTATCTCCGAATACGTTGGTTCAATTGAACCCGGTAAAATGGCAGACCTTGTTTTATGGAAGCCATCCATGTTCGGCGCCAAGCCCGAAATAATTATCAAAGGCGGCATGATCATCGCCAGCAGAATGGGTGATCCCAATGCGTCGATACCAACACCACAGCCTGTGATGTATCGCCACATGTTTGGCGCTTACGGAAAAGCATTGCATAAAACATGCGCCACTTTTGTTTCTAAATTATCATTAGAAAAAAATGTAGTACAAAAATATGAGCTGCAGAAAATGGTATTACCTGTAAAAAATTGCAGAAACATTTCCAAGAAAGACCTGATACACAATGATGCCACACCACAAATAGATGTGAACCCGGAAAATTATGAGGTAAAGGTTGATGGCGTGATTATCACCTGTGAACCAATGAAAGAATTACCATTGGCACAACGTTATTTTTTATTTTAGTAAAAGAATTAATAGGAAGGATGCATTATCGTAAAATAAACTCCGTAGGAGTTTCATCTTTGTAGAAAAAGAGACGATGAGCTGACATGAACTCCGTAGGAGTTCCACTTGATGTGCTACTCCTATGGAGTAGAGAAACAATCGGGCGGATTTTTTCTACAAAGGTGTTGCTCCGATGGAGCAAAGGCAACTGAAATTATTTTCATTTTATCGCATTGATAAAAACAATTTATGATCGTACAACAAAAATTAGGCAACCTAAAACAATTACAGACAACCAAAAAAATTGACTGGCTGCCATTGGAATGGTACGAAACGAACAAACGCATCTTACATAAAAAAACAAATTCAGGCAAAGAGGTTGTAATGAAATTCCTGAAAGAAAATCAGCAACTAACGCAAGGCGATATTTTATTTGAAGATGATACCACAATAATAGCAGTAGAAATTATCGAATGCGACACCATCATCATCTTACCAAAAACAATGTTTACGATGGCTTCCATCTGTTATGAAATTGGCAATAAACATTTGCCCTTATTTTTTCAGGATCAGGAAGTATTGGTAGCGTATGATGAACCGCTATATAAACTATTAAGTGCCGGCGGTTACGATGTACAAAAAGGAAAACGTAAACTGATCAGTCCGCTAAAGACAACCGTTGCACCACACGGCAACAGCAGCGATACATTATTTTCAAAGATCATGAAACTCACAACTAATGAGCAATAAAAACTCCCAAATTCCCCCTTCAGGGGGGCAGGGGGTTGCCCTGTTAAGTTTATTGCAGCTCTCAGATCCAACGCTACCGATTGGCGGTTATGCGCATTCTGCAGGTTTAGAAACTTATGTACAACAAGGCATTGTAAAAGATGCCACAACAGCAAAGAGCTTTGTGACAGAAATGCTCACACAAAATTTACAATACACTGATGCCGCATTTGTTTCATTAGCATACGATGCAGCGCTTAATAATGATCTTGAACAAGTCATTGCATTAGACGATGAATGCACCGCAGTAAAACTTCCACGCGAAATGCGACAGGCAAGTCAAAAGCTCGGCATGCGTTTAATGAAAATATTTCAACCGGTTTGTAAAAGTAATATCGCCGATCAATATCGCGCAGCAGTAAAAGAACAAAATGCTATGGGGCATTATTGTATTGTGTTTGGTTTGTATGCGCAGGCATTGAATATTTCTAAGCAAGAAGCACTGGCAGGATTTTTTTATAATGCTGCGGCAGGCTTTGTAACGAATAGTGTAAAATTAATTCCACTAGGTCAACAAGATGGGCAAGAAATACTATTTTCTTTACAGCCATTGATTGAGCAGCTAGTTGTGAATAGTATTGAGCCAAATAAAGAGTTGATTGGATTGTGTTGTACAGGGTTTGATATTCGTTGCATGCAGCATGAGCAATTGTATTCGAGATTATATATGTCGTAGAAAATATAACCGCAAAGTGCGCAAAGAAAAAAACGCAAAGATTCGCAAAGAAAAACCTTTGCGAATCTTTGCGGCTCACTTAGCGCTCTTTGCGGTTAAAAAAATCTGCCTTTGTCATGCTGAGGAACGAAGCATCTGATTCTCAACCAGCAGAATAATTGTTGAACGATAAGATTCTTCGCTGCACTCAGAATGACAAAAGAGAAAAATACTTTATCAATAAAATAATATTCAATATTAAATGAACACAGAAAGAACCTACATAAAAATAGGAGTAGCCGGCCCGGTAGGCTCCGGCAAAACTGCCCTGATCGAAAGATTAAGCAGAAGATTAGCTAAAGAGTACAGCATCGCCGTAATAACAAACGATATCTACACAAAAGAAGATGCAGAGTACTTAACCATGAATAGCCTGTTACCAAAAGAGCGCATCATTGGTGTAGAGACAGGAGGTTGTCCGCATACTGCCATACGCGAAGACGCTAGTATGAATTTAGAAGCAGTAGAAGAAATGGCCACACGCTTTCCCGATATGCAAATAATTTTTATTGAAAGCGGCGGCGATAATTTATCAGCTACTTTTAGTCCTGATTTGGCCGATGTAACCATCTTTGTAATTGATGTAGCCGAAGGCGATAAGATACCACGAAAGGGCGGCCCCGGTATTACAAGAAGCGATCTGTTGATCATTAATAAAATAGATCTCGCTCCTTATGTAAATGCAGACCTGAATATCATGGACAGAGATGCAAGAAAAATGCGCAACGGCAGTCCGTTCATATTTACAAATCTCATGAGCTTGCAGGGATTAGACGATGTAATAGGCTGGATAAAAAAATATGCACTCGTAGAAGAGAACGCAGCAGAACCAACACTTAGCCGATGATCGCAACGCTACATATCGAAACTGCTTTGCGCGGCAATATTACTTTTTTAAAAACATCGTATTGTACAACGCCATTTAAAGTGGCGAATATAACAGAAGATAAAAAAGATAAAACCTTACGCCTGATGCTCATGAGCTCATCACCGGGAATATTGGATGGAGATGCTTACCAACAAAAAATTTTGTTGGCGCAGGGTTGTGCGTTGGAATTGCAAACACAATCTTATCAGCGTTTGTTCAACATGAAAGTTGGCGCTACACAAAATTTAGAAGTGCACCAGGCAGAAGATTCGGCTTTTTTATTTTTACCGCATCCATCTGTGCCGCATGAAGCCGCTAATTTTTCGGCAACGAATAAAATATTCTTGTCTGATAATTGCAGTCTTATTTTTGGAGAGATATTAACCTGTGGCAGAAAATTAAGTGGCGAAGCATTTCTGTTTTCCAAATACCACAACCTTACGCAGGTTTATCTCAACAACAAACTCATCATCAAAGAAAATTTATTGATGCAGCCTGCAACAATAAACATCAATGCCATCGGGCAGTTAGAAGGTTTTACGCACCAGGCCAGTTTAATTTATTTACACCAAACCGCTGATTGCGAAACATTGTTACAAACCATCATTGAACAATTAACACAACAAAACGATATCATCTTCGGCATAACAGCCGCACCAATAAATGGATTGATCATCCGCATACTCGGACAAAAAGGAGAGCAGCTGCACAATTGTTTAAAAAGCATCGCTGCTATTTTACCGCAAGTCACCACACATAAAACCGAAGCGCATGCAATCTGATATGTTATTTTTAATTATCGGTGCAGTAACCATTGCCTGTGTGCATACAGGCTCCGGCCCGGATCATTACCTGCCTTTTATTGCCTTATCAAAATCAAGGGGGTGGACGTACAGAAGAACTTTATTGTGGACGGCACTCTGCGCCTGCGGACATGTTTGGGGCTCCGTATTATTAGGATTGGCCGCAGCAGCCATTGGCTGGTCGCTCTCAAAAGTAGGTTGGTTGCAGGTTGTACGCGGTGGTGTTGCCGGATGGTTCATGTTGCTCTTTGGTATTTGTTATGGTTGCTGGGGATTGTGGCGCGCTTATAAAAATAAACCGCACAAACATTTTGATATGTATGCCGATGGAGAAATGTACGTGTACGAACACCAGCATGGCCAGGCAGTAGCCATGCAAGACAGGCATAAAGTTACACCCTGGGTAATGTTCATCATCTTTCTCACGGGGCCATGCGAACCAATGGTAGGTTTAATGTGTTCACCCGCCATCGCTCATTCCTTATGGGGTTTATGGTTATTGATCATCGTGTACACAGCAGCCACCTTACTCACCATGCTGGTAATGGTAACACTCGGTTACTTAGGAATAGCATTTGTAAAAACAGAAAAAATAGAGCGTTATGTGCATGCGTTAGGAGGGTTAACGCTTTTTGTTTGTGGGGTTGGTATGGTGTTTATGAATTGGTAATTGTATGTCTGACGGGCCCCGTCTGACATACAACGGCATAGGCAATGAGTTCACGGTATGGTCAGACGGAGCCCGTCAGACCATCAGAAAAAATAGAGCGTTATGTGCATGCGCTAGGAGGGTTAACACTTTTTGTGTGTGGGTTTGGTATGGTGTTTATGAACTGGTAATTTTTTTGTTATCAGCAGTTGAACTTTGATCAGCATCGTTGCGTCGCACTCTTGTACTGTATACCTTTGTTGGGCTTTTATTGAAGTGTTTTTGTATTTTTAGTTACAAATTTATTCACCCTTTGCAAATTATAATAATATAATGACTAGTATTTCTATTTGCGTTGCTTTTATTGTTGCCATTTTAGGCATTGCATATCCTATATTATTTGGAGTTGTTTCAAGGCTTGATGAGAAGTACTCTTCTCAAGTTATTATGGATCTTTTTAATAAAGAAGCTGAAAAAAAATCATTCATTTTTTTACTCATTTCTTCTTTAGTACTCATTTTGATATGTGTGTTTCAACTTGCACCATTGAGTTTTGGAATTAAATGGTTAGATTATCTTATAGCAAATTCAGCTGAATATTTACTTATACTTTCAACGATTTTTTTAATAGCATCATTTTTTCTTTTTGTTCAAAAGATTCTAATATATTATACACCTACTCGTTTTTTGCCATATTTAATTAATAAACATAATAAAGACGAACAAAAAAATGATTATGAATTTTTTAGAGCTATATCAGATATACTTTATTATTCTATAAAAAACCAAAATGAGAAGATATCAAAGACAATAGCCACCTATATGTATAGCATTTTTAAAAAATTCCGTGAAACAAATACAAATTATGATGTAACATACCCTTCAACATATTATGAAGTTGTTGCAAAAACAATTGAGGAATTAGCGATACAGAAAAACCGCAGATTAATATTCTTGGAGCATAGAACTGCCGGTAGTATTTGGTTACTTGGAGAATTCGGTAATTATAAAATATCAGAGAATACTTATTTTTGGATTTGGAATAATTTGCAACTTGCTTTAAAATATGATAAGGATGACTATATAATTTATCATTGGGAACAAGCGCATCAGTATATTAGTTATTCTCTACAACATATTGATCCAAAACTTTCAGAAGAAACTTATGCTATTATTAATCAAGCTGATATTAATCAAAGAATATTAGAAAGAAAAAGATTTCTTGAGCTTCATTATGTTTTGGGAGCTCTGTTGCTATATAAACGTCATTATAATTGTATTAATCGTGCTTTTAATTTCACTCAGAGTATTCCTCCAAAGTATGAACTTTTGCCTGATACTATGGATGATATTTTCCGATTGTACTTTTATTTCAGAGATCCATACGAAATGAGATTCCCTTCGATTTCAAGTCGCTATTATTTTCCTGAGATAGGAGGTTTACAATCTGATATGATTATTAAGAAATGGATATGTGAATATATAGCTGTTTTGTATATACGCCAGTATTCAATTATTCCTTATTTAATTACGATGACTCCTTTAAGCCCTCCTACAATTCCTGATACTCAAGGAGAAAAAAGAACATGGATTGATAATTTGGATTATTTTAAAAAATTGGTAGAAGATGTTATTAAGAATAAAGAATTATTGATTGCTACAGGACTAGATTTTGTTACAGATGAATGGTGTGAGGCAAACGCATACCCTAAACCTTTAGAATTAATCGAAACAACAAGACAGCTTTTAATAGCATCATTTGAAGGTGCAGAAATTTCACAGCCTGTTTCAGATGTTAAAGTTAAAAAATTTAAAGATACTTCTGTGTCTATATTAGAGCCAATATTTGATAGCTATGAATCAATAAATAATTCTAATGATCTAACAGGAGATTTAAATAAATGGTACATAAATGGTGAATCTTATATAATTGATAAAAGTGGATTCGCTGATAATCAGGATGTTGCACATTTAAATTTTGATTCCTTTTTAGCGGAAAGTTTTTCCGGAAAATATAGAAACGAAATTTCTGAAACGTTTGTATATTCTTCATCTCAAAGTTATTTATTGAATTCAGAAAATATTATAGCTGGAATCAATAGGCTTAAAATAAATAAACACGAATATGTCATAGTCTCTTTTGGTGTTGATATAAACGCTTTAATAAGTAATGATAATACACAATCATTAACTGGAATTGCAACAGTGAATTTTAATTTTAGAAATTATAGGTTGATTGGTGAATCTTTATTTATAATTAAGAAAGCAGATTTACCAAAATTTAAGTATAGAGAAATCACAGTGGAAGAAGTTCAAAAATATAACTTAGATAAAGTTGTAGATAAATATAATCTTTACCTAACTGTAGTAAATTTAAATAACTCTGATGAATTGAGAGATTCTTTAGCTGAAACTTCTAAAGACCAGAATTTAGCTAAATCTGTACTGATTGGAATTTTTATCAGCCTTGAAATTCAATGGAAAAAAGATATTAAATGTATTCAAATCAAAAAAGCATCTCCATATAATGAAGCGGGTATAATAAATAAATTAGCAGATGTAAATCCTATTGAAGCCCATTTAAAATAACTTGCTTCCTCAAACGTCTACAGCAGGCGATATGTAGTTTCGAAGAGCAGGTGTAAGTACTAATAAAAAAAATAAAATAATCCCATGAAAATATCTTCTAAATATAAAATACTAGGTGGCTTTGGCGTTGCATTGCTATTAAATTTTCTTTCTGCATTATTAATATGGCAGGTGTTAATAGAAAATAAACTTAATAGCTGTACGAATGTAGGCATGGCTATTCTTATTGTTTTAGAAATTGGAGCGCTGGCATTCCTTATAACTCAATGCAAATACATAGTGATAGAAAATGAAACAATAACTTTTATTAATCCTTTATTGCCATTTCTGCGTCAAACAGAAAACTGGAGTGAGTACGACTATTATCAAACTGTGCAAGAAGATTCTAGAGGTGGGGTCTATGAAGCTATTTGGCTGATAAAAGATAATGTAATTAAAAATAGAATTTCCAGCTTTTACTATCGCAATTATTCAGATTTAAAAAGGGAAATCAAAGCTGATTATAAAAGCGAACTTAAATTAAATAACTTTCAACAAATAGGCTGCTTATTAGGAATGAAAATTAAAAGCTGAATTTCTTCACTCCTTGCTCTCACTGGCGCAAGTCTTTCGAAGGATGACTTGTGTCTACGATGCAGCCAGTTTCCTAACTGGCGATAAATTCATAAATAATAATTATTATTACATTCATGAAACTTCTTCTCACTTCGGCGGGCATTAGCAACACAAGCATTCGAAATGCATTGGTTGACCTTTTGGGTAAACCAATTGAAGAGTCTACTGCACTTTTTATTCCTACTGCTTTACACGCTATAAATAATGGTGAATACATAGTAAGAAAAGTGATCTGTGGAACATTAGATCCTTTTTGTGAATTGGGTTGGAAATCGGTGGGTCTATTAGAACTCACAGCATTGCCTACCCTAAAAAAAGAATTTTGGATGGCAAGGCTTGAGAAAGCGGATGCACTATTAGTTGGCGGTGGCGATTGCCAATATTTATGCTATTGGATGCAGCAGTCAGGATTGGCAGAGTTTTTACCATCTCTCCGCCGACGTAGGTGTTCCATCATAATTTCGCAAGCCAGCATCAACCCCCGCACACGCCGCCGTCTGGTCTCCGACCAACGGCCAACTTAAATAATGCCATTCATTATATCCACAAGCAGTGAAACATCAAAGCCGTTGGTCGGAGACCAGACGGCGGCCTTCTAATTCGAAGATTTCGTTAACTGCAGATATGTGTAAGTTGATAATTCTTACATTAGCATAATGAAAACCTACCCAATCCATTCACCAAATTTTTTCACCGCTACTATTTATGAATGGAAGCATTTGCTCGCAACCGATAAACATAAGAATATAATTATCGACAGCCTTAAATTTTTAGTAGATGATAAAAGAATAATACTAAATGCTTTTGTCATTATGAATAATCATATTCATTTAATATGGCAACCAACATTTAATTTTACTCCATCAGATATTCAGGCTTCTTTTATGAAATATACAGCACAACAATTAAAACGACATTTAATCGCGAATGATAAAGAATTGCTAGAATCTTTTAAAGTGAATAAATACGATAGGGATTATCAGATATGGAAACGAGAGTCTTTAAGTATAGAACTTGTTACGCCATCTGTCTTCCATCAAAAATTGGAATACATACATTTAAATCCTGTTAGGGCCGGGTTATGTATAAATCCAGAAGAATATTATTATTCATCGGCAAAATTCTACTATGATGGAATAGATAATTTCGGAATGCTAACACATGTTTCAGGGAATTAGTGTAAAATAATTTGCCGTTGGTCGGAGATCTAACTGGCGCAAGTCTTCCGAAGGATGACTTGTGTCTACGATGCAGCCAGTTTCCTAACTGGCGATAATTTCACAAATAATAATTATTATTACATTCATGAAACTTCTTCTCACTTCGGCGGGCATCAGCAACACTAGTATCCGAAATGCATTGGTTGACCTTTTAGGTAAACCAATTGAAGATTCCAATGCGCTTTTTGTTCCTACTGCTTTACACGCTATAAATAATGGTGAATACATAGCAAGAAAAGTGATCTGTGGAACATTGGATCCTTTTTGTGAATTGGGTTGGAAATCGTTGGGATTATTAGAACTAACAACATTGCCCACACTAAAAAAAGAATTTTGGATGGCAAGGCTTGAGAAAGCAGATGCGCTATTGGTTGGTGGTGGCGATTGTCAATATTTATGCTATTGGATGCAACAGTCAGGCTTGGCCAAACTTTTACCATCTCTGCTAAGTAAGACAGTATACGTAGGGCTTAGTGCCGGAAGTATGATCATGACACGCTTTGGTACAAGTTCAGGCAATCATTCTCTGCCGGTGGAAACTGATAAGTCTCTTGGATTTTTTGATTTTGCCATTCATCCTCATTTGGATCATGAATGGTTTCCAGAAAATTCTTTAGCCAACATTGAAAAGCTGGCTGCAACAATACCGGTACCATCTTACGCAATTGATGATAATACTGCCATCAAAATAATTGATAATACTATCGAAGTGATCTCCGAAGGACAGTGGAAGCTTTTTACTCCTTGATGTGTCTTTCATCCGATAGCTATCGGATCTTATCATTAAATAATTATTCTGCCGGTTAAGAATTAGATGCTTCGTTCCTCAGCATGACAAAAGAATACAATTTCCCAACTTTAAAATAACTTGCTTCCTCAAACGTCTACAGCAATAACCAACACTCACTTAAAAATAAAATGGATCTACAAAACAAAAAAACAAGTCTCTGGATCATTGTAGGGATCACCGTACTAAATGCTATCGGCATGACGATCGTCTTTCCGCTCTTCCCATTTCTTTTAGGTAAATATGTACCTGATGCACAAGTAGCAGCCGTTATGAGTGGATTGGTATCTGTATTTGCTGTCTGTACATTTTTAGCGGCACCGCTCTTTGGCGCACTCAGTGACCGGTATGGGCGCAAATCAATTTTATTGATCAGCTTACTCGGTTCAGTAATAGGCTATCTGTTGCTCGGTATCGGTGGCGCACTTTGGATACTCTTCCTTGGAAGAATTATTGATGGGCTCACAGCAGGAAATCAAAGTGCACTGTTTGCGTATATAACAGACAGTACAGAACCGCATGAAAGAGGTAAATGGTTTGGCTACCTCGGCGGTGCCATTGGCCTTGGCTTTATGATCGGTCCTGCTATTGGTGGTGTGTTAGGGTCTATTTCTATTACTTTGCCTTTCTTTGTTACAGCAGGTATTACTTTGGTAACAATGCTCCTTATCGCATTGCTTGTGCCGGAGTCACTTCCGGTAGAAAAGCGTACCACGCATTTAACGATGAAAAGCTTGAATACTTTTTCTCATTTCAACGAAGTTTTTTCCTGGAAAGAAGCGCGGGCTTTGATCATTATGGGCGCCTTCTTTTATGTCGGATTGGGTATATGGCAATTCAACGCCAGTATTTTTTTGAAAGATGTATTTAAGTGGGGACCTAAATTTATAGGCGCCATGTTCGTAGGGATCGGTATCTGTGATATTCTATCCCGCGTGATCTTACTACCATGGCTGCTTAAAATATCAAATGAACGAACGGTTGGCATCATTGGCCTGTGTGGACTCATTGCAGGACTTAGCCTCTTGTTTGCAAGTGCCTACTATCAATCTATATTTTTTATTATAGGCGCTGTTGCCTGCATTGTATTGGGCGAAGGTTTATTCGATCCTTCCTATAATGCAAGACTCTCTTTATCTGTTGACGACAGCAAACAAGGTTTGTTGCAGGGAACAAATCAAAGTCTGCAGGCTTTGTATCGTGTAATTGTTCCGTTGGGAGCGGCTGCTATTTATACATATAGCCATGGCGCAGTTTTTGGTATTGGCGCATTATTGATGGCTTTCGGATTGGTGCTGTTTGTGAAATTAAAAACGAAGGCATAAGCATTGACACACTAATAATAAATTATGAAATATTATTTTTATTTTTTTCTACTATTGATTTTATCATCTTGTGGTACTACGGGACATTTACAGTTCTACAATTTTAATGTCTCGAAGTATACTGTAGATAAGGAGTTGATGAATATAATAAGCAAAAATTCTATCTATGCTTTACCGCCGAAATGGATAACAGCTGACTCGGGAGATTATTTTGAAACCAGGTATGTATATTTCAGCAATAACCCTGAAGAGATCTACCGAATACGCTTTGTTGGCGATAGTAATGATTGGAATAATTCTTCTGTATGCACTTTAGGTATCATAGGTGAATTTGATGGGAATACCTGGAGAAATGAAAGTGCCTTAAGTAATAAAGAAGTAGAAAGGATTACTAAAAGGTTTGAAGAGGAGATTCTTTCTAAAATAAAATATAGTTATGTCAAAAGTGATAACTCTACCATTACAGATTATTGATTTATAGATTTTGTATAGGTTCATTAATAAATCGTACTGACTAAAATAATATTTGTAATAAACATTCTCCCAATTCTACCAGTTCCTGCGTAAGCGCCTCTTTGGCTGTGGTGCCAAGCGAAGCGAGGCAGACAAAATCATGCGGAGCAGATTTTAGTCAGCGGCCAAAGTAAGCGCTGGAGCGGGAACGCTGCCAAGCGGCTTGAGCGACTACAATTTAAAAAAATAAAAACGGCTATGGTGAATCGGGAGATGTTTAGCCTCACTGACAAGTCTTATGTCTTGGTTCGAGGGGGAGGAAAATAAGGAAAAATAAATGTACGCCTCGTCTTCAATTCGAGCACTTTTTTATTCCACCATAAGTTTATTTGGTTTTAGCTTTTTGATCGCTCATAGCCGCTGGGCTGCGTTCCTGCTTCAGCGCTTACTTTGGCCACTGCCAAAACTTGCTTCGCATAGTTTTGTCTGCTTCGCTTCGCTTGCACCGTAGCCAAAGAGGCGCTTCCTCAGGAACTGGTAGAGTGGGTGCTCCTAGTGCATGTCCTCCTTGGTACAAGTCTTCTGAAGGATGACTTGTGTGCCACTTAAATTTTATTTTTTTTCATTTATAAAATACAATAAAAAGGCTAGCGCGAAGACTTGCGCCAGTTTCGAAACTTGTTAGTATTTTAGCAAATACAAAAAGCCACATGATAAAACAAGCGATCGTTGTATTACTACTCTCATTATTTATTTGGCAAACCGGTTTGTCGCAGGAGATAACAATGGAAAGAACGGTATTTCATGGAGATACTTCTTTGTATGCCCAGGCAAGGGAAACTATCTTGAGAACCTCCGATAGCATTACCAGGGAACCATCCAGCAGCCAATTATATTTTAGAAGAGGCTATTTGTTTTTTGAGATCGAAGAATGGAAAAAGGCGAAAGAAGATTTTACAAAAGCCATCGCTATCGACACCAATAACTTTCTTTATTATTATGAAAGAGGAGCAGCGAATGAGCGGCTTTCTGAATTTGGCGATGCGTATGATGATTATTGTAACGCGATAAAACTTAACCCTACCAGCGAATGGTCTTATTTAGATAGAGGGCTTATCTTTCAACGATCAAAAATGTTTACAGATGCAGCAAATGATTTCAGGCATGCACTTAGAATAAGGCCAAACTGGGGAGCGGCTTTATTTGAAATTGGCTCTAATTACGATGGGGAAAATAAAGTAGATTCCGCCATATATTATTACAAAAAAGCTATTCATTACGATAGCCTGCAATACAAAGCCTATAATAATTTGGGATATATCTATACGCTGCAAAAGAAATACGACCTGGCTATAATACAATTTAATAAAGCGTTAAAGATCTGGAGCGGTTATACATACGCTTTAACTAACAGGGCTGATGCAGAATATGCTGAAGGTGATAAAACAAGTGCGTGTGCAGATATATACCAAGCCATACTTTTAGGAAGAGAAGATAAAATGGACGCCTATAAAGAACATTGTCAATAAGCGGAATTCCCTTTCACCATTTTGCAAAGACCAACAGCACCCTTTTAACGAGAAAATAATTAGAATATTCAATGTTTCTGGCTAGCTATTTGCGGGTATAAAATATTATTTAGTTACTCCTCATCGGGAGGGTAATAAAGTTAGAGAAGAGAGCTGTTTTTACAGCTCTCTCGTTGTTTTTGGGCACCCTATTTGTTGTTAAAATAAGCAGTTGGTTTAGATTCCTAGAGAACTAAATTTAAACAATAAACGAGGGCTGCTTATACAGCCCTCTCTTTTGACTAAGCCTTTCACTTTAGTAGTATATGCCATTACTCCTGCACAGCGTATGCGGAATTGGATAGTTATTTCGTAATTTCATTATCTCAAAAATTAAAATGATCAAACATGAACTTATCAAACAATAAGATACTAATAACAGGCGGTGCAAGCGGTATTGGATTAGGATTAACCGAAAGATTTATCAAAGAAAATAATACCGTAATTATTTGCGGAAGGCGAGCATCTGTTTTAAAAGAAGTAGCTGCTAAATTTCCTGGTGTGGTCACTAAAGTTTGTGACCTGTCTGTTGAAGCAGAATGTGTAGCATTGTTTAACTGGGTATCAGCCAATCATCCAGATCTGAATGTGTTGGTAAACAATGCCGGCATTCAAAATTGGATGAGTATCAATGATAGCGATTTTTATCAAAAAGCAAATGAAGAAATTACTACCAATGTTTTAGCGCCATTGCATTTGTCAGCGCTGTTTGCGAACTTACCATCGTTGAATACTATTATTAATGTAACATCAGGATTGGCATTTATTCCTTTATCAAAGGTTCCTGTTTATTGTGCAACAAAAGCTTTTATGCGTTCGTTCACACTTTCTTTGCGCCACATGTTGAAAGACACGACAATTGAAGTAATTGAAATGATACCACCTGCATTGAACACAGACCTTGGCGGACCGGGTATACACGATGGCCATCCATCCGTTAGTGATTTTGTTGAATCGGTATTTCAACAAATGAAAGAAGGAAAAACAGAACTAACATTCGGAACAAGCGAGGCAAGGGCCAACGCGAATACAGAAGCGATCGCTGACTATTTTAATAGAATGAATCCGTAGTTTTTCTTTTGCCAGTAAGTCGGGAAGACGTTAATTGACCATCAATAATTGTAAAACGACTTCCTGTCTTCCCGGCTAATTAAATTTTTACTTTTTGTTATTCGGCCTTCTCTTTTGTCATCCGATAGCTATCGGATCTGAGCGTAAGCGAAGAATCTTATCGTTCAACAATTATTCTGTGGGTTGAGAATTAGATGCTTCGTTCCTCAGCATGACAAAAGCAAAGAGGTTTTGATGTAAGAAACTTTTTGCTTTTGACTTTTGGCTTATACATTAACTTTTCCCGCTAACAAACTATTCACCTTATCCAAAACCATATGTATATCAAATGGTTTTTCGATGATACCATCGGCTTTGCATTCTTCATAATTCCTGAGCAGCTTGGGATTTGCTGAAATGAGAATGATCAATACAGTGGGATGCTTTTCTTTGATATCCATACAGATCTCTTTTCCATTTTCGCCACCTAACATCACATCTAATAAAATAAGATCGGGGATATAGAATTGTAGGAGCGTGTTTAACTCTTTAGCAGAGCCAGCGCTTCTTACATCAAAATTATTAAGCCCAAGCAGGGTTTTAAAAAGTTCCTGCAGGTCGGGATAATCATCAACAATGACAATTTTAGCCACTTTGTTTGTTTTTCAGGAGTTGAGAATAGTACTTAATGTTGGATAAAATTATTGAAACAAATATTTTTATTGTTGTCTTATAACCCTATTTTATAATTTTTTCTTATAGGGTTTTTGCCCAACTAAATAGGGTTGTAGGTCAACCGCTTGTATAAAAGCTATAACTACTTTTGTTTCAATATATTACCTAACTGTGTTAATTGTTTAATAAGGTGCTTAATAAAGGCTACCTTTTGAACAGGTAAACTAAACTAGCTATGAACGAATCTTCGTTATTGAAGGAATTGGGTGCAAGGATCCGGGTGATTCGTCTTAGTAAAGACATGACGCAAAATCAATTGGCCATCAATTGTAATTTTGAAAAATCGAGCATGTCTAAAATTGAATCAGGACAAACCAATCTAACTTATATCACTTTGCACCGGATAAGCAAAGGGCTCGATGTTCACGTGCGGGAACTATTGCCGGTTAAACAATAAAAAAGGAATGCCTGAAAAAGCATTCCTTTTTTATTATACTGTTAGCAGTTAATTACAAAGTACTAAGATTAAACTTACCGTTAGTAATTACTTTTTTATTGGCACTTGTAGAATCTTCATATAAATAAACGGTTCCAGAGAAAGTACCTTGTATGGTACTGCCGCTGATCGAAGTAACCTTGATCGTTGCAGGGTTTAATATTGTTTGGCTTCCCCAATATTGACCGGTTGAATCATATTCAATATAAGCCTGTGTTGTAGAATCGCCGTACGCTCCATAGGTTCCGGTGGTTAATGGCTGATTTAATTTTCCAAAATAAATATAGAAACCGTTGACGTTGTTTGAATCAGAAATCCAGGCATCAAATCGATACCAATCATTTGTGCCGGTGCTATCCTGGTATAGTTCATTGCCCGGTTCAGTATTGCAGGTATAGGTAACGCCATCAACTGAAGCGGTAATGGTATTGTTTGTTGTGATAGGAGAACTGCTTTTTTTGCAAGAAGCAAATATCAGCAGTGCTAATGTTGTAAACAGAAATATTTTTTTCATAATTATTTTTTTAATTGGTTGACATTTGGTTAAGGAGTAGTAATATTAAATTTACCATTAGTGATCACTTTTTTATCGGCGCTCGTAGAATCCTCCGAATTGTAAAGCGTTCCCTGGAAAGTACCTTGTATAGTATTGCCACCGCTTGAAGTAACAGTAATAGTAGCCGGGTTTATTTTTGTTACGCTTCCCCAATATGATCCACCTGAATCAAATTCAACATATGCTTCGGTAGTAGAATCACCTTGAGATCCATAGGTTTTACTGGAAATCGCTTTGTTAAGTTGTTTAATGTCAAGGTAGAGCTCATTATAAGCTGAATCATAAGCATAGTTCTCATAATTATACCATAGATCTGTGCCACTGCTATCTTGTTCAGCTTCACTTCCGCTCAGAAATTTACAGGTATAGGTCACTCCATCAACAGTAGCGGTAATTGTGTTGGGTGTTGTAATGGCCGGAGAGCTGCTTTTTTTACAAGAAGCCAGGGTAAGCAGTCCTAGCACTGCGAAAAGGATCATTTTTTTCATGATGTTGGTTTTGATTTTATGCAAGATAATTTTTTTTTTAGAAAAATTATATATGATTAAAATTATTAAAGTAATAATAGAATGATTCAATTAAATAAAAAAGGAACGCTTTCAAAAGCGTTCCTTTTTTATAAAGCGTTGTATCTAATTAAAGAACAGGAATATTAAATTTTCCATTGGTAACTACTTTTGTATTGGTGCTTGTGGAATCTCCATATAAATATAGAGTTCCCTGGAATGTTCCCTGAACGGCTTGACCACCAGTTGAAGTAATAGTAATAGTAGTAGGATTTAATTTCGTTTCGCTGCCCCACCATCCTCCGCTGGTTGAATCAAATTCAACATAAGCATAGGTAGTAGAATCACCTAAAGCTCCATAGACTTTTGGTGTAGGTACCTTTTTCGCTTGGTCAGCTTCAAAATAGAATTCATTGTTGCTCGAGTCATAAGCATAAGCATCAAAGCCAAACCACGTGGTAGTGTCGTTCATGTAACTGTATGATTCGAGTGCGAAACGTTCGTTACAGGTAAAAGTTTTTCCATCAACAACACCAGTAATAGTATTTGCGGTTGTGATGGGTGCAGATGAACCTGATTTTTTACAAGATGCCAGTACGACAAGGCCTAATGCGGCCAAAAGGATCATTTTTTTCATAATAAAGATTTTGGTTTTGATGCAATATATGAAATTTTTCGGGAGTCGGTTTCGATATATAGCAAAATCACTAGCTAACTAAATAAAAAGGGAACGCCTAAAAGCGTTCCCTTTTTATTTAAGCGTATCGTTAATTACAGTGCAGTAATATTAAACTTACCGTTCGTAATTACTTTTTTATCAGCACTTGTAGAATCTTCATATTTATAAACAGTACCTTGGAAAGTACCTTGTACATTACCGCCGCCTGAAGAAGTAATAGTGATTGTTGCAGGGCTTAATACTGTTGCACTTCCCCACCATCCTGAAGTTGAATCATATTCAATATAGGCTCGTGTGGTAGAATCACCCTGTACACCATAAGTTCCGTTGGTGATCGTCTTATTTAACTTTGCTATATATAAATAAAATCCATTATGATTTGAATCAGATACCCATGTATCATATGAGTACCAGGCATTTGTACCTGAGCTATCTATGTATGTTTCACTGGCCGGTTCAACATTACAGTTATATACAACGCCATCAACTGAAGCTGTAATGGTATTATTTGTTGTAATTGCAGAACCGCTTTTTTTACATGAGGCAAATATCAGTAGTGCCAGCGTTGCAAAAAGAAATATTTTTTTCATAATAATGTTTTTAGTTAGTGAATATAAATTATAGAGCAGTAATATTAAATTTACCGTTAGTAATTACTTTTTTATCGGCACTTGTAGAATCTCTGTAGAGATATACAGTACCCTGAAAAGTACCTTGTACATTACCGCCACCATTTGAAGTAATAGTAATGGTTGCAGGGTTTAATATTGTTTCGCTTCCCCACCATGCTGAATTCGTATCAAATTCGATATAGGCATAAGTTGTAGAATCACCCTGAGTTCCATAAAGTTTATTTGAAATTGCTTTGTTTAATTGTTCTGCATCAATGTAAAATTCATTATAGGCAGAATCATAAGCATAGGCATCATATTGATACCAAAGATCTGTCCCACTGCTATCTTGTTGTGTTTCACTTCCTGTCTGAAGTTTACAAGTGTAGGGAACTCCATCAACAGTAGCGGTGATCGTGCCGGCTGTTGTGATAGCCGGAGAACTGCTTTTTTTACAGGAAGCTAGGGTAAGCAGGCCTAATGCTGCAAAAAGAATAATTTTTTTCATAAATAAAGATTTTGTTTAGCCGCAATATATAAAATATATAAATTTTTTAAGAATAGTTTTATTTATAATATAATGGCTGCAATTGTTTCTTTTTTAAAAATAATTTGCGTAATTTAAAAGTTACGTATATATTTGAGTAACTTAAAAGTTACATATTATGCAAAAGACAATTAAACACCAATTCTTTTTTCCAAATTCACCTGAAGTTGTTTGGGAATATTTAACCAAGTCCGAACTAATGAAACAATGGCTAATGCCAAATGATTTTCAACTGATACTTGGGTACGATTTTCAGTTTACAACAAAGCCAATTCCGAGTTTACAACTGGATGGAATTTTTCATTGTAAAGTAGTAGAGATCGTCCCTTTAAAAAAATTGTCATATTCATGGAAAGGCGGACCGGCCGAAGGAGACATCACATTAGATTCTCTTGTTGTATGGACATTAATCGAAAAAAACAATGGAACTGAACTTCAATTGGTGCATAGCGGTTTCAAAGAAATAGAGAACTTTGATATTTATACCGGTATGACTAATGGCTGGATGCAAAATATACAAAAGATCGCGAACCTTTTAAATACTCAGCATGGCACAACAAACGCTTGATGCATTCCAGGTAATTGCAGATCCCAGCAGAAGAGAAATGCTGCACTTATTATCAAAGAATAGTCTGACCATAAACTCTCTGGCGGAAAATTTTGATATGAGCAGGCCCGCCGTATCAAAGCATATAAAAATATTGAACATGGCGGGCTTTATCACTATCCAGGATATTGGCAGGGAAAGGCATTGCATATTGAGGCAAGATGGCTTTAATGAATTGCAGGAGTGGATCAACTTCTTCGATAAATTCTGGATAAACAAATTTAAAAAACTGGAAATATTATTACAACAAAAATCAATTAATAAAAACTAAATAAGCATCGAATGATAGAAATAAAAAAGGCGTTAACAACGCAGGAAGTTGCGGTACGATTCAACGAGCTTGCCCAGCAAGAAAAGTGGTTTGAAATTCAGGATGAATTTTTTGCCAATAATGTAAAAAGTATCGACCCCGCAAATTCCCTCTATTTTGAATATGCAGAAGGTAAAGCTGCCGTTCGCAAAAAAGGGGAGGACTTTATAAAAAAGATCGAGGCATTTCATGGAGCGTATACAACGCAGCCGGTTGTAGGAGGCAATTATTTTTCCGTAGGCCGCGGCATGGAAATTACTGTGCAAGGTTTCGGACAAATAAAAATAGACCAGGTAATGTTGTATGAAGTAAAAGACGGACAGATTATTTTAGAGCAATTCTTTTATTAAGATGCTTTTTAAAGCATAAAGACTATCCGGAGCCGAAAAAGAATTAACTGACTCCCCAGATATAGGGAAGTAACTAATAATCGACTGCGCTAATTCTACCAGTTCCTACGGAAGCGCCTCTTTGGCTGCGGTGCCAAGCAAAGCGCAGGCAGACAAAATCATGCGAAGCAGATTTTAGTCAGTGGCCAAAGGAGCGCTGGAGAAGGAACACAGCCCAGCGGCTATGAGCGACCCAAGACTAAAAAAATTACAAACTGTTATGATGGAGTATGAATATTTCCGCCGGGAATCGGCGAGTCAGTAAGAATTAAATAAGTAGCTTATATTTGGTATTGAGATAATTCAATTGTAAATACTAAATAATACTACCATGAAGATCGTAAAAGTAATATATACAACCAAGCCTGAATATGCCGATCAAAATATTGGCAATATTAAAGTGGTGATGCACGAGCTGCAAAAATTAAATAATCCTGAGATCTTTTATCATGTTTGCCTGGCGGCTGATGGTAAAACATTTACGCATACCGCTTTTTTTAATGTAGATGATGATCAAAAGATATTGCTTGAACTACCGGCGTTCAAACATTT
>DATHHR010000177.1:0-13612 GCA_035317105.1 Ferruginibacter sp. | reverse complement strand
GTATGCTAAAAGGTGATGTTCGTTACAGATTTGTTATCGATATGGCTACATTATAAATTAAACACATTAATAGTTTTTGTAAAGGCTGCTCAAAATGAGCAGCCTTTTTAATTCAATTGATAACCCGTTCGCTAATTCTACCAGTTCCTACGGAGGCGCCTCTTTGGCTGCGGTGCCAAGCGAAGCGAGACAGCCCCCATCCCCTAAAGGGGGGATGTGGATAAAAAAGTAAACGCTCAATATAACTCCCCTTCAGGGGACGGGGGCAAAAAAATGTTTTTGCCGGGAAGAGGGGAAGGCGTTTTGTGAATAGATATATTTTTTATTTTAAAAGTACCAAAGTAACTTTACAAAGTCAATTTGATACTTATGGTAACAGCAAACGATCAAACGATCGCCTATAACATACGCGATCTTGTTTCAAAACTAAACAGAAGCCTACGCAAACAATCAGGCAAGCTGGGAGAATTGTCAATTGCAGAAGAAAATGTAATAAGGGCATTAATACTAGAAGAAGAGCTATCTCCTTCGGAACTTTGCACACAATTAGATATTTCTTCACAGTTCATGTCGCAGGTGCTCAATCGCCTGGAAGAGCTTGGGCATATATCCAGGAAGCCATCTACAACTGATAAAAGAAAATCGCTGGTATCCTTATCAAAAAATATGTTGCTTACGCTGGCAGAAAAAAGAAAGCAAAAAGAAGACTGGCTTGCTTCTATTATTTCAAAGCAATTCAGCAAGCAGCAAAAAGAACAGATCGCACAAACACTAGAATTATTAGCACAACTTCATGACGACAAGTAAAACAAAACATACATTCCGGGCTTTTAAGAACCGCAATTACGCTTTATTCTTTTGCGGACAATCAGTTTCACAGATCGGTACCTGGATGCAGCGAACGGCTGTGAGCTGGGTTGTTTATTCAATGACGCATTCGTCTTTAATGCTGGGATTTGCCATGTTTGCACAACAGTTTCCCTCATTTCTTCTTTCTTTATTTGGTGGTATTGTTTCCGACAGGTACAGCAGGTATAAAATATTGCTCGTAACGCAAACGGCTTCTTTGGTACAGGCTGCATTGCTGGCAGCATTAATATTGATTGGCCATTATACGGTTTGGGAAATTCTTTTTTTGAGTATCATACTCGGTGTGATCAATGCTTTTGATGTACCGGCAAGACAACCAATGGTACACGAGATGGTAAGCGATAAAGAAGATCTGCCCAATGCATTGGCACTTAATTCTGCCATGGTCAATTTAGCTTTTTTGATAGGCCCGGCATTATCGGGTATTGTGTTGCAAAGATTTGGTGCCGGTATTTGTTTTCTTTCAAATGCGGTAAGCTTTATGGCAGTGATCACTTCTTTGCTGTTAATGAAATTACCTCCATTCAATCCACCTGCCATTAAAAAGAAAGTTATTGCAGAGCTAGTCGAAGGGTTTAATTATTTAAAGCATACGCCTTCGATAGGTAATATTATTTTGATATTGGCTATATCCGGTTTGTTCGTATTGTCATTCGGTACGCTGTTACCGGTTTTTGCCAAAGATATATTTAAAGGAAATGCCGCAACCTTCGGCTATATCAACAGTTTTATGGGACTAGGAGCCATCTGCGGGACTTTCTTTTTAGCTTCTTTAAAAAAGGGAACGGATCTGAAAATTATATTACTGTGTAGCAGTATTACTTTAGGGGCAGGACTAATACTTTTTTCTCATACCAGTTATTTACCTGTGGCCATGCTATTTGCAACGATAACAGGAGTTGGTACAATGTCTCAAAATACAGTTTGTATTACGATCATACAGGTTGAGTCAGCTGCAGCGATGCGGGGCAAGATGATGAGTTATGTTGCACTGGCTTATTTTGGAATGTTACCATTAGGTAGTCTGCTTATTGGTGCCGTATCGCAAAAAATAGGAGCAGCAAATACTATGTTGGGCGAGGGTATCGTATCACTCATTATAGCTGCCGTATTTTTTAAATTTTTACGAAAAGATAAAATGAATGAAGCTCACATAGAAGAATTGACAGAAGCAGAAGAGATGGCAATGGAAAAAATTTAATAAAGTAATAAGTAATAAGTAAGATAAATAAACACTAACTGCCATTTAATAGGGCAAACTCTACCAGTTCCTGTGTAAGCGCCTCTTTAGCTACGGTGACAAGCGAAGCGAGGCAGACAATTATGCGCAGCATATTTTGTCTGTGGCTAAAGCAGCGCTGGAACAGGAACACAGCCCAGCGGCTATGAGCGATCAAAAGATAACAATGATAAAACTCCAATGGTGGAACAATAAAATGATCAGTGCCAGCAGAATTCAAAAAATAATCTCAATAAAAAATAATCATTAATCTTTAAAACTTTAATTATGGAATGGTATCATTATTTCAGTGGCTTTTGGGCCGGCGCTTTTTTGGCAAACTTTGTCCCACATTTTATTAACGGCGTTTCAGGAAATGGTTTTCCCACACCGTTTGCAAAACCTCCCGGTAAGGGATTATCATCGCCGATGGTAAATGTATTATGGGCTTTGCTAAATCTGATAATAGGAGTCTTACTTTTTAAAGTAGGCAGGGTTTCTATACACAATTATCTTTCTCTTATTATATTTTTTATTGGCTTTACATTGCTGAGCATACTGATGGCGAAAAACTTTGCTGATAAACACAAAGCTTAATTGTACATAAATAAAATAATAAACAATGGAACAAAACAAACAAAACACAGCCTTGCTTGTAATGGATATGCAATCCGGAATACTTGGTATGCTACCCAACAATGAAACAGTAATAAGCAATGGAGCAAAAGCGATAGCTCATGCCCGTGAAAAAAAGATACCTGTGATATATGTGGTGGTAGGCTTTAGACAAGGATCGCCGGAAATAAATATGAATAACAAAGGCTTTGCTCAAAATAAAGAGAGATTTGCCACCGTAGATATGAATGAGTTCATAAAAGTTCACCCGGATCTGGCACCATTGGCAGGAGAAGTAACTGTTATAAAACGCCGTGTATGCGCATTTACAGGCAGCGACCTGGAAGTGATCTTAAGAGCATTCGGTATTCAGCACATGATACTCACGGGTGTAGCCACCAGTGGTGTCGTATTATCAACCGTACGCGAAGCAGCTGATAAAGATTATAAAATAACGGTATTAGCAGATGGCTGCGCGGATGGAGATGAAGAAGTACATCGTGTATTAACTACAAAAGTTTTTCCTCGACAGGCAGATGTTCTTACAATTGAAGAATGGAGTAAAATATAAAAAATATTTGTAACTATACAAGACTTAATTTTCCGCCTCCCTTATTAAAATAAGAAATAAAAACATTTTATGACGCGACAAGTTTTTTTAAGGTCTAAACAAGATGAAATAGATAATTTGATTTTATCAAATATTAAATCTGAAGGAGAAGATGATTTTTATAAGCCAATATTAGACGGTGTTGTTGATATTGAATCTTATAACAATTGTTCGCCAAAAATTCTCTGGGTTTTAAGAGAGTTTAATAACGTAGAAGGCGAAATTAATAATTTAAGAGAAGTATTAAGCAATTTGAAAACTCCTTACGGAATAAAAGCGGGGTATGGTTCAACTTATGAAGCTGTTATTTATATATCGAATGGAATAATTAATAATCAAGAGTATTTAGATATTTCTGACATAAAAGATGAGCCTGACCTTGTAGATGTTTTGAAAAAAATTGCAGTTATTAATATTAGAAAAGTTGCAAATTTTTGGGGAACCCGTACACACTTTCCAACTCTTGATAAAGCATTTTTAGATTATAAACATATAATAAAAAAACAAATTGAAGATATAAATCCGGATATTATTATTTGTGGTGGAACAAGTGGATATATACATGAATTAGGAATAAAAAATAAATTAATAATTCAAAGCTACCATCCCTCAGCACCTCATTGTAAACCTGACGAATATAGGAATAAAATAATTTTACAGGGAAGACAACAATATATTTAAGTCCTATTTCATAAAATCTCTTAATGTCAAGAACTTTCGCGCCTGAATTTTTCCATGATCTCCAAACTAATGATCGCTTCTTCTAAAGAACAAGGGTTAGGTTCGTTACCTAAAAAATATTGTACCACTTTATTGATCATGGGTTCTTGAATATGTGTAGGATGTTCAAAAGAAAGCTCTTCTTTTCTTTCATCAGTTATCAATTCAAGCGTATTGCCAAAAAATGGAAAACTGATAGAACCTTTTTCACCAATGATTCTGCATTCATCTTCTTTTATTCCAGGCGTAGTAAAACACCAGCTGCCTGAAAATAAAATATCATTAGGTAAATTGATATAACCCACAACCGTATCTTCTGCTTCATACAATTTGGCATTGTTAACTGATGTGCCCGCACAGTTGATATACTTACCAAAAATATAACTGATGATATCTAACTGATGCGGAGCCAGGTCAAAAAATAATCCGCCACCGGCGATAGCAGGATCAACACGCCAGTTCTCTTCGCTAGTGGCAATGATAGCAGACTGGTGCGGTTGTAGCATTTTTAATTGGATCAGTTTTATCTCACCGATTGTATTTTCTCCGATCATTTTTTTTATCGCAAGAAACATGGGCAAAGCTCTTCTGTAATGAGCCACCACTAATTTTCCATTTGTAGCATTCATACAATCGATCATTCTTCTGCAAGAGGCAATGTCTGTGGTAACCGGTTTCTCTACATAAACATATTTACCAGCCTGTAAAGCCTGTATAGCATATTGCTCGTGAAATTTTGGAGGTGTCGCTACATAAATAGCATTTATCTCCGGATCATTTATCAGGTCTGTTGCATCGCTGTACCATTTTGGCACGTTGTGCCGCTTTGCATAGTCTGCAGCCTTATTAGCATTCCTGCGCATTACCGCTACAAGTTTTGAATGTCCCACTTTATTAAAAGCCGGACCACTTTTTACTTCGGTAACATCGCCACAACCAATGATGCCCCAGCAAAGGGTCTTATCTGCAGAATTAGTCATTTGTAATATTAGTCTATAAAGTTTATTGTTAAATACAAAAATATAGTAATTTGTAACGTATTTATAATGACCGATTCAATATATCCCTAAATTAATGTATGCGCAGATTCTTATCGACTTCTTTTACAGGAGACTTGCTAAAAAAAACAGGTAGGTGTCTTCTTGTTGTTTTATTTATCATAGCCATTTATACAAATGCTGTTGCTCAGTCTTCAGCACCTGTACCTGATAGTGAAATGAAGGTAAAAGATTATCTCGGACAAGCATTAAAACTGCTTAACCGAAACGAGCCTGATCAGGCAGAGTCGTATGTTAAGCTGGCACAGGATCAAAAAGAAAGTGCCGTTGCGTATTATTACCTGTGCGATATTCATGAGATGCATGCTGATTGGGATAGTGCTATCCAGGCTGGTGAAAGATCAGTTCAATTAGATCCCAGTTTTTTACCTGTGTATAGCTTGCTTATTACTGCTTACACAAAAAGAGGAGAGTGGAGCAAAGCAGACAAAATAAGAGATAAGGTACAACAGGCAGATCCCGCTGGCTCTGTTGCCACGCTTAAAGACCTGGATGAATCTATTGCAAATGATAGCCGCGCAAATTATTTATTAGTATTACTTTTTTTGGCGTTAGGAGCCGCATTTTTATATCCGTTGCTTAATACAAAAACTAAGGCCCCAAGTCTTCCCGACAATAATGACTTTAGGTTTAGTGAAATATTTATAGTGAGTGCATCCGTAAGCTGTCTTTTTTGGCTGTTATTTCAATCATATAGTCATTCGATATGGTCGTTCAGTCCGCATATCGACCCTTATTTATTTACGCCCGCGGTAAAAATGTGTGTGTTTGGAAATGATGGGGGGATAGAGAGCTTTGTTTTATACGTGATGTTATTAGCAGGCATGGGTTTAACATTATTGTTGGCCAATCTTTTATTAAAGCTAAAAAACAGCAACCTATACCTCGGCGTTTTCTCCGGACTCTTTTTATTGGCCGCGTATTATTTTTACAAAATAAGCTTTATACCTCCCATGTATGATATGAGAGATGATATCAGCTCTACATTTCCTGTGATCTTTGTTGTGCTGGCAATTATAAGTTTCGGAGCCTATTTTCTGTACGAAAGATTTAGCCTTATTATAAAGATCATACTGGTTTTATTGATGGCGTACGCATCGCTTGTAATGATATATCCGGCAAGTCTTATGGACATTTCGTATATTTTATATCCGGCATTGCGCATGACCGAAGGCACTAAAATTCATGAAATATATTTTCAGTACGATTTGTTTTTATCTTTCATCGCTTATGGCTGGATGAAATTGAATTTTTCTATTGATACCTTTCCTTACATCGGACAGGTTTCTTATTTTGTATTTTTTGTTGCTTCTTTTTTCTTTGCTGATCGCTTATTTAAGACGAAATGGCTTTCAGTATTATTCATTACGGCGTTGGTGCTTATTCGTTACTATTCAATAGCAGCAATAGGCATGAGCTTTTTACAGATCACGCCACTTCGTTTAGATCTTTGGATCATTCCATTGATGATAGCTTATTACAAAGGCGTACACCATTGGCTGGTTGGAACAGCACTCGGCTTGCTGATCATTTTTCATCGTAACCTGGGTATTATATATACTATTGCCTATGCCGAATTGTTGGTGGTATTATTTGTGTTGGATGCGATACCGTTGTTAGTAGAACATCAATTTGTTTCAGGGATAGGTAAATTGTTTGTCCGCCATTTGCGGTTAAACTTAAAAAATATATTGATCTTACTTGCTTCAGTAGCGCTTTGCCTTATTTTATTTAAAGAATTATTTTCACCCAGCGTACTTATTTATAGAAAGATAGGAGTAGGGATGTTGAGGGTTTCTAATATTTCATTCTATTGGTATGTGCCGGTGATGGTAAGTTGCCTCACAGTATTACTATATCGTTTCAGAAATAAATTGGGTGAACAATACAGCGTAACCGGTATGTTTATTTTATTATTATTGGTGGGTAATTCCATGTATTTTTTTGGCCGTAGCCATGAAAGTAATATCATTAATATTTCAGCCATATTGATATTGGCATTATTTGTATTATTCGATATACTGATCTATTTATCCCCGAAAGAAGAAGTGGCTGTTACAGTTACATCGATAGATAAAAAGAATAAAAAAACGGTACAAAAAACCACGGAAAAGAAAACAGTATTCTTCTCCAAAAGGACCGCATATATTTCATTGCCATTTTTATTTTTATTCCTGAGCGGTTTTTATTATTCGGGTACAGTTTCGGAAAAAGTGGGTACACAATATGATAATTTCGTAGCGTCTCAATATATATGCCCGCCAATAACGATGCAGGTAGATACCAGCGCTGTACAACAAATAACAACTCATAGCCGAAATGTATTTTTTCTTGATTTTCAGAATGATTTCTATTATTACTATTATGGCCATTACGTTCCACTGGGATATTTTAACCCTTTAGAATCCTGGATATATAGAAAGGAACTGGTCGATTTTATGCAAGACCTGTTGAATAAACATTATTACATTGTTTATAATGCGAGGAGTTATAATGATCTCACAGATTATATTCCTTACTTAAATTATGATCATACGCGGCAGCAAAATGATCTGGTATCGCTGTCAAAAGAGGATATAAATTTATTATTGCCTGCAACTCCATCAGAAATATTGCATGCTGCAATTAAAGATACTGTTCCTAAAAACGGGATGGATTTTCCAACTGTTGCTATCAAAAATGATTTCACTATTGAGTTGCTCGTAAAACCAACTGGGCCGCAAACAAATAATGCAACGATACTTAGTAATTTCAATAAAACGAATCAGCTTACAGGTTTAATTCTTCAGGCCAATAGTAAAGTGCCAGGGGAATATTTATTTACTTACAGCAACGGACAGATAATGCCTGCTATATATTTCCCATTGCAGGCTGATCAATGGAATTATTTGACCATTGTTATTAGTAAGACAGTTATGAAAGTATACAACAATGGCAAATTGGTTAGTAATTATGCTGTTCCAGGTAGTTTGCCGATAGTATATGGAGATACTCCGCTCACAATAGGCAATGCACCAACCAGGGATGCACACTTTAGCGGCTATATTCAAGAGGTGAAAATATCAAACGGAAATATTGATGAAGCGACTATAATGAATAACTGGCAAAATATACAAACAGCATTGAAATAATATATTGTTCTATTATCATGATGAAACGATATTGCTTTTTTTATTTTCTGTTCTTTGCAGCGATCCGTGTTTCAGCCCAAACATATAATATTCTCGATTATGGTGCTGTAGCTGATGGTAAAACGATCAATACAAAAGCCATACAAGCGGCCATAGATCAATGTGCACGAACGGGCGGCGAAGTTATTGTTCCTGCCGGCATATTTGAAACAGGCACCTTGTATATAAAAAGCAACGTCACGATATATCTTACTGATGCCGCAAAGATCCTGGGTAGCCCTTCTTTTGCTGATTACCCTGATAATGAGGTTCAATATAAAAATTTCTTTACACATTTTCCCGATGGTAGCGTAAGAACGAATAAGGCATTGCTTTTTGCAGAAGGCATGTCAAATATTACCATCACGGGTAAAGGAACGATCGATGGTAATGGTGCGAGTAAAGCATTTGATCTGGGTGATGATGCAGCTTCTGCTAAAAGTAAAGAGCGGCCATGTACCATTCTTTTTATCAATTGCAAAAAAGTAACAGTAACAAATATCCACCTTACCGATCCTGCTTACTGGCTGGAGAATTATATTGATTGTGATGGCCTGCTATTAAAAGGATTAAATATTTATAACCACTCCAATACAAATGTTGATGGAATGGATATCGACAGCCGCAATGTAACGATAGACAGCTGTACGATCGATAGCGATGACGACGCTATTTGTTTTAAAAGCCATAGCCGCAATAATATTTGCGAAAATATTATTGTTCGTAATTGTACGATAGCCTCTAATTGTAATGCTATAAAATTTGGCACTACTTCGATCGGTGGTTTTAAAAATATCAATATATCGCATTGTGTCATTCATAGATCTGCAGAGAGCCCTATTTTTCATTGGCAAAAAAGTATACAATTTATTGATGAATCCATAACAGCAATAGCAGGCATTGCAATAGAAATAACAGATGGCGGCATTGCGGATAGCATTACCATTTCAGGTATAACAATGAATGATGTACAAACACCGATCTTTTTGTTTGTAGGAAACAGGGGAAGAAAACAAGTAGGAGATACTACTTCGGCACCTGTTGGTGAGATGAAAAATATCACTATCAAAAATATTATCGCCACCAGCCATAGTAAAATGGCAAGTTCTATCACTGCATTGCCGGGGCATTATATTGAAAATGTATTGCTTGAAAATATAGCTATCAATGGCATGGGAGGAGGCGATAGCTCGGATGCAAAAATAATTTTACCGGAAAAACCTACGGCGTATCCCGAAAACAGGATGTATGGACAGGTATATCCTGCAAGTGGTTTATATATCCGGCACGCCATAAATATCCGGTTAAATAATGTGCATTTCACTATGAGAAATAAAGATCTTCGTCCGCTGATAATAACAGATGATACACCAGGCTATGATTCCTCAGGGGTTCAATTTTTAAGACCTTAACCTAAAATATTTTCTTTTTATATTTTGGCGTAGCTTTAGCTACAATATCAATCATATAAACAGATAAAATGAATAATATCAAAAATGTCCTTGTAGCTCTTGTACTTGTTTCTCTTGCATCTTGTGCACCAAGTACGCAGATCGTAAAAATATGGCAGGCTCCGGGCGTTACGGTAACAAGTAACAGCACTAATAGAACACTTGTAATAGCATTGGTAAAAGATGAAGGATCCAGACAGATCATCGAAAATGAGTTGGTTAAAAAATTCAAAATGGACAGGGCGGTTGCTTCATATACAATTTTGCCGATAGATTCACTGAAGAGAGGCAACAAAAATTTACTGGCGCAAGCCATAGCACAAGGGCATTTCAACTACATACTAATGATGCGGTTGAATAATGTAAAAGATGAAACAACCTATGATCCTAATACATCTTCTTATACAGGCACTACACAGATAGCCAGCAATGTTTCGATCGGCGTCTATTATGATACCTACGATAATTATTTTGGCTATAGCTCCGGTTTTTATGTGACGCCGGATTATTATTCAAAAACAAAAAGCTATTATGTTGAAACTACCGTGTACAGTGTAAATCCTAATAAACTGATATGGAACTGCACAACGCAAACAGTTAATCCTAAAAAAATGGATAAAGCCATTAGCTCGATCGCTGATGCAGTAACTGATGCAATGGAAAACAACCGGTTTTTACAATAGGTAAATAAAATATATACCAATCAGAAAGCCGTTACATGTGTAACGGCTTTCTGATTGGTATATCCTGAGGAAAATATTCCCCTGAAAATTAATTCGTTCACATTTAGATAATATAACCGTTACATAATTTTAATATTCTGTTCACACAGAAGTTTTTGTTTTACATCATCAATTTAGTAAAACTAAAACAACAACACTATCATGAAAAGCATTTTAAAAACAGACCTGGTAACAGGGACAATTATGGGGATGATGCTATTAAGCTTACCCTTTATCGGTTGTAAAAAGAGCAGCGGCAGCGGCTCATCCGGTGATATCAGTAAAGTAAATCACGTAGTGGTCATTTATCTGGAAAACCACAGCTTTGATAATTTATACGGCCAGTTTGCCGGTGCTAACGGATTATCAAATGCAGTTCCCGGTAATACAACACAGGTAGATTCTGCAGGTGCTGTATATACTTTTTTACCACCGGTTGCAGGTTCAAGCGCTTTCCCAACAAATCTTCCTAATACTTATTTCAATATCGATCAGTATATCCCCGCTGATATGATAACACCCGATGTTACCCATCGCTACTATCAGGAACAATTACAAATTGATGGTGGTAAAATGGATCGCTACGCTTATTATAATATCGCGGGTAGTTCAGCAGGTTTAACACAAGGCTACTATACAACAAGTATTTTGCCCATGTTAGGTATGGCTCAAAAATATGTTTTGTGCGATAATTTTTTCCATAGCGCCTTCGGCGGATCATTCTTAAATCACCAGTGGTTGATCGCTGCTGCTAGTCCTACATTTCCAAATGCACCGGCAAGTATCGTTGCTACAATAGATTCAGCAACAGGTAAATTTATTACAGACGGACAAGTAACGCCTGATGGGTATGTAGTCAATACAAGTTATTCAGTTAATACGCCACATCCGTCAACTACTGCAGCTAATAAATTAGTGCCTAATCAAACCAACCCAACAATAGGTGACAGGTTGAGTGATAAAAACATTTCCTGGGCATGGTATTCCGGCGGATGGGATAGTGCATTGGCGGGCCATCCTGATCCAACATTCCAGTTTCACCATCAGCCATTTATTTTTTATGCAAATTATGCAGATGGAACAGCAGCTAAAGCAGCTCACTTGAGAGACGAAACAGAATTTATAGATTCAGCTACACATGGTACATTACCTGCAGTGTCATTCATCAAGCCATTAGGTATCAATAACGAACACCCTGGTTATTCTGATGTGTACAATGGAGAAACACATGCCGTAGAATTGATCAATGATGTATTGAACGGGCCAAATGGTAAGGATGCAGTGATCATTGTTACGTATGATGAGAACGGTGGTTTCTGGGATCACGTTGCTCCTCCGGTGATCGATACTAAATGGGGACCTGGTACACGCGTTCCTGCGATCATCATCTCTCCGTTCGCTAAACAAGGCTATGTAGATCATACACAATATGAAACAGTAAGTATCCTTGCTTTTATCGAAAAAAGATGGGGTTTAACGCCGTTATCATCGCGTGATCAAAATGCCAATCCTTTAACCAATGCATTTAAATAAAGACTCGTTTTATCCAACCTTATAAAAATATTCTATAGCGTTAATAAATATAAAATGAAGGGGCAACTACAATAGTTGCCTCCCATTTTTTTTAACAGGCCGATAATCTTTTTGAATTGATGAAGAAATTTATTTTTTTAGTGAGCCTGCTGGCAGCGATCGTCATTTATACAGCTTGCTTTTATAAACATGTAGCAGTAGCGCCGGAAAAGGCTATAGCACAAACACTGGTAATGCAGGTAGACAGTTTTGTATCAGCTAAAAATAAATTGAAAGCCGCAGTAGAAACCGGCGCAAGCGAAGCACAACTACAAGCATTGTTTTTACAAACAAGAATGGCTTATAAAAGGTTTGAATGGGCCGCAGAATATTTTGCTCCCACTACATCAAGGTTTGTGAACGGGCCACCGGTTGAAGAGATAGAAGCAGACGGACAAGTAATTGAACCGGCAGGATTGCAAACAATTGAAACAGTTCTTTTTCCAAAATACGATACTACACGAAAAGCCACAATAATAAAACAGCTGAACATGCTGCAGACAGGATCTGATAAATACAAGCTTTATTTTAATAATATCGGCATTTTTGATTGGCAGGTTTTTGATGCCGTTAAGCTGGAGATGTTTAGAATAGAAACCTTAGGCATTACAGGTTTTGATAACCCCCTAACATTAAAAAGTGCAGAAGAGTCTTCAGCAAGTATTGAAAGCCTGCAAAAAGTAATGGGGTATTATACAGATGAAAATGGTACAAGTAAATTTTCAGAAAAATTTACGCTGGCGAATAGCTATTTATCTGCCAATACCAATTTTGATTCTTTCAACAGGGCCGAATTTATTATACACTATGCAGATCCTATCACAACAGCCATTACCAGCCTGGAAAAAAAATTGCAGGTACATGTGATCAGGTATAATCGTCTATTGCGGCAGGATGCTCCAACATTATCTGATACCAATGCATTTAATGCCAACGCATATGCGCCCGATACGCCTTATTATATGACCGATAAAAAAATAGCATTAGGCAAAATGTTATTTTCAGATCCCATTCTATCTACCACAGGAACAAGAAGCTGTAAGACATGCCATCAGCCAGATAAAGCATTTACAGATGGACTCGCAAAAAATACCATCATAAACAGTGCAGCATTACTACCAAGAAATACGCCCACGCTGATAAATGCTGCATTACAGCCATCGCAATTTTATGATCTGCGCGCCACTACTTTAGAAGACCAGTCTTTTGCCGTAATACAAAATGAAAAAGAAATGCATGGCAACATGCGTTTAGCAACAGATCGTTTATGGCAAGACAAAAATTACCGGAAATTATTTGCTGCAGCTTTTCCTAAAGCCAATAGGGCAGGCATTGATACTTTTGAAGTGATGAATGCGATCGGTTCTTATGTACGCAGCCTTGTACTGCTTAATAGCCGTTTTGATGAATATATGCGTGGCAATAAAACAGCCATGAACCAGGAAGAAATAAATGGGTTCAATTTATTTATGGGTAAGGCAAAATGCGGCACCTGTCATTATATGCCGTTGTTTAACGGAACATTTCCACCAAGGTATATAAAGATCGAGACTGAAATAATTGGCGTGCCACAGGCGATCAATAAAAAAGTAATAGATAATGACA
>DATHHR010000176.1:0-13303 GCA_035317105.1 Ferruginibacter sp. | reverse complement strand
TATCTGTGTCTTTTTTGGGAGCTGGTTGAGATTTGCCAGATGCCTGTCTTTCTGCTTCAGCGAACATGGCTGCTCTTTGCTGGCGCTTATCTTCAAAACGTTTGTCGATGGCTGCGGCTTTCTCTTTTTTGGCTTTTTTCTTGGCGCTTTTGAAACCTTCTTTAATAGCGCTGTTCTTCTTCTTAGTGAATTTGTCGTGGTTCATTGTTGTGGGTTTTGCTGTTTTTTCAACAGTAATGAAAAGCAAAGATAATGCAAAAGAGACGATACCAATGGCACGCCTCTTTTGCTATGTTGAGTTGCTGTATTATTGAGCTATACCTCCGCTCATTCTATTTTGCATTTTTTCCATTCTTTCTTTTTTTAACTCCTGCCATTTGGCATATTGATCTGCGGTTAAAACAGTTTTCATACTATCCTTATTAGCCTCTTTTATGGTCATAAGCTGTTCCTTTTTATCTGTACGGCTCAGGCTATCATTTTGTACGATCGTTTCTAATTTTGAATGTTCGGCTTCTCTATTTGCTTTTATGGCGGCTACCTGTTCATTCGATAAATTCAATTGCAATTGTAGCAGTTCAATTCTTTTTGATGCTATCAATTCACGCTTTGCCTGGTTATCTTTTTTAATTTGTTCAAGCTTTGCTTTTTGATCAGCTGTTAAGATATGTAGGAATTGCATTTTTTGTTCTTTTCGCAGTATATATATCTTGTCGCGATAATCCTTTAAAGTAATGCTCTCGTCTTGATTTAATGCGATCATTTGAGCTTTAAAATCTTCGCGACTGGCTTGCAGTTTTTGTTGTTGATCAGGTGTTAAATTCAATTGTTTGATCACCATATCTTTTTGGTGTTGAAAATGCCCCTTATCCATTTGATCCTGCGCAGTGGCAGATAATATAAAACAGCCGAGGGCGATCATACTTACTACTATCTTTTTCATAATTGTATTTTTTATTGTTCAATTATATAGATAGTAATAGAGGCCCAAGGTTTAAGATAGGCGCGAAAAAGAGAGTAAAAAATGTTAAACGGTAAAAATCGCTGATTGCTGATATAGGATCGCTGATTGTGAAGCTCTTTTTAAATCAGACATCAGCAATCATAAATCAGATATAGATTTATTTCCCTTTGTTGGCTAATTGTCCGCAAGCAGCGTCAATATCCTTACCACGACTTCTTCTTACCCGTACATTCACCCTGTTTTTTGCAAGATGATCGGTAAATGCCTGTGTGGTATCCTCATCCGGCTTGGTGAATTTAGCGCCATCGATCGTATTGTATTCGATCACGTTCACTAAATGTGTAGGTATTTTTCGGTAGATCTTTATCAGGTTATCGGCATCTTCAATAGAATCATTTACATCTTTAAATAAAATGTATTCTAAAGTGATATCGTTCTTCGTTTTTTCGTAGAAATAATTCAGTGCAGCGATCAGCTCTTCAATATTATTGCTTTCGTTGATCGGCATTATTTCATTGCGTTGCCTGTCTGTCGGTGCGTGTAAAGAAAGCGCCAGATTAAAACGTACTTTATCATCACCCAGCTGACGGATTTGTTTGGCAACACCTGCGGTGGAAACGGTGATTCTTTTCGGGCTCATGCCTAAACCATCTGTAGCGATCATTCTGTCGATCGCTTTCAATACATTTTTATAATTAAGCAATGGCTCGCCCATGCCCATAAATACAACATTTGATAATTTTTTGTCGTAGGTTTTTTCTGATTGTTGATTGATGAAAGCCACCTGGTTATAGATCTCATCGTAATCCAGGTTCCTTTTTCTATCCATCGTGCCGGTGGCACAAAACTTACAGCTTAAGCTACAACCAATTTGAGAAGATACGCAGGCCGTATTTCTTTTTTCAGTAGGGATCAGTACGCCCTCGATCATGTGGCCATCAAAGGTTTGAAACCTTGATTTAATAGTACCATCGCTGCTGATCTGTGTAGTATTAACTTTTAATGCAGGCAGTGAAAAATTCTCATTCAGCTTGGCACGCAGCTCTTTCGAGAGGTTTGTCATATCCTCAAAGCTTTGGGCATTCATTTTCCACAACCATTCATATACCTGGATGGCTCTAAACTTCTTGTCGCCCATTTTTTCAAAATATTCCTTTAATTCAGGTAAGTTGAAGTGGCGTATATTCTTTTTCTCTGCTACCATGCTACAAAGATACAATTTTGGTCTGAACCCTTGATTGAAGTTGATTATTGTGATTACTTTGATCAAAATCAGCTAAATCAGACAAATCAGTTTCAATCAATGGTTCAGATTTCATTTTTTCTACCCATTTTTGCAGCAACGAACAGATTATGGCAATAAAGAATTTAATTGAGGAATTAAAATGGCGAGGCATGATACAGGATATTATGCCCGGAACGGAAGAGCAACTTTTAAAAGAAGTGACAACCGGTTATATTGGGTTTGATCCAACTGCAGATAGTTTGCATATAGGAAATTTTGTGCCGATCATGTTGCTGATACATTTACAAAGATGCGGGCACAAACCAATTGCGTTGGTTGGCGGCGCAACAGGGATGGTAGGCGACCCAAGTGGCAAAAGCGAAGAAAGAAATTTATTGAGTGAAGATATTTTGAATCATAATGTTGCTTGCGTAAAAAAGCAATTGGAAAAATTTTTAGATTTTGATCCGAAAAGACCGAACGCCGCGGAGATGGCTAACAACTATGATTGGTTCAAAGATTTTTCTTTTTTGAATTTTATCAGGGATGTAGGAAAGTACATCACAGTGAATTATATGATGAGTAAAGACAGCGTAAAGAAAAGGCTGGAAGGCGATGCAGGGATGAGTTTTACGGAATTTACGTATCAACTCGTACAGGGCTATGATTTTTTCTGGCTCCATAAAAACAAGCAATGCAAATTGCAAATGGGCGGAAGCGATCAGTGGGGAAATATTGTTACCGGCACAGAGATCATCAGAAAGAAAAGTGGGGGTGAAGCATTCGCGTTTACTTGCCCGTTAATGACAAAAGCTGATGGCGGAAAATTTGGTAAGACGGAAAAAGGAAATATCTGGCTCGATCCTAAAAAAACTTCAACCTATCAATTCTATCAATTCTGGATCAACGCAGCAGATGCTGATGCAGAACGGTATATCAAAATATTTACATTGCTAAGTAAAGAAGAGGTAGAAGCTTTATTGCAACAACATAAGGGAAATGAACACCAGCGTTTATTGCAAAAAAGATTAGCAGAAGAAGTTACCTGCCTGGTACACAATAAAGCAGAATATGATTTTGCTGTAAAAGCATCTGACATCTTATTTAATAATGATACAGCCGAAATACTACAGCAATTAAATGAAGAACAATTATTGCAGGTAATGGAAGGTGTACCAACGGTGGAGTTTTCTAAAGCTACTTTAGCTGCAGGCGTAGATATTATTTCTTTTTTAGCAGATACTAATATTTTTCCAAGCAAGGGCGAGGCTAAAAAAATGGTGCAAAGCGGTGGTGTAAGCATGAATAAATTAAAGATCGAAACAACGGATCAGCTGATAAAGACAGACGTATTATTAAACGGCAAATACCTGCTTTTACAAAAGGGCAAGAAGAATTATTACCTGGTATCTGTTGTATAAACCTTATTGATAGCCTATTTCAGAATATTTGACCATAAATAGCAAATCATTTTGGGAATTTTGGCAGGTTATCTTATTTTTGCGCTCCTTCAATAAATTATTGAGGAGAAAGATTGGGTTATAGTGTAACGGTAGCACTACAGATTTTGATTCTGTCCGTCTAGGTTCGAATCCTAGTAACCCAACATAATTAGATAAATGCTCCTTTTTTGGAGCATTTTCTTTTTCTTCTAAAACCTTTGAGTGGTACAATAGCTGAATATTTTTCAAATAATTCTTTGCTTGGGTTACTGTCATAAAATCTTCCTTCCCGTTTTTCCAGCTTTATAGAAAAACCCTTTATCGTAAATCCTGTGCTTACTATTTTATTATTTTTAAGTATGGATGTTACTTCGCTAAACAACAGTAAACAATTTCAAACAGCTTTGATGCTTGCATACCTTTCCATAGGCTTTGCATTTATTGAAGCAATGTTCTCTACCTATTTCGGAGTTTGTGATGAATCACTTTCTTTATTCGGTTTTGGCATCGGTAGCTTAATAGAAGTTGTTTCTGCGATTGGTGTTGCGCAAATGATAATGAGAATAAGGCAAAATCCTGATAGCGATAGAAGTCAATTTGAAAAAAAAGCATTGCGTATTACCGGTACTGGGTTCTATATCCTGGTAGCCGGACTTTTGATAACATGTGTTTATAATGTATGCACACATCATAAGCCTACTACTACAGTTTCAGGAGTTATAATTTCTTTGGCTTCAATAGTATTAATGCTGGCATTGGTTTTCGGCAAATTAAAAGTTGGTAAATATTTAAATTCCGATGCTATTTTATCCGATGCAGAATGCACTAAGGTTTGCATTTACACTTCCATAATATTACTGATCTCAAGTGCAATATTTACAGTAACACATTTACCTTACATTGATGAATTAGGAACCCTTGGAATAGCTTACTTTTCTTTTAAAGAAGGCAAAGAGTGTTTTGATAAAGCAAAAAATAATGATCATTGTTGTTCGCATTGTTGATTTTATTCGCCATTTTATAATTGTTTTATACTCAAAAAGCAATAAAGGTTACTTTTTTTGATATTTAGTAGTAACTTGTATTATATATATAATTTTCACATTTAAAAACAGAAACATGAAAAAAGTACTTTTCGTAATCGTAGTAGCTACAGCTCTAACAGCATGTGGTGGTTCAACAACTGCAACTGCAACAACTGATTCAACTAAAGTTGATTCAACTAAAATTGTTGATACAACTAAAATGGTTGCTGACACAACTAAAATGGATTCTACTAAAATGGCTGCAATGGACACTACCAAAAAAATGGCAGCTGATACAACGAAAAAATAATATTCTAACCGGAGCGATTTATTTTAAATTCACCGGTTAAGTTTTTTTCATGTACAAGTAATTGTTAAATCGCCTCTATTATTAGGGGCGATTTTCTTTTATATGCTATTTATACGTTTAAATATAAATTTTAAACAGAATTTTATAACAGCCATTATAAAATTACTTCTATCTTTATCTAAGATTTAAGCTCATGAAGAAAATTTCACTCATATTACTCATTCTTATTTATACCTCGTCAACCTTTGGCATGGTAGTGAAAGAGTTTTATTGCTGCGGAAAATTAACTTCTGTTTCCTTCTCACTTGAAAATGACAGCAAAGTCAAAAACGGTAAACAGGTTAATCTGCCTGATTGCTGTAAAACGAAAGCTTTTTCTTCCAAGGTAAAAGATAATCATACTCCATCATTTGCAGTAGTATCTCCGGTTAAATATTTTACTCAAATTGAACCTCATTTTTCTGCATTAAAGGTTGTTCCTTTAGCCAACTCCGAATTTGATTTTACTAGTGGGGCACATGATCCTCCACTCTTACATAGCAGTACCCCTATTTATATTTTTATCCGCGTTATCCGTATTTAATATTACGCTCCTCTGTCCCTGTTCTTTGGGATGATGATTTCCTTTTTATTTATAGTAGTTCCTTATATGGGCTATTAACACGTAATATTTATTCATAATTAAATTAAAAAAAATGAGAACAATCACAGCATTGTTGACTATTATTATAATAATGGCCAGCGTATCATTTGTTAAAGCGCAAGATGCAAAACTTCATTATCATGATTTGAGTATCCCTTTAACCATGGTAAGTACTAAAATATATAATCCTTCAGTTGCTATTAAGCAGGATTCTAAATATCATTTGCATGATCTGGCTTTTAAACCAGTTGTACTAACTAGTAACGCTTATTTAATATCTACGATGAAAGTACAGGATTCAAAATATCACTTACACGATATTGTTTATCAATCTAGCAAAGCATCTTTTAAAGTATATGGCGAATGCGGTTCATGTAAACATCGTATTGAGAATGCAGCAAAAGTAAATGGCGTTATATCTGCCAACTGGAACGAAAACACTCAGTTACTTACTATTCAGTATAATAACAATGTGATTAATGTTGATGAGATCCAACAAATAGAAGCAACCGTTGGGCATGATACAGAAAAATATAAGGCAAATACAAATTTGTATAATCAGCTACCTGATTGTTGCCATTATAGAAAAAGTGCATAATTAATATGAAGCGACCATGATATCAAAAGTACTATGGTCGCTTATTTAAAATATAATTAATAACAATTACATACAACAAATCATGAAAAAATTAATCATTCTATTAGTCGCTATAATATCTATATCAACTGCATTTTCTCAAGACATTGCAAGTAAAACAAAGGCGAAGCAGGATACTACGTCGCAGGGGCAGTATACTTGTCCAATGCATCCAGAAGTAATAAGCAACAAACCGGGCAAATGCCCAAAGTGCGGTATGGATCTGGTGAAAATAAAAACCAAACCTACTGCAACAAAAGTATTTTATACTTGTCCGATGGATGCGGATGTTATTAGCGATAAACCCGGGACTTGTCCAAAATGCGGGATGGCATTAGTTAAAAAGAGTAATTAATTTTTAATCATAAAACCAAAACAAATGAAAAGATTGATCATGATCTCCGCTGTAACAATTGTAGTGGCAACGTTGACCGCTTGCTCCGGCAGTAGCTCTACACCGGCTCCTGCGGCAGACACAACAACAAAAATGTCAACTGACACAACCAAGATGGTAGCGATGGACACAACTAAAATGACTACAATGGATACTACAAAAACTATGGCATCAACAGTAAAGTACACCTGTAGAATGCACCCTGAAGTAATTTCAGACAAGCCGGGTAAGTGCCCAAAATGTGGAATGCAGTTAGTAGAAGTAAAATCTACTGATATGAAATCCACTATGACTATGAAGAGTGATTCAACAATGATGAAATAATTTAACTATGGTCCAGAAATTAATTGAGTTTTCATTACGTAACAGGTATATCGTATTGGCAATTGCTGCGGGGCTATTTATTTGGGGAGTATATAATGTAAAACAAAACCCGATAGATGCTATCCCAGACCTAAGTGAAAACCAGGTAATTGTTTTCACAGAGTGGATGGGACGAAGCCCACAGATAATTGAAGACCAGATCACCTATCCGTTAGTTAGTAATCTGCAAGGCATACCGAAAGTAAAAAATATCCGGGCTACTTCCATGTTCGGGATGAGCTTTGTGTATGTAGTATTTGAAGATAACGTAGATGTGTATTGGGCTCGTACACGCGTATTGGAAAGACTCAATTATGCTCAACGATTATTACCTCAAGGTATAACGCCCACGCTTGGGCCAGACGGGACAGGCGTGGGTCATATCTTCTGGTATCATTTGGACGCGCCTAAAATGGATCTGGGTGAACAGCGGGCATTGCAAGACTGGTATGTAAAGTTTGCTTTGCAAACTGTTCCGGGCGTTGCAGAAGTGGCTTCTTTTGGCGGTTACGAAAAACAATATCAATTAGTGATCGATCCTGTAAAACTACAGTTCTATAATTTGTCCATGATGGATGTTATGAATAAAGTAAAAGCAGGTAACAATGATGTTGGCGGAAGAAAATTTGAAATGAGCGATATGTCTTATATCATTCGGGGCTTGGGTTATATCAAAAACAAATCGGATCTGGAAAATATTGCCTTGAGTAATAACAATGGTATTCCTGTTAGAGTAAAAGATATAGGTACAGTGCAAATGGGGGGAGACTCAAGATTAGGAATATTTGATGCAAATGGAAACGGAGAGGTAGTTGGCGGTATAGTAGTAATGCGTTACGGAGAAAATGCTGATCAGGTTATACAAGGGATCAAAGCAAAAATGAAAGATGTTGAAAAGGGACTGCCTGATGGTGTGACTTTTAAAATTGATTATGACAGAAGCAATTTAATAGAAGCGGCTATAGCTAATATTAAAGATAAGCTGATAGAAGAAATAAGTATCGTATGTTTTATAGTGATCATTTTTCTTTTGCATTGGCGAAGTGCATTGAGTATCATTATCCAGATACCTATTACAATTGCGATCAGTTTTATCCTATTAAATGCTTTTGGCTTATCATCTAATATCATGTCACTAACAGGAATAGCTCTTGCGATAGGAGTGATAGTAGATAATGGAATTATCATGAGTGAGAATGCGTATCGTAATTTATCAGAATGGCAAAATAGTCATAAACCCAATTAATTTAATGAGCACAATTAACGATATAAAAAAGAGATGGTTGAAAAGTGATTACTATAAAATTCCTGAAGCTGAACGTATGTCAATTATTGAACGTGCTTGTAAGCAAGTATCACGCGGTGTTTTCTTCTCAACCATTATTATAATAACTTCTTTTCTTCCCGTGTTTTTATTGACAGGGCAAGAAGGAAAGCTATTTCATCCATTGGCGTATACCAAGACATTCATTATGATAGTGGATGCTTTTTTGGTAGTAACCTTAGGGCCCGTATTGATCTCCTTTTTTATGAAGGGAAAGTTTCGACCTGAAAGTGCTAATCCTATTAATTGTTTTTTAGAAAGAGTATATGAGCCAATTATTCGATTTTGTACTACATGGCGTAAAACAACAATCGCTATTAATATTATTGCGCTATTAATTAGCATTCCTATGGTAATGAGTTTGGGCACCGAGTTTATGCCACCTTTGGATGAAGGAAGTATATTGTTTATGCCGGTTACGCTACCTGATGTTTCAAACAGTGAAGTAAAACGTATTCTCCAGGTACAGGATAAAATTATCACTTCTGTACCTGAAGTACAATCCGTTTTAGGCAAAGCGGGTAGAGCAAATACAGCAACAGATAATTCTCCAATTAGTATGATTGAAACTATTATCATATTGAAACCGAAAAGTGAATGGCGGCAAGGCATTACGAAGGATGATATAATAGATGAGTTGAACTCTAAGTTGCAAATACCAGGTGTAACAAATGGATGGACACAGCCCATCATCAATCGTATCAATATGCTTTCTACAGGTATTAGAACTGATGTGGGTATAAAAGTCTATGGACAAAATCTGGATAGTATTTATGCATTCTCTCAAACAATAAAAAAAGCATTGGCAGGAATGAATGGAGTGAAGGATCTGTATGTTGACCCTATCACAGGTGGAAAATATATAGACATTAATATCAACAGGGAGCAAATAGCAAGATATAATTTAAGTGTAGATGATGTAAATGCGGTAATTGAAAGTGCATTGGGTGGAGCGCAAATAACAACTACCGTTGAGGGGCGTCAAAGATTTTCGGTGAATGCAAGATTTGGACAGGATTTTAGAAATAGCATACAAGCTTTAAAAAGCTTACAAATACAAACAAACGGTTTTGGTCCGATTCCATTACAGGCAGTTGCTGATATAGGGATTACGGACGGGCCGCCAATGATCAATTCAGAAAATGCGCTGTTACGTGGTGCAGTATTATTTAATGTGCGTGAAAGAGATCTGGGTAGTACTGTTGTAGAAGCGCAACAAAAAGTTAACCAATTGATCGGCACGATGCCGAAGGGTTATTTTATTGAGTGGAGCGGACAATATGAAAACCTGATCCGCAGTGAAAGTACTTTAAAACTGATTTTGCCAATAGTACTACTAATAATATTTATCAGTATGTATTTTGCTTTTCATTCTGCACGCGAAGCATTCCTGAGCTTGATAACTATTCCTTTTGCTTTAATAGGAGGGTTCTATATGATCTACTTCGCGCATGTAAACTTGTCCGTTGCGGTAGCAGTTGGTTTTATTGCTTTATTCGGCTTAGCAGTTGAAACAGGTATTGTAATGGTTATCTATTTAAATGATGCCATGCAACAACTGGTAGCTAAAAAAGGGAATAGTAGTGAAACAATCACAAAACAAGACCTGCGTGAATATGTAATACAAGGGGCGACCAAAAGATTACGCCCTAAAATAATGACCGTATGCGTTTCGCTATTTGCATTGGTTCCAATCCTTTGGAGTAATGGAGTAGGTAGTGATGTAATGAAACCGATCGTAATGCCAATGATCGGAGGTGTATTTACATCTGCCATTCACATTCTGTTAGTAACACCACTTATATTCTTAATGGCAAAAGAACATGAATTAAAAAAGTATGGTAAAATAGAAGTATTAGAATCAACACATTAATTATGAAAAAAGTAATTCTTTTATCGGTATTCATTATTCCTAGTATAATTGTTCATGCTCAAACGATGAAGCTAAATGATATATTGGATAGTATACGGCGATCTCATCCGTCTGTAAAAATGTATGATGCAAATATCCGATCTATGGATGCAGCAGCAAAAGGAGCCAAAAGTTGGGAAGCCCCCGAAATATCTACAGGTTTATGGATGACTCCTTACAATACTAATCTTTGGAAGGCAAATAATGGGAATACCGGAATGGGACAATACATGATTTCTGCTGAACAAATGTTTCCCAACAAAAAATATAATGATGCGAATGCAGCATACATGAATGAAATGTCAGCATCAGCAAAAGAAGATAAGAAAAGTACTTTGAATGAGTTGTTTGCAAACGCAAAGAAGAATTATTATGAATGGACTATCCTTATTAAAAAATTGAAACTTTTGGATGAAGATGAAAAATTATTGCAAATGATGCAATCGAATGCAGAAACAAGGTATAAAAACGGTTTGGAAAAGGTAAGCGCGTACTATAAAGTGCAGGCTGCGATTGCTACCATACAGAGTACCAGAATAATGATGCAAAATGATTTAGTGCAAAAGCGTATCGCGCTCAATACTTTAATGAACAGGAATAGCAACGTTGATTTCTCAATTGATACAACAGTAACAATAAAAGATTATGCTGGTTCTGTGTTTGATACATCACTGTTCTATACCAATCGTAGTGATATGAAATCAATTGATAAAAATATACAACTTACTTATTTAAAGGAGCAGGTAGAAAAAGAAAGTCTCAAAACTCAGTTTGGTATTCAATATGCAAACATGTTTGGATTTGGAGGTTTTCCTGCACAATTTACCTTAATGGGAACACTAAAGATCCCAATGGCAAAATGGTCATCAAGATCGAATAAGGCAAATATCGAAAGTTTAAAATGGCAGGCCGTTGCATTACAAGATCAAAAAGAAATGATGGCTAATGAATATGCAGGAATGGCATCCGGTATGCAAAATGAAATCATTGCCAAGAAGAAGCAAGTCATGTTATTTCAAAACTCGATTATCCCGGCCTTAAAAAAGAATTACCAAAGTATGCAGTTAGGGTATGAACAAAATACGGAAGAACTGTTTATGTTATACGATGCATGGCAAACATTGAATGATACAGAAATGGAATATTTTGATCAACTACAACAATTGATGGAATTGCAAACAGAATTAGAAAGAGTGTTAGAAATAAAATAATTGTACGATGCGAAAGATTTTTTTGATTTACATATCGATATTGATGATAGGGTTACTGTCATGTAATAGCCAAAAGCAAAATAGCGATGGACAGGTTAATGCTGTGCCTAAGCAATTATATACTTGTTCAATGCATCCTCAAATTATCGAGGATCATCCGGGCGATTGTCCCATTTGTGGTATGCACCTTATTAAAATGAATCAGCGACCTACAGCTATTCCTGCAAATATTAAATTGGAATCTTTAGTAAAGCCGGCGAATGAGTTTGTGATCAGTTCTTTACCTGTCACAACTCTGCAGCAGAAAAATAGCGGTGATTCGATCAATTCATTTGGAACTATTGAATATGATTCAAGAACGACTGGCACAATCTCAGCAAGGGTTTCAGGGCGTATCGAAAAATTATATATTAGGTATCGTTATGAGGAAGTAGAAAAGGGACAAAAGATAATGGATATATATAGCCCTGAATTATTAACTGCACAACAGAATTTGTTATTCTTGCTTTCAAATGATGCACAGAATGCTACATTTATTAAAACAGCTAAACAAAAATTGTTATTGCTAGGTATGAGCGATCAACAATTAAACGAGGTAATACGATCTGGTAAGCCTGCTTACGCTGTGAGTATTTATAGCGATTATAATGGTCATATTCATGAAGCAGGAATGGATAACCCCACAAATACTTCAAATGCTATGCAAGATGTTTCTACGGTTACAGAGGAATTGTCTTTGAAAGAGGGCATGTATGTTGAAAAAGGCCAGACCTTATTTATGATAATGAGCCATCATCAGGCGTGGGCTGCATTACAAATTTATCCGGAGGATGAAACTTTAATTAAGGTAGGGGATGCTGTTAGTATAGTGCCTGAAGCAGATACAACTAATATTATTTCAGGGCAAATTGATTTCATAGAACCATTCTTTAGAAGTAATAGCAAGACGCTTACAGCAAGAGTATATTTTCATAATGCCTATCATTTACCCGTAGGAAGTCATGTTACAGCCTCCATCTATACTGCCAATAAACAAGCTTCATGGCTTCCACAAAGTGCAGTTATTTCATTAGGGTTAAATGAAGTAGTTTTTCTTAAAGACAGCGGGGGCTTTCGGGTACATAAAGTTGTAACAGGTATCCATAATAATGAGGCTGTGCAAATACTCACGGGATTAACGGCAACGGATACGGTTGCAGTAGACGCAGCGTATCTTATAGATAGCGAGAGTTTTATTAAATCTTCTTCAAACTAATTATATGTTTCATCATTCACGCAATAATTATTTATTTATATTTTTCTCAATTTGCTTTGTGGTATTGCTTGTATCATCCTGTAATCAAACTTCAAAACAACAGGCAAATAAGAGTGATGTATACTATACTTGTAGTATGCATCCCCAGGTAATGGAAGATAAGCCGGGCAAGTGTCCAATATGCGGAATGACATTGATCGCTGTTTCCAAAGGAAGTAGTGCAATGACCAATGAAATAAGTCTTAATGCAGAGCAAATAGAATTAGGGAATATACACACGGATACAATTCGCTATGGGTTCTCTGGAAACAAGATGACACTTACTGGAACCTTGAACTTCAATCAAGAAAAACTAAGCTCAGTAAGTGCAAGAGTAGAGGGTAGGATCACGACACTCTATTTTAAAAATACTGGTGATTATGTACATAAGGGAGATAAATTATACGATATATATAGCGAAGAATTAAACAATGCAAAACAAGAATATGTTACAGCATTGCAGCAAAATAATATTGATAGTACATTAGTTAATTATGCTGCATTAGTAGAAGGGGCAAAAGAAAAATTACTTTTATGGGGTATGACCAATGAACAGATC
>DATHHR010000175.1:0-5931 GCA_035317105.1 Ferruginibacter sp. | reverse complement strand
GATCCGTTTGGCAAGAGGTTATACCGGCAGAAATAAAATAATAAAGTTTGATGGGAATTATCATGGCCATGCAGACCCGTTTTTAGTAAAAGCAGGAAGCGGTATGGCTACTTTAAATATTCAAACCGTGCCGGGTATTACAGCCGGCGTTGCACAGGATACATTAGTGGCTGCCTACAATAACCTGGAACAGGTAAAAAAGTTAGCAGCAGAAAATAAGGACGAGATCGCTGCGATAATAATAGAACCCATTGCAGGAAATATGGGTTGCATTTTACCTGCGCCAGGATTTTTAGAAGGGCTAAGAAAATTGTGTGATGAAGAAGGCATCGTTTTTATTTTTGATGAAGTGATGACGGGTTTTCGTTTAGCTGCCGGCGGTGCACAAGAAAAACTGAACATCAAAGCTGATCTGGTTACTTACGGAAAAGTAATTGGCGGGGGCTTACCTGTTGGCGCCTTCGGCGGAAAAAAAGAGATCATGCAACTGATAGCGCCCTTGGGAAATGTTTACCAGGCGGGCACTTTAAGCGGCAATCCTTTAGCGATGATCGCGGGATATACGACATTGAAAGAATTAAAAGACAACCCATGTATTTATAAAGAGCTGGCAGCTAAAACTGAATACATAGACATGGGCCTTCGTAAAAAATTTGCTGAACTTGGTTTTACAAGATTTAGAATTAACCGCTTAGGCAGTATGATCAGCTTACATTTTTGCGATCATGATATTGTTGATTTTGCAAGTGCCGCTAAAGCAGATATACCACGTTTTAATAAACTGTTTCATTTTATGCTGGAGCGTGGTATTTATTTGCCGCCCTCTGCTTATGAAAGCTGGTTCTTGAATAATGCCTTAACGTATGCAGACCTTGATAAAACAATTGCAATGATCAGTGAATTTGTACAAACATCTTAAGCATGACCAGAGAAGAGAAATTTATGCTGGAGGCGATACAACTATCGCAACATGCTATTGATAAGAAAGAAGGCGGCCCATTTGGCTGTATCATTGTAAAAGATGATAAAATTATTGGCCGTGGTAATAATAAGGTACTCATCAATAATGATCCAACGGCGCATGCAGAAATAATAGCGATACGCGATGCCTGCAAAAATTTAGGGACATTTCAGTTAGATGATTGTGAAATATACAGTTCCTGTGAACCTTGCCCGATGTGCCTTGGCGCTATTTATTGGACAAGAGCAAAAGTTATTTATTTTGCCAATAATTGCAAAGACGCTGCTGATATAGGTTTTGATGATTCAATGATCTATAAAGAAATGCGGATGAATATGGCTGACAGAAAAATACCGGGTATTGAAATTTTAAGACATGAAGCATTACCTGTTTTTAAAACCTGGAAAGACGATCCTGATAAATCAGAATATTGAATACGACGACCGACTACAGACGACCGAAAGCGAATTTTAATTTAATGAATCTGTATTTTCGGTGGTCGGTCGTCGGTCGTCGGTCGTCGGTGGTCTAAATCTTTATACAATGAACATTACCGATCTCGAAATGGAACTGGAGCGATATAAAAAGAACCTTGGCTCCAATAAAAAATATTATCATTTAAACAGCATCAGCAATTTCTTTTTTCATTTTGATTCTTTGCAGGATGAAGAAAGCAAACAATTTGTAATGGACTCCTTAACGGCCTGCTTCGCTTATTATGAAACACATTCCATTACAGATATCAGGGAAAGCATGACCATTTTTCAGCGATACTTGCTCCCCGTAGGAAAGACCTATCAAAACCAATTAGGATTTTTCGTCTTTACCAAACCCTATATGATGGTGCTATTCATCGCATCGGGGTATTCAGTTGCCTATTTTATATTTCATAACAACAAGATATTTCTCCTCACCTACTCTATTTTGGTATTAGCATTTATTGCCTACTCCGGCATTAAATTTTCACAGCGAAAATTATATGCTTTCTGTTGGTAAACTATAAATAGCTGCTTTTACTGGTCTTGTTAACTCATACAGTAAAACAGCCGAACAGATAAAACCTATTGTGATAAAATAAATTAAACTCCAATTGTAAAGCATGCTATTTTTTTCAGAAAAATCAAACAAATATCCAATCCCGAAAAACAGCTGGTATAGAATTAGAATTGTATAGATAATGATCAATAAAACTTTTAGATATAATTGTATGTTTTCAAAATCCGGGTCTACTTCTTTTTTAACCAAGAGTTTAACATAAACATATGTAATTGCGATTACTGTAAAAACATAAGGTATATCAATCAATAGAAACAAGGACAGATCTGTCCTAAAGACTCTAAGCTTAAAGAAAAAATAATAGAGCAATATAGAATCTAACAATGCAATTGAAACTAGTATTGTAATAATAATTTTTTTCATATTGTCTCTTATACCTGAGGCTTCTTAACGATCTTAGAAGCAATAAAAGAAAACAATCCCAGCACCAATCCTGATACAACCCCAACGATCGGGCCAACTAATACCATCATTCTTCTTGGGTGTTGCCCCATTGTGCCGGGCATTTTAGCCATATTAGCCATTTCTTGTTGATGGGTTGATGCATAGGCATGAAATAGTAATACATGCGCCGCTATTATCCAAACACAATTAACAAGACTCACTAAAAATCCATGCAAAAAATAATTAGCTGAACAATTTTTCACGATAACATAAGCGGAAAAAATAAAGATCGCTAACCAGCAATATGGCTCAACAGAAGATGGGATAAAATAAACAGTTGCAATACCCATTGCCAAACCAAAAAGCGATAATTTAAAAATTAAACTCCAGTTCATAGTATATAGGTTTTGATGATTACAGATTTTCGGATAAAATAAGATACCACTAAGATAAAAATGTTTTACGGTACGAATGGTATATTTGTATATAATCTATTTTGAAAGAACCAGCCAACTATAAAGAACCATCAAAAGGCCTTGTTATTGCAGCATTTGCGGCTGTATATATATTGTGGGGATCAACCTATGTTGGTATTGCCATCGCTATTAAAACTATCCCGCCTTTTTTAATGGCTGGCGCCCGTTTTTTTATCGCCGGCTTTATCCTCTATATTTATTGTTTATTGAGAGGAGAAAAAACGCCAGATATCGTTTCATTTTCTAAAAGCAGCGTTACAGGCTTACTGACATTATTTGGCGGCACTACAGCTTTGATCTGGGGCGAACAATATATCCCGTCGGGATTAGCTGCCGTAATTGTAGCAAGCGTTCCGTTTTGGTTCGTACTACTCGACAAGCGCAACTGGGCAACAAATTTTTCCGACAAGTTTACCCTCATCGGTTTATTGGTTGGCTTTATTGGCATTCTATTATTGTTCAATGGCAAAGCGAGTTTTAATTTATACCATAAAGCACAATTAATAGCAGTAGCTGTTGTATTGATCGGCGGACTTTTATGGGCCGCAGGATCTTTGTATTCAAAATATTCCGGTGCAGTAGGAAGTACGGTAATGCTGGCAAGTATACAAATGATGGCTGCCGGTGTTGCAGGAATTATTGGCGGTTATATTTCCGGCGAAACCGCTCACTTTGAATGGAGCAATGTAAGTGTGGGTTCAATGTATGCAGTTGCCTACCTTGTTACTTTCGGATCCATCATTGGGTATATCGCTTATATATGGCTGTTGAAAGTTCGTCCGCCTGCTATTGTCGGTACCTATGCTTATGTAAATCCTGTTGTGGCAATGTTTTTAGGGTTATTTTTAAACAATGAAATGATCGGCGGCACACAGGTTGCCGCTTTAATAATTATTTTATCCGGTGTATTGTTGGTGAATTTATCGAAATATAAAAAAGCTTCGTAAAATAAACTATCATGAAAAATAATATCAACCTCGATATTGATCATTCCAATGCAAAGCGCATGGAATTTTTTTTGAATAATGTTGAAGAGCACCTGATCGAAATACCATTCGACTGGCATAGCTGGCATTTATCGGATCGTATTGAAGGAGGGTATAAATTCAGGTCTGCCAGTGATATACCCGTAACCATTACCGCCTTATTATGCGATTCATATGCAGATGCCATCGCGATAGCAAAAGCAAATACCTTACCTACAGGACCAACAGCTAAATGGGGATTGAATGGAGATTTTTTATACATAGTCGAATCAACCGACGAAGAAAAAGTTAGCGAGATCCTTAGCCTGTTTGCCGGAAAAGAATAAAAGCAGCAGGATCGAATCTTTTTAATCATTATCTTCAGGCATATCATCATTAATAATTCTTAATTATGACATCTCCTCTAACTAAAAACAGAATTGAATCCATTGATCTGTTAAAAGGGTTGGTAATGGTGATCATGGCGCTCGACCATATCAGGGATTATGTACACGCACCTTCCTTTATATATAATCCAACAGATCCGGCACACACTTCGTGGCCAATATTTATTACAAGATGGATAACAGATTATTGTGCGCCTACTTTTAGTTTTTTAGCTGGCCTTTCTGCTTTTTTAGTTGGTAAAAGAAAAACTACCGGCGAGCTTTCAAGCTTCTTATTCAAACGCGGGCTTTGGCTGATCTTTATAGAATTAACTGTGGTGAACCTTGCCTGGTTCTTTGATATTCATTTCAGAACGCCGGGCCTTATTACGATATGGTCTTTAGGGTTTAGCATGATCGTGTTAGCTGCACTGGTTCATCTTCCCATAAAAGCGATCATTGTGTTTAGTTGTGTGTTGATTTTCGGACATAATCTTTTAGACAATGTACATTTTCCCGGAAGCATTGTATGGGCAGCATTACATGATGGCGGAGAATTCCCGTTCGATAATAATTATTATCATTTAGAAGTTTGGTATCCGGTTATTCCATGGATCGCTGTAATGGCGCTTGGCTATTGCTTTGGCCCTTTGTATGATAAAGACTATGATGGCGCTACACGAAGAAAAATAATCAATATCGTTGGTGCTTCTGCGATCTCTTTATTCATCATACTTTCAGCGATAAATAAATACGGCGATAAATTCGGCTGGCAACATTACCCAACTGTATCACAGACAATGATGTCTGTTTTCAATCCGCTAAAATATCCACCATCATTATTGTATTTATTAATGACGATGGGGCCGGCATTGATATTCTTAGCTAATTCCGAAAACCTGAAAGGTAAAGTAGTCAACTTCTTCAGCACTTTCGGAAAAGTCCCATTTTTCTATTACATCATCCATATTTATCTTATTCATTTTATAGCAATGTTATTAGCACAGTACACCGGCTTTGGCTGGCGATCCATGATCATACATGGCGGCTGGGTAGGCGATGTCCCTGCGTTGAAAGGATATGGTTTTAAATTATGGGTAGTGTATGCCATCTGGGTATTTGTTATATGCCTGCTCTACCCTGTCTGCAAAAAATTTGCAGATTATAAAATAAGCCATAAAGAAAAATGGTGGCTTAGCTATTTGTAATACTGACTCCCGCGGATATAAGAAAGTACTCTTTAAATTACAAACAATCATCGTATTTCAGTCTTCTTTTGTCATGCTGAGGAACGAAGCATCTTATTCTTACTGTAGCAGAATGATTGATCGATGATTAGATCCTTCGTGCCTCAGGATGACAAGAGTTTTTAGTTTGATACTTTCCTATATCCGGGGAGTTAGTATTTGTATATATTGTCATTCTGACGAAGGAGGAATCTGCCGAACCAAAACAAATGCCCGGCAGATCCTTCGCTTCGCTGATGATGACAAGTTTATCAATTACCATCATCAGCATCCCCACCACTTTTGGTGGTTATAATAATTACGCCTCCCGCGGCATCGGCTCCATAAATACCACAGGCTGCTGCATCTTTTAACACATCGATACTTTCGATATCTGCCATATTCATGTTTGCACCATTTTGCTGCTTTACACCATCAACAATATACAAAGGCTGCACATTGCTTAAAGACGAAGGT
>DATHHR010000174.1:0-15710 GCA_035317105.1 Ferruginibacter sp. | reverse complement strand
CATTGTCATATTTATGATCTGTAAACAGGTCTATAATTATCATAAAAAAATTGATAAGCATAGATGCGATAGCCAGCGGCCAAATGATCAACTGAAGAAGTATGTATAATAAAGAAGAGGTAGTAAAAGCATAATGTTTCTTTACAAATAGATGCATGGCGCCATAAAAATGCCGTAGGTATTGTACACTCAATTTCCTGGTACTTTCGCCTTTAAAATGAATGATAGTGCTCTCAGCAAAATAATAATTTTTAAACCCGGCTTTTTGTATCCGGTAGCTTAGGTCAACATCTTCTCCATACATAAAAAATGTTTCATCAAAAGAGCCTACACTATTTATTATATTTTTTGGTATCAGCATAAATGCACCCGATACTACATCCACTTCATGATTATGATTTTTATCGAAGTCGCCAAGATAGTATTTTGCAAAAGTTTTTGAGCGGGGGAAAATTGTAGCCAATCCCGACAATTTACATAAAGCTGCAAAGGGTGAAGGAAAACCTCTTTTGCTTTCTTTTAAAAAATTGCCCGACCCATCGATCATTTGGATACCTAATGCACCGATGGTTGTATCGGATTCTAATTGAGCAATACATTTACTAAAGCAATCTTCAGGTACGATCGTATCAGGGTTTAAAAATAAAATATATTTTCCGGTGCACAATTGAAGTGCCTGGTTATTAGCTTTTGCAAAGCCAACATTTTCCTTGTTCCATATAAATCTTACCGGTGAAAATTTGCCTGCAAAAAAAGCTTCACTGCCATCGGAGGAATTATTATCAACAACAAAAATCTCTGTGTCGGTATTTTTACTGGCTTTAGTTACAGAATAAAGGCACTGCTCTAAAAAATGCTTTACATTATAATTGACTATGATAATTGATAACTGCAATTGCTAAGTTTATAGTACGAAAGTAACTCCTAAAGGTGAGGTTTTGTTATCTTTGCGCCATGTTAAAATCGACATTGATCAAAGCGACGGAAGCAGGCGCGAAAGAATTACAACGTTTTTTTAATGGAGATTTTACAATTTCTAACAAAGAGGGATACAATAATTTGGTTACAGAAGCCGATTATGCATCAGAAAAAGTGATCATTGAAACCATCAAGGCGGCTTATCCTAACCATTTTATCCTAAGTGAAGAGATCGGGGAAGTGATCATGGATAGTGAATACAAATGGATCATCGATCCTATTGACGGCACAGTCAATTTTGCCAATGGTATCCCTATTTGTTGTATCAGTATCGGTTTAGAATATAACGGAAAGATGATATTGGGAGCTGTATATAATCCATTGATGAATGAATTTTTCTTCGCAGAAAAAGGATGGGGAGCTTCTTTAAATGATAAAAAAATAGCAGTGAGCTATAATGCTGATGTGACGAAAAGTTGCCTGGTAACGGGTTTTCCATACAGTTATTTAGATATACCCAACGGTCCGCTGCAGGTTTTTGAGAGACTGATCCGCAAAGGAATTCCTGTAAGAAGATTAGGGAGTGCAGCTTTAGATCTTTGCTGGGTGGCTGCAGGAAGGTTTGATGCTTTTTATGAACATAGCTTGAACGCCTGGGACAGTGCCGCAGGATTTTTAATAGTAGAAGAAGCCGGTGGTATGGTTAGTGATTTTGATGGCAATCATTATTCTCCCTATCAACCGCGTATAGTAGCAAGTAACGGAAAGATCCATCAACAAATGTTGGATGTAATTAATAACAGAATTCAATTGTAGAATGTACGATGTTTGATGTACGACGTACGATGTGGTGAACTCTATTGAATTGTATAGTTTAACTGAATAACAAATACCCATCATCCTATGGAAACAGAAATGTTGAAACGTACAAAGCAATTTGCAATTGATTGTGCTTACTTAACGCTTTCTTTGGTAAATAACGATATCAATAAAGCGTATAGAAACCAATTAATAAGATCCAGCAGCAGCACTGCAGCGAATTATAGAGCAAGCAGAAGGGCTAAATCGAAACCGGACTTTATTAATAAATTTAAAATTGTAGAAGAAGAGTTGGACGAATCTTTATTTTTTTTAGAAATGCTGGCCGAATTTAATAAAGAGAAAAAAAACAATATTATTCCAATATATAAAGAGGGCGAAGAGCTTTTAAAAATTGTAGTAGCATCAATAAAAAAATCAAGAACAAAAGAATAAACTTAAATTTATAAAAATCTAAAACATCGTACGTCGTACATCAAACATCGTACATAATTAATATGAGTGAAAGAACAGAAATAGGAACGCTTGGAGAATTTGGTTTAATAGATCACTTAACTCAAAATAACGAAACGAGAAATGCCTCAACAATTTTGAGCGTGGGCGATGATGCAGCAGTGATCGATCATTTCGGCAAGCAAACCGTTATTACAACCGATATGTTGATCGAAGGCATTCACTTTGACCTGATGTACACACCTTTAAAACATTTAGGCTATAAAAGTGTAGTAGTGAACCTGAGCGATATTTATGCCATGAATGCAACACCAACACAGATAACGGTTAGTATCGCATTCAGCAACCGGTTTAGTCTGGAAGCAATGGATGAATTTTACGAAGGGATCTATGCGGCTTGCGAAAAATATAATGTTGACCTTATCGGAGGTGATACCACTTCTTCTCAAAAAGGTTTTGTTATTTCTGTAACAGCCATCGGCGAAGTGGCATCCGATAAATTTGTAAAAAGAAGCACCGCCCAAAAAGGTGACCTGCTTTGTGTAAGCGGATTTTTAGGCGGCGCTTTTTTAGGATTAACAATTTTGGAAAGAGAGAAAAAAATATTTGCTGAAACGGGTTCACAACCTGATCTGGAAGATCAATCTTATATCGTTGGCCGTTTACTAAAACCGGAAGCGAGAAAAGATATCATTGAATTTTTTGCCGAAAAAGATATTTTGCCAACAGCGATGATGGATATCAGTGATGGGTTAAGCAGTGAGATACTGCATATCTGTAAACAAAGCGAAGTTGGTTGTGTGTTGTACGAAGATAAAATTCCTATTTATGAAGACGCAAGACAGTTTGCTTATAAATTAGAATTGGATCCGACAGCTTGTGCTTTAAGTGGCGGCGAAGATTATGAATTATTGTTTACAGTTCCGCAAAGCGATTATGAAAAAATTGTGAAGAATGATCAGATCAGCATTATCGGTTATATGACAGAACCTGCAGAAGGCGCTCATCTCTTAACGCGCGGTGGCAATAAACATAAACTGGTAGCACAGGGTTGGAATCATTTGGGATAAATAGCATTGGCATCTAATAATTAGCTTTAATTTTAGCGATGGTCAGATTTTTTTCATTTTTTATTGTGATTGCTTTTTTTCTTTCCTCATGCAATACTATATGTAAGAGTTACGACCCTAATAAAAGATATACCCGTCAGCAGCTGCAACAGGATTATACTTTACTAAGAAATATCCTCGAAAAAAAACATCCTTCACTTTATTGGTACACTTCGAAAGACAGTATGGATTATTATTTTGATACCTATTATCAAAATATTGAAGATTCAATGACCGAACAACAGTTTGGCTGGAAAATATTGGCGCCGCTCACCAATAAAATTCATTGCGGACATACAAGTTTTATAATGAGCGATTGCTGGAACCGGTTTATTGTAAACAGAACGGTCCCTTCTTTTCCTTTATACATGAAAATATGGGATGATACGATGGTGGTGATAAAGAATCTTAACACAAAAGATTCTATCCTGAAATATGGCACATTGATCACTTCTATTAATGACTTAACTAATAAGGAAATGATCGGACAAATGTTTGATTATTTACCGGTTGACGGCTATGCAGAGAACGTAAACTACATTCGTTTAAGCAGCAATTTCCCTTATTTTTATCGTAATGTATATGGCATTTATAAAAATTATCGTGTGGGATATATTGATACAGCGGGCATGGAGAAAACCACGTTAGTGCCGTTGTATAATCTTTCTACTGACAGTATACAAAAAGAAAAGCAAATAAAGATATCCAGGAAAAAGATGAGGAAACAATACATCAATGGTTTCCGTTCTTTTACTATTGATACTTCCATCAATACTGCCATATTAACATTGAACACTTTTAGTAAAGGCGGAGGTAGGCACCTGGGTAAATTTATCAGAAGGTCATTCAAAACGATCAAAAAAGATAACCTCAATAATCTTATTCTTGATCTTCGGATCAATGGCGGCGGTGATGTTGATATGTTTATACTATTAACTAAATATTTACGAAACACGCGATTTAAAGTTGTAGATAGTACTTATGCTATTGCACAATCTTTAAAGCCTTATGGAAAATATATAAAGCATGCCTGGGTAAATAATATCGGTTTGTTCTTTTTAACAAAAAAAGATTCGGGAGGCAGGTATGAATACGGATATTACAAACGGCATTTTTACCACCCTAAAACTACCAATCATTTTAATGGCAATTTATATGTACTGGTGAGCGGTACAACTTTTTCTGCATCTACTTTATTTTGTAATGCGGTGAAGGGGCAGTCTAATGTAAAGCTCATAGGTGAGGAAACAGGTGGTGGCTGGTATGGAAACAATGGCATCATGATCCCGGAAATAATATTACCAAATACAAAGCTGCGTGTAAGATTACCGTTATTCAGGATGGTGCAATACAACCACACCATTAAAGACGGACGAGGGGTAGCGCCTGATATTGTTATAACGCCAACACTTGATAATGTAAGAAAAGGGATCGACAGAAAAATGGTTTTTACAAAAGACCTGATCAGGCAATCAATGCCTAAATAATTATAACAGGTTAAATTTATCTGCGTCTTTCCAGAATGGAAAATGTGTTCTTACCTTATCCAGCTTTTCTCTTTCTAAATTAATAGTAAAAATATCTTCAAGATCCTGCATATGATATAATACTTCTCCTAAAGGATCGATCACTAAACTATTGCCGCTATAAGCGAGGTCGTTGCCATCTTCACCTACACGGTTAACACCAATTACGTAACACTGGTTTTCTATTGCTCTTGCGCATAACAAAGTTTTCCAGGCATGGTTTCTTTTCTGCGGCCAGTTGGCTACATAGATCAGTACATCAAACTCGGGTTCAGCTTCGGTAGATTGTTGTCGTGACCAAACAGGGAAACGAAGATCATAACAAACCTGTAAATTAATTTTCCATCCTTTTACTGATGCTATTAATCTTTTTGTTCCTGCAGTATATTGTTCATGCTCTTTCCCCAATGCAAAAAGATGCCGTTTATTATAATAACCAAACTGTCCGTTAGGTAACATCCAGATCAGCCGGTTAAAATAATTGTCTTCTTCTTTTATAATAACACTTCCTGTTAAAATGATTTTATTGTCAGCCGCAATTTCTTTCATCCATTTGATCGTTTCACCTTCCATTGTTTCTGCGAGTAACTGAGGCTGTGTGCTGAAGCCGGTGCTAAACATTTCAGGCAATACTACGATCTCCATTTTTTCGTCAATGGCATTGATCTTTTCTTTCAGCATCTGTAAGTTTGCTGCTTTATCTTCCCAAAATAAATTGGTTTGTATGGTAGTAATGATGAGGCCAGACATATGCTTGTGTTGTTATACAAAGCTACACATTGATTTTGTTAAACAGCCGCAAATGCTTTACCGTTTATCATTTCAAAATAAATCGCGCCGATTAACAAAATAATTATTTTCTTCGCAGTATGCGCACAACACCGGCCACAGTAGTTAAAAGGCTTCGCCCTTTGCAATTAGCGGCTATTATTTTTTTAACTGTTTCGGGCGGACCGTATGGTTTAGAGCCATTGCTTTTTTATGTAGGCAAAGGTGGCGCCTTGTTATTGTTAATGATAGTGCCATTGCTATGGGATATGCCAACAATATTTACGGTGCTGGAATTAAATAGTATGATGCCTGTTAACGGTGGTTATTATTATTGGGTGAAACGCGCAATGGGTAAACGATGGGCTTTCTATGAAGGATGGTGGACATGGCTCTACACATTTGTTGACCTGGCAATTTATCCAGTATTATTTTTTATGTATGCTTCTTTTTTATTTCCGGGCGTTGAGCCATACAAAGTGCCGATATGTTTAGCGATCATCTGGATAAGCGCCGCTTTTAATATTATAGGCATTGTTCCAGTCGGAAAAATTTCATTAGTGCTTACAGCGATTGTGTTGATCCCGTTCATTATATTTTTTGTTATTGGTTTTGCAGGTCATACAGGTCCGGTTTCTTTCGGAAATTTCTCTTTAAAGGGAGTTGGCTTTACTGCCATCGGAATGGGATTATATACTGTGATGTGGAATTTTATGGGTTGGGATAATACCACTACGTATGCGGAAGAAGTTGATAAGCCAATACGCTCCTACCTTATTTCTGTTGCGATCGCATTTGCTATTGTGTTTATTATTTATTTTATCACCATCATTATTGCGCAAAATTCCCGGATTGATTTTGGAGACCTGATGGAGCAAGGGTTTCCGGCATTAGGCGCTTTGTTAGGTGGGCATTGGTTAGGTGTATTATTATCAATTGGCGGCATGGCCAGTACGCTTGGTTTGTTTTCCGCGGTATTATTATCTGTTTCACGCGTGCCAAAAGTAATGGCTGATGATAAATTATTATCACCCAAACTGAGCGTGTTGCATCCAAAATTTAATACACCATATGTATCTATTATTATTTGTGCAGTAGTAGTGAGCGTTATGATATTATGGAAATTTGCCGACTTGCTGGTTATTGATGTAACGCTGTATGGTGCTGCATTATCCTTAGAGTTTGTTTCATTGATACTGCTTCGTATTCAGGTTCCTAATGAACACCGGCCATTTAAAATCCCTTTAAACATCTTGGGACTTTCGCTGATGTCGGTATTGCCGCTCTGCGTTTATTGCGTTGCCCTTGCAGCCGCATTTTCAACTTCCGGAACATCTTTAAAACCTGCAATTTTTGCAGTGGTTACTTTGCTAAGCGCAGAAATTGCCTGGCAAATTATGGTATGGAGAAACCCTTCGATCAAAGAAGATCCTTCATAACCGTTTGTATCAATTGCCCTTCAAATCCTTTTTGTAATAAAAAATCCTGCAATTTTTTCTTTTTTGTGAAGATGTTCTTTTCGGGTTTGAGTAGTCTCAATTTTCCTTCAGCCAGTTTGTGGAGGGTTTTTAAATAATCTGCAGTATTAATTTCCTGTAACGCTTTTTTGATGCAGTATTCGCTTACCTGCTTTTGTTTCAATTCGTATTTGATCTTTACTTTCCCCCAGTGTTTTATCCTGAATCTTCCACCCGCAAATACCGTGGCGAACCGCTCTTCATTCAGGTAGTTTTCTTCTATTAAATTGCTCAGTAATTGCTCTACGTCTTTTTTGTACAACCCAAAACTGTATAGCTTTTCTTTCACTTCACTGTGGCAGCGCTCCTGGTAAGCGCAATATTGCCTGGCTTTTGGCAGCGCCTGCTCTTTAGTAAGTTGTTGTTTGTACATGATTTGGGCAAAAATAGCAGATTATACCCTTTAGTTTCGTACAAACAAAACCCCAATACCGCCTATCAGCAACGATGTTAAATACTTGTTGATAAGCCTATGCCAATTTGATCGTATTTACTTGAGTTCTTAACTTCAATATTTTATCTTTGGTTTTTAACAAATACATATTATGAAGTTTATTGTTTCGTCTTCTGCATTACTTAAACAGCTCCAACAGATTAGCGGCGTTATTAATACCAATACGGTTTTACCAATACTTGAAGATTTTCTATTTGAGATCGAAAAGAATAAATTAACGGTGGTGGCTACTGACCTTGAGACAGTAATGAAAGTGCACCTTGATATTGAAGCCAAAGAAAGCGGCCGCGTTTGTATACCTGCAAAAATTTTAATGGATTCATTAAAAAACATAGCAGAGCAGCCATTAACATTCACGATCGATAAAAACTTTTCGGTTGAAATTGCAAGTGATAACGGTAAGTATAAAGTAATGGGCGAAAACCCTGATAATTTTCCTAAAGAACCGGTAGCTGATGATTCCAATGCTTTTACCATGAGCTCTTCTGCTTTGGTGACTGCTATCAATAAAACATTATTTGCTGTTAGCAATGATGACCTTCGCCCAGCAATGACGGGTGTATTTTTTGAATTAGATAAAAAAGGGATCACTTGTGTTGCAACAGATGCACACAGATTAGTTCGTTATAGAAGAACAGATGTAAGCTGTCCTAAAACAGATACTTTTATCGTTCCTAAAAAACCATTGAACTTATTAAAAAGCGCATTGCCGGATAATGATGATGAATTAAAGCTCTCTTATAATAACAATCATTTATTTGTGGTACATGGCGGAACAGAATTAGTTTGTCGTTTGATAGACGCTCGTTTCCCCGATTATAAAGTGGTGATCCCATTGGATAACCCATATAAAATGACCGTTAGCAAAAACGATTTCCAAAGTGCTTTGCGCCGCGTGAGTATTTTTAGTAATAAAAGTACTAACCAGGTTGCTTTAAGTATCAGCGGCAGCGAATTACAATTGGCTGCTCAGGATGTTGATTTTAGTTTTGAAGGTAACGAACGTATGTCTTGCCAGTATGATGGCGAAGACCTGCAGATCGCATTCAACGCTAAGTTCCTGATCGAAATGTTAAACGCGAGCGAAACAGATGATGTGGTGATGGAATTGAGTACCTCAACAAAAGCAGGTATCATTAAACCAACTGAAGTTGAGCCCAATGAAGAATTATTGATGTTAGTGATGCCGTTGATGTTGAACAATTGATCAGACTAACCAACTGAATATAAAGTGTAGGTCTCCTCATTTGAGGAGACTTTTTTAATCTAAAACTTTTATAATGGAACTAGTTGTTATTCGTGCTTTCGGTGATTATTTTTCAGCCAATCTAACGCTGACAAAACTCCATGCTTATGGAATGGAATGTTATTTAAAAGATGAACATACTGTAACGATAGATCCGTTATTAACCAATGCTATCGGTGGAATTAAATTAGTAGTAAAAGATAAAGATGAGGCGGAAGCAAGAAAATTACTGGCGCAATTTGATGATGAATATATGCGGGCTGCTACCTGTCCTCAATGTGGCGCACATGATTTTTCTTATATAGCAAAACCAGGAGCAACGAATTTTATAACGGCTATCCTGACTTTTTTACTTTCAAATTATGCGATAGCGCCTAATTACGTTTACCATTGCGGTAATTGTGGCTACGAAAGTAAAAGACTGCCGGAAGAAAATGGATAATTATATAATGGATAAATGATAATTAAGTACTGGTCACATTGTCCATTATCAATTAACCAATTATTAATTCTATTGCTGCTGTTGCTGTTTTTGCATTTCAACATGCAAACGGTAAGAGTTGTTGGTAGGAATATTTCCTTCTCTATTAGCAGTCATTGGTTGTGGCTGAGCTTTCAGCGTAGTATTTAATTTCATTGGCGCCATACCATCTTCATAAGAAACCGAAACGCCTACTTCCAATACTTGCTTAGCTGTGCCTTTGTATGTTCCCTTAACCGGAGAGCAATCTGTAAAGCTTCTCCCAATGGCTAAGCGTACATGCAGGTCGTTTACCACACAATTATTTGTAGGGTCTAATCCTAGCCAGCCATAAAAAGGAATATAGGCTTCTACCCAGGCATGTGTAGCACCTTCACCACGAAGATCTTTATCTAAAGGACAAACATAGCCGCTCACATATCTTGCAGGAATATTGATATTACGCAACATTAATAATAATACATGTGCAAAATCCTGACAAACGCCTGCTTTTAATTTCCAAATCTCATCAACCGTTGTTTCTGTATTGGTAACGCCCTTGATGTATTGGAAATTTTGAAACACATATTCATTCAATCTTTCTGCCGCTTCAAAAACGGAGTATTTTTTACAAAACTGAGGGTCAGTAATTTCTTTTACCTCTTTGATGCTGTGAAAAGTTTCCTGCTTTAAAAAATCAATAAAAGGAACGATGTATTTTATTTGTTCCAAATATTCCCATTGTTTATCTATCGCTATATCAACAACGGGCATCAGGCGGGGCTTGGTAATAATTTCTATTTTAGAATCGATCAGCAATTCACTGTGTGCATCTAAATACATGAACGTGCCTGTTTCATTGCCGTAATAATCTACATACTTTTCAATATTGGGATATCCGGTGATCACCAATTGCTGGCTCACCAGTTCCTGGTAAGGGTCTTGTAACGGATACAGCATTATCTGGTTAGCGCTATCTCTAACCGGTTCTGCGTATGTGTATTTAGTTACATGATGTATGATAAAACGTGGCATAATGTATTCTTTATTTAGATGACGTATTGTTTATGAAACAGCGAAATAATTATGACTGATACTTTTACCAATTTCAAATAAGCCGGTCTTAGTTTCTGTTAAGAAATGATGCAGACCTTCCTGTATGATCGAATTGGGCGTAGAGAATTTTATCCTGCTTTTAAATTTGCCGATCATGAAATCTATCTGATCAAAATCACTCTTGTTCTTATCGCTCTTTAAACGCTCAAAATACCGGTGCAGTTGATTGATAGAGTACACTACAGATCTTGGAAATTGTTCATTCAGTACAATTTGCTCAACAACATGGCTGGCTTCAAATCCATCACGGTATGTACGCAGGTACAATTCATATCCCGAAATAGACATCAGCAAATATTTCCAATAGGTAGTATCGGCCGTTTTGTCTAATTCGTAATTGATATTGCTGAATTTTACATCTAAAATATCAGTAGACTGTATAGCTCTTTCTAAAAACTTACCAATACTGATGAATGAATTGCCTTCGCCCCTTGCCATGGTAACATCGGTAGTGCCAAAATAAACAAGGCCAAGCTTGATCAAACCATCCAATACAGTGATCGGATCATCTTTTTCTAATAAGTAATTTAATTTGTCATCGCGCATGCTATGATAAAAATCATTCAGGCACTGCCACATTTCTTTAGTGATATGGTCCTGTACACTTCTTCCATTTTCTCTCGCCAGTGTAACGATATTTAAAACAGAATTTGGGTTATCTTTTCCGGTAACCATGAACAATAAAACTTCTCTTGTATTAGGTGCTAATGCTTCTATCTCATCATCTTCGAGATATGTGAAGATCTTTAAAACAGGCTTCCACGAAAATTCCTGGATATCATCCTGCGATGAAGCGTAATTAATTTTCAGCATTCTTAAAATACCATCTACCCGTTCCATGTAACGGCTCATCCAGTATAAACTATCGGCAACTCTACTTAGCATTGTGGTTTTTTTATTCGCCCCCGACCAGGAGGGTGCAGAGATTATTACATTATTTTCGACTCTAATATTTTACTACGACTGTGATTGCGATTGCGAAGGCGGCTCTGCAAGCGGACTCAATACCCAGGTGTCTTTACTGCCACCACCCTGAGATGAATTCACCACCATCGAACCTTCTGTTAATGCTACCCTTGTTAAACCGCCCGGTACTATTTCAATACCGTCTGGCCCACACAATGCATAGGGCCTAAGATCAACCCTTCTTGGTTGCATCCTTCCATTCATATAACATGGCGCAGATGAAAGATTAATGATCGGTTGCCCGATAAATTGTCTTGGATCAAGCAACACTTCTTTTTTATAATCTACTATTTCTTCAGGAGTAGCAGCACTACCCATCAGCATACCATAGCCACCACTGCCGTTGGTTTTTTTAATTACCATTTGTTCGATATTGGCAAACACATGTTCTCTCTCTTCTTCTTTTCCTAATTGATACGTAGGTACATTTTTTAATACCGGCTCTTCATTCAGGTAATACCTGATCATTGCCGGTACAAAAGAGTAGATCGCTTTATCATCTGCAACGCCCGTTCCTACTGCGTTTACGATGGCAACATTCCCTTTGCGGTATGCGCTCATTAAACCCGCTACGCCTAATGCGCTGGTTGGATTAAAGGTTAAAGGATCTAAATAATCGTCATCTACCCTGCGATAAATAACATCCACTTGCTGTAAGCCTGAAGTTGTTTTCATGTACACGCGGTGGTTATCTACTACCAGGTCACTTCCTTCTACCAGTTCAACGCCCATTAGCCTTGCTAAAGTGGTATGTTCAAAATAAGCTGAATTATATATGCCCGGCGTTAGTAAAACTATCGTTGGATTAACTGTTTGTCTTGGTGACATAGACACCAGGTTTTTATACAACAGATTTGGATATTCTGTTACGCTCCGTACATTATTATTTGGTAAAAGATCGGGGAACAATCTTTTGGTTATTTCCCTGTTCTCTAACATATAACTAACACCGCTTGGCGTACGAAGGTTATCTTCTAATATATAAAAAGAGCCATCGTTATTGCGTATCAGATCAATGCCAGAAATGTGTACATACACATCGTGCGGAACAGGAAAATTATGCATTTCGCGCAGGTAATGAGGGCAGCTGTAGATCATATCGGCCGGCACGATACCGTCCTTGATAATGAACTGTGTGCTATAAATATCTTTAAGGAAAAGGTTAAGCGCTTTTAACCGTTGCTTAATACCTTTTTCTATATAGTTCCATTCTGCAGAAGTAATGATGCGGGGGATAATATCAAACGGGAATATCTTTTCTATCCCTTCGCCGCTGTTATATACAGTGAAAGTAATTCCCTGGCTCATGAACAAACGTTTTGCGAGCTCTTCTTTTTTGTTTAACTCATCAACAGACAAATGCTGTAAAAAGTCTACCACTTTTTTGTACTGCTCCCTTACTGTTGAATCTTTATACATTTCATCCCATGTATTATTATCCACCAGATAAGAGTTCAGCAATTCGCTTGTTTGCATAGTAGTCTGTTTTAAGAAAATAAATAACTTGTATAATATTTATAAAAAGCTCCTCTTAAATATATAAAAAGATTATTTTATAGATAATACAATAATATTACTGAAAAAAATCCAAATAAAGTTGTTAAATAATAAATCTTTTACCTATTTGTGAAAAAAACATTGATTTTTGACGAAAATATATTTATTATTATTTATTTTAATGTATTTAAACAATGATCTAAATAAGAAAAAATGTTGTCAAAAAAATGCCCGATCTATAAAAACAAAGAAGGCATTTTATTATTATTTAATATAAAATAGAGCAGTTATATCAGGAATTTGTAAATAATATTTTGAGGTAGAAGAGGGGGTTTTTCAAACGGTTTCTCAGGTCGATATTATCGAACATACTGGATATCGTTTCGCGCAGCAATTTGCTTCGGTTGGCCTTATTTACAACCATATTAAAAAGGAACGGATAAGCAAGCAGTTTTTGCATACGGCGACTTAAACTCAACTCGCTCCACATTCTTTTATAGATCAATTCATCATAGCCTTGCATAAAAGCGGCATCAAATTTTTGCGTACTGATACATTGCGCTGCATATTTAGCTGCTACCATTCCACTTATTACGGCATTGCCAATTCCTTCTCCCGTAAATGGATCTATTAGTGATGCGGCATCACCGACCAGCATAAAATTGTCTCCGGATATTTTTCTTTTTTTAGAGCCTAATGGCAAGCCATATCCTTTTATGCCATCAACCAATTGCGCATTTTTAAAACGCGCAATAAATGCCGGATGCTTTTCTATGATATCAAGCATCTCTTTTTTAAGGTTCATTTTTTTATTGCTCACCGTGTCGCTGGCCACGCCCACGCCTACATTCGCCAATCCATTGGCTAATGGGAAAATCCAAAAATAACCGGGTAAAAAATCTTTTATAAAATGTAATTCGATAAAATTATCGGGATCAAGATCGGTAATGCCGGAATAATAGGCACGTATACCGGCGCAATAATGTTCGGGTTCCATTTTAATGCCAGCGATCTCTTTTGCAAAATTTGAATGGGCGCCGTTGCAGATAATTAAAAGGCTTGCGTGAATTTCTGTTGCCGCGTTTTTATCTTTTACGATCCAGCCATCGGCTGTTTTAACGTGCTCGGTAATATCTGTGTTTTGTACTAATTGAATTTCAGGAAAACGTTTTGTCTGCTCTACCAAAAAATTGTCAAAGTCAAAACGCCTGGCAATAAATCCCGGCGCCTTTTGTGTTTTATCATAATTCAATTTAAAGGGAACGCGCAAGGCTTTTCCATTAGGGGCAATAAATTTTACACCCCATGATCCGATCTGTGTATCCTGTTTTGAAAATTCGGCTGCAATCGTTGGATCTATCTTATTAAATACACTCATCACTTTACCGCTCAATGCATCACCACATATTTTATCTCTTGGAAAGACAGCTTTATCAACCAGCACATTTTTAATTCCAAGTTTGGCCAATTGTATTGCGGTAGCACAACCGCCGGGACCGGCGCCAATTATGCATACATCAGTTTCTATTCTCATTCAGTACTGTCAGGGTTTTATGGATGGCAAATTACAAAGGACTTGGCTAAACAAAGCATAATCAGTTGGCTATTTCGAAACAACTTTTTTATTTTAAAAATTTGACTACATTTATTGAAAGAGATTACTCGCTATGTCATATCCATATCAGATCAAAACCCTTGAACAGTATACAACTGCCTACAAAAATAGCGTTGAGAGCCCGGAAGCATTTTGGGAAAACGTTGCCGAAAATTTTCACTGGCAAAAAAAATGGGATAAGGTACTTGGCTGGAATTTTAAAGAGCCATCTATCAAATGGTTTGAAGGCGCCAAATTAAACATCACGGAAAATTGTTTAGACAGGTGGGTAAAAACACAGCCCGATGCCCCAGCGATCATATGGGAACCGAATGATCCAAAAGAAACGCATCGAACCATCACCTATAAAGAATTACATTTTAAAGTATCGCAGTTTGCGAATGTGCTAAAAAATAATGGCATTCAACGCGGCGCTGTTGTCTGCATTTATATGCCAATGGTGCCGGAGCTGGCAATAGCGGTGCTGGCTTGTGCAAGGATCGGCGCGATACATTCAGTTATATTCGGCGGCTTTTCTGCCCAAAGCATTGCAGACAGGGTGCAGGATGCGCAATGTAAATTTATACTTACAGCAGATGGCGGTTATCGCGGCAATAAAGACATTCCATTAAAAGCTATTGTTGATGAAGCACTGGTAAACATACCCTCCATAAAAAAAGTGATCGTATTAAAGCGCACAAACCTTGCCGTTAGTATGCTTGAAGGAAGAGATGTTTGGTGGGAAGACGAAATAAAAAAAATAACGACAACAGAATGTCTACCTGAAATAATGGATGCAGAAGACATGCTGTTCATTTTATACACTTCGGGTTCAACGGGTAAACCAAAAGGTGTGGTGCATACTTGCGCAGGATACATGGTTTGGGCCAACTACACTTTTGTAAATGTATTTCAATATCAACCAACGCAACTACATTTTTGTACGGCGGATATTGGCTGGATAACCGGGCACAGTTATATTATTTATGGCCCGTTAAGCGCGGGCGGCACCACTTTATTGTTCGAAGGAATTCCTACATGGCCCGATGCCGGCAGGTTTTGGGATATTGTAGATAAACACAAAGTAGATATTTTATACACGGCACCTACGGCAATAAGAAGCCTGATGAGTTTTGGGGCAGAACCTTTTAAAAATAAAAAATTAGATACGCTTAAAGTTTTAGGAACTGTTGGTGAACCGATCAATGAAGAAGCATGGCATTGGTACGATGATAATATCGGCAAAAATAAATGCCCTATCGTTGAT
>DATHHR010000173.1:0-10405 GCA_035317105.1 Ferruginibacter sp. | reverse complement strand
AAAAAAAGCAATTATTTGACTTTTTATGTCTCATAAATACTTGATTATTAATTACTTATAGCGGACCGGACGGGACTCGAACCCGCGACCTCTGCCGTGACAGGGCAGCATTCTAACCAACTGAACTACCAACCCGGTTAGCCTTTCAAACAGCTTCAGATAAGCTTAATTATCTGTCCTTATTTTTAGGGACGGCAAAGATATGTTTTTTTATATTTTATTGGCAAATCTTTTATTAAAAAATCTTAGACTTAATTTTTACGTGCATAGAGTCGTACTTTTACGGTTCTAAATTATTAAACGGTAAACTACTACAATGCCAGAATTACAAAACAGGCAATTCATTGAATTGGAAAAACCGATCAAAGAATTGTATGACCAGATAGAACAAGTAAAAGCCTCTTCAGAAAAGACCAAAACGGATGTATCAAAGCTTGTTGCCACTTTAGAAAAAAAGATCGTTGAAACAAAAAGAGAATTGACCTCTCACCTTACACCTTGGCAAAAAGTACAATTGAGCCGTCACCCCGACAGGCCTTATACTTTAAAGTATATTAATAAAATGACCACCAACTTTATCGAATTACATGGCGATAGAAATGTAAAAGATGATAAGGCAATGATCGGCGGCTTTGCAGACCTTGACGGAGAAACCGTGATGATCATCGGTCAGCAAAAAGGTATCAACACCAAAATGAGACAGATAAGAAATTTTGGTATGGCTAACCCCGAAGGGTATCGCAAAGCATTGCGCTTAATGAAGCTTGCAGAAAAATTCAACAAACCTATTATTACATTAATCGATACGCCCGGCGCTTACCCCGGTTTAGAAGCAGAAGAACGCGGACAAGGCGAAGCCATTGCAAGAAATATTTTTGAAATGATGCGCCTTAAAGTTCCCGTGATCTGCGTGATCATTGGTGAAGGTGCGAGCGGTGGTGCATTAGGCATTGGTGTTGGCGACAGGGTATACATGCTAGAGAATACCTGGTACACAGTTATCTCTCCTGAAAGCTGCAGCAGTATTTTATGGCGCAGCTGGGATAAAAAAGAAATGGCTGCTGAACAACTGCGTTTAACCCCGGAAGATATGATCAGCTTTGGATTGGTTGATGGAAAAATAGCTGAACCATTAGGTGGCGCGCATTGGGATTATGATGAAGCTGCTGACAACCTTAAGAAATTTTTGATCCCCATAATTAAAGAATTGAAAAAAATACCTGCAGATAAAAGGTGTGAACAACGCATTGAAAAATTCAACAAAATGGGCTTCTGGAATGAAGTGAAAACCCCAAACCCCTAAAGGGGCCTTTGTTGCATAAACATGGGGAGGGCTTTTCTTTTATCCAAAAAGGAATTAACAAATAGAAGAACTAAAAATAATTATAATTAAAAGGCCCCTTTAGGGGTTGGGGTTAATTTTTATATGCTTAAAATAGGTGTTTTAGGAGTAGGTCATTTAGGAAAATTTCATCTTAACAACTGGAAAGAAATATCAGGCATTGAGTTGGTTGGATTTTATGATCCAAATGATGAGAATGCTGCTGTGGTAAGTGAAAAATACCAGTTAAAAAGATTTACGAATGCTGAAGAATTAATAGACCTGTGTGATGCACTGGATATTGTGGCACCAACCTTTGCGCACTTTGATCTTTGCAAAGCAGGCATCAGGAAACACAAACATATTTTTGTTGAAAAACCATTGGCCAATACAATGGATGAGGCAAGAGAATTAGTGAAGCTGGCTAAAGAAGCCAATATCAAATTTCAGATAGGCCACGTTGAACGTTTTAATCCGGCTTTGCTGGCATTAAAAGACCATACACTTGAGCCTATGTTCATCGAAGTGCATCGCCTGGCTCAATTTAATCCACGTGGTACGGATGTCAGTGTGATATTGGATCTGATGATCCATGATATTGATATTATTTTGAGTCTTGTAAAAAGCAATGTAAAATATATATCTGCCAACGGTGTTGCCGTAATGAGCGATACGCCTGATATTGCGAATGTGCGTATTGAATTTGATAATGGCTGCGTAGCCAATTTAACCAGCAGCCGTATCTCCATGAAGAAAATGCGCAAGATGCGCCTGTTTCAAAAAGATGCGTATATCGGTATTGATTTCCTGGAAAAGAAAACAGAGATCATTAAATTAAATACACCGGAGGATAAGGATAAAAATGTTTTTACGTTTGATATAGATACCAATCACGGTAAAAAAACGATCGCTATTGCCAATCCTGTAATTGAAGAAGGCAATGCTATAAAAATGGAGCTCGAAGAATTCCGCAACGCTATTGTCAATAATACCAACACGGCAGTAACTGTTGTTGATGGCTTTAGAGCAATGGATGTGGCACATCAAATTTTAGCTAAAATTGCCAGTGGCAATGTACTGTAGCAGAAAATTATTTTAAATGTTAAATGCTAAATTTTAAATGAATTGCATACTAATGCAACATTTAAAATTCAACATTCAAAATAAATTACTTGAACCAACCTCGCATAAATATTATCTGGTATGTTATTAGCGATATTATCAGCGCTATCATTACATGGGTATGTTTTTATTATTTACGTACCGTCATCCAACAATATCCTTTTAGTATGCCGCCCGGTTTTTATTTGGGTGGGATCTTATATATACTTGGCTGGATAAGCTTATACTTTCTTATTGGCTCTTATGAAAAGATCTATGAAAAATCGAGGGTAAACGAATTCTTCAGAACCCTTGCTATCAGCTTAATTGGCGCTGTGGCATTGTTATTCTTTTTTATTTTAAAGAACCCGCAGGTAAATAACGAATATTATTACCTCGAATTTTTCAGTTTGCTTATTCCTGTATTTGTAGTAACCTATCTCCTGCGCTTACTAATTTTAACCATTGTAAAAAAACAGCTCAGAAGAAAAGAAGTTTTCTTTAATGTACTGTTGATCGGATCAGGCAAAAATGCCACGCAGTTTTTTGAAGCCTTTGCTAAAACAAAAGGAACAACAAGCTACAACATTAGCAGCTTTCTAAACATTAACGGAACCAATGATATTCACCTGCCCGAAAATATAAAAATATATAACGAGCTGTCAGCACTCAACAATATCATTATTTCGGATACTATCGAAGAAGTAATTATTACGGTAGAAAAAAATGAACGTGCCGCGCTCACAAATATATTACAACAGCTAAGCGATAAAGACGTGGACATTAAGATAACACCCGACGCTGTAGATATTTTATCTGGGGCTGTACAAACAAACAATATCATGGGTGTACCATTGATCGACGTACACAGCGGCCAGCTTCCGGGATGGCAAAAAAATATAAAACGGTTTATCGATATTGGTTTCTCTTTATTTGCGCTTATTGGATTAGCTCCTATTTTATTATATACTGTGATCAGAACAAAAATGTCTTCTGTAGGAAGGGTGTTTTTTTTACAAGACAGGGTTGGTTTTAAAGGCAAGCTATTTACCATTTACAAATTCAGGAGTATGGTGCAGGAAGCTGAAAAAGATGGCCCGCAATTGAGCAGTGATGACGATACACGAATAACAAACTGGGGAAGAACAATGCGCAAATGGCGACTGGATGAATTGCCACAATTATGGAATATTTTAAAAGGAGAAATGAGCCTGGTTGGCCCTAGGCCCGAACGTAAATTTTACATTGACCAGATCGAATTACAACATCCTGAATACAATTATCTTTTTAAGGTAAAGCCGGGTTTAACCAGCTGGGGAATGGTGCAATATGGCTACGCCAGTACTGTTGACCAAATGATACAACGCATGCCTTATGACCTGATGTACGTAGAGAATGTATCTATTGGCCTAGACCTTAAGATCATGCTGCATACCATTAGTATTATTATAGCAGGCAAAGGAAAATAAGCAATCTCAAAATTGCTATCCTATTTTATTTTACATTTGAGGAAATACACCCGAATTGAAAAAACTATTCGTTCTATTTTTTCTTTATTGCTTTCAACTTCCGGTTGCTTATTGCCAGCTTTCTTACTGGCAGCAAAAAGCTGATTATACAATCGATGTTACCTTAAACGATGCGGCTAAAACATTAGATGGCAGGGTTGCTATTGAGTATTACAATCATTCTCCCGATACACTTCACTTTGTTTGGATAAATCTATCGGCCAATGCTTATAAAAATGACCGTACAGGTTACAGCGATCAGTTAATAGAAAACGGGCATACTGATTTTTATTTTAGTGATGATGATAAACGTGGTTACATCAACCATCTAAATTTTACCGTAAATGGCACAATTGCCGCAACAGATAATCATCCGCAATACCAGGATTTTATTAAACTTATTTTACCACAACCTATTGCGCCGAATGATAGCGCAAAAATTGAAACACCTTTTCATGTAAAGCTGCCTTATGATTTTACAGGTAATGGACATGTGAACCGCTCTTTTGCCATAACGCAATGGTATCCTAAAATTGCCGTGTATGATAGCAAAGGATGGCATATAAATACTTACCTAAATGAAGGCGGTAATTATAATGAATTTGGCGATTATGAAGTAACTATAACACTCCCTAAGAACTATGTTGTTGCGGCTACGGGAGAATTGCAAACTGAAGAAGAAATAGAATCATTAAAAAAATATTACTATAACCGTTATTCCTTTACACCAAAAGGATGGGAATACAACCCTAAAAATTTAAAGGCAATAATAGCAAAGGACTTACAACCACCACCTTCGGCAAAAGAAAGTAAGACCATAACTTTTAAACAAAACAATACACAAGATTTTGTTTGGTTTGCTGATAAACGGTTTAATATAACGCAGGATACACTGCAGCTCAAATCGGGAAAAATAATTAACCTGTATATTTATTTATTGCCTTCAGTAAATAGTAATTGGGAAAGAAGTATGTCATTGGTAAAAAGCATAATATTAGCAAGAAGCCAATGGATGGGCGAGTACCCTTATAATATTGTTAACATAGTTGAAACACCGCCATCGTTTGCGAATAATACAAATTACCCTACACTTACGAGCATACCACAAAATGCTGATGAATTAACCTTGATCAAGTCAATAGAAAATGGCATTGGTGAAACCTGGAGCTACGGAACCATTGCAAGTAATGGCTACGATCATTTATGGATGGATAATGGGATTAATAGTTATTATGAAAGCAGGTATAATAAAGCCGACCCTACAGAAAATGGCTGCCATAATAAACACATGCCTAATTTTGATTCGCTTTTATTGCTTACCATCATCCAACAAAAAAAAGACCAGCCAATTGAAACAGCATCGGATAAATTTAGTCAGGCTAATTATCATTTAATAGCAGATACAAAAGCGAATGAATGGATGAATAAACTAGAGCATGATCTGGGCAAACCATTATTTGATAGTTGCATGCAGGAATATTATCATCGCTGGCAATTTAAACACCCTTATCCTGAAGATCTACAAAAAACAGTAGAAGATGTAAGTGGCAAAAAGCTGGATAGCTCGTTTGCACTATTGAATTCACGTGGAAATATAGATAATACAAAAACAAAAAAACAGTTTCATCTTTTTGCCATACCCGTTGTTGGCTATAATAATTACGATAAGTTAATGATCGGCACTTCGATCACAAATTGTACACTGCCTCAGCCAAAATTTCAATTTATACTAACCCCATTATATGCTACCAACAGTAATCAGCTGAATGGTATCGGGCAATTAAAATATACCTGGTACCTGGATAAAATTTTTCAAAAAATTGAATTAGGTATAAACGGAGAAAGATTTGCGTTAAAAGAAAGTCTGGATACCAACAGCCATAAAATATTTGAGAATTTTTATAAGGTAGTCCCTTCAATACGATTCTATTTTAGGCATCCTCTTAGAAGCACAACCGTTAGTTGGCTAGACTTTCGTACATACTTAATAACTGAAAAATTGTTTGATAAGTTTGAAGTTGTTACAGATAGCACCGGCGATATATTTTACCCTGTCTCAAGCAGCACTTCTACCCGCTATATAAATCAGCTCACATTCAATGTAGATAATTACAGGGTTTTATATCCTTATAATTACCAGGTGCAATTGCAGCAGGGAGCTGGCTTTTACAGGTTAAACCTTACAGGAAATTATTTCTTTAATTATGCAAAAGGTGGCGGCTTAAGTGTACGTGCATTTGCCGCCAAGTTTGGTTATATAGGCGGACAAAATACCGACTCTTACCAATACCAGCCAAAACTAGCTGCGGGAAATGGAACTGACGACTATACTTATGGGGATTATTTTATAGGCCGTACCGCTTCTTATTCAAATCCTGACAAGCCAATATCAAATCAAGGCATTGCTGCACAACAATTGCTAATAGACAATACGGGTGGCTTAAAATTCCGGTCCGACCTGGATCAAACTTTACAAGGACAATCGGATAATTGGGTAGCTGCATTAAATTTCAATACCACTTTGCCAAATTTTCTGATCCCCTTCAAAAATCCTTTCCGCTTATTTTTTGACGTAGGTAGTTATGCAGAAGCCTGGGGCGCTAATCCACAAACGAACAGGCTTTTATATACCGGCGGTATACAATTATCCTTATTTAAAAATATCCTGAATATTTACGCCCCAATAATTTATAGTAGCGATTTCAATAGTGATTTTAAAAGCGATGCTCAGCAGAATACTTTTTTCAAAAGAATATCTTTTAGTATCGATGTACAAAATATCAAATTAAGAAAATTTATTCCTGCACCCTATCAAACATTGGCTGATTAATTGTAAGCACATGGATATAAAATATTATAGCAATAAGGATATCGATAAAAAAAAATGGGATGACTGTATAGCAAATGCAGGCAATAGTCTGATCTATGCCTATTCTTTTTATTTGGATAATATAGCAAAGAATTGGGATGCGCTGATACTAAACGATTACGAAGCCGTAATGCCATTGACATGGAATAAAAAATACGGTATCAAATATTTATACCAGCCTCCCTTCACACAGCAGTTAGGCATTTTTAGTAAAAAGCCTGTTACAGAAAATACAACACAACAGTTTGTAGCTCTTGCAAAAACAACATTTAAATTCGCAGAGATCTTTTTAAATTTCCCGGATGCGGGGGCTGCTACAAAACCTTGCGCTAATTTTATTTTAGCATTAGACCAGCCTTATAAAGATATTGAAGCTAATTATAAAGCCACATTTATAAAAAGCTTAAAGCATTCGAAAAAGAATATGCCGATCTATTTAGATGCTAAAAACTACATGGAAGTGATCGATGCACATATAAAGGAATACAGTAAAAGAACGCCCCATGTAAAAGAAAAGGATTATGCGGCTTTTGCCAACATTTGCCGGATCGCGTTGAGCAAAAAAATGCTTGTAATAAAAAAAGTTATATCTCCCCACAATGAATTACTCGCCATTGCATTATTGTTAAAAGATAATAATAGATTATACAATATACTATCGGCAGTCCCAAAGCAGGCAAGAACATCGGAGGCGAATTATTTTTTGTACGATGAGTTGATTAAAGAATTTTCCGGTCAGGTAAAAGCATTGGATTTCGAAGGCTCTGATATTAGGGGTATTGCCGAGTTCTATAAAAAGTTCGGGGCAGTGGATCAGCCCTATTATTTTCTTCGCTATAATGATCTTCCGTGGCCTTTACGCTATTTGAAAGGATAGCTTAGCTATTTTCTCCTTCACTCAATATCTTTTCAGCAAAGGTCAGGTCAATAGGCTTGGTTATTTTTATATTATTTTCTTCCCCTTCTATTAAATTTACTTTTAATCCGAATGCTTCTACTACAGTTGCTTCATCAGTAAATTTATCTTTATAGTCAATTTTAAAAGCGGGTAAAAGTACCTTACTATGAAAAGTCTGTGGCGTTTGCACCAGCTTGATATGGTTCCGGTCTAATGGGTCATTTCCTTCTTCAGTAATAATTCGTACACTGTCTTTTGAATTGATCACAGGAATAGCAGATCCGAAAGCTATAGCCGCCTCATAACATCTTTGTATAAGATCGGTACTTAATAAACAACGAACGCCATCGTGCACAAAAATGATGCTCTCTTCCGTAATTAATTTTAAGCCATTTTGTACTGAATGAAATCTTGTAGTGCCGCCTGCGGTAATTTTAATACGCTTGTAATCAAAAAAAGCATCGATTATTTCTTGTCCGGCTGATATAAATTCTTCGGGGAGTACCAGAATCATAGTAAGATCATCATACGCTTTTAAAAAAGTATTAATGGTATAATACAGTACCGGCTTGCCATTTATCAATAAAAACTGTTTGGGTAACGCTGTATTCATACGACTGCCATTACCCCCTGCTACTATTACCGCTACTTTTTCCATGGATACAAATTTATAATTAATTTCGTACAAACAAATTAACGGGCTAATTTGCTATTATGCTTTCTTCAACCAGGGTCATATTTTTAATGGTAGTTATTGTATTATTGCTTGGCTGCCATAATAAACAACAGCAATTGCAGGATCAAATGCAGGAAGTAATGGCGTTGCAGCAAATGAGCGATCTTGCTACAGCGCAATACGTAGTTACCAAGATCATTAAGGCCAATGATAATAAAACATGGTACAAATTAGGTGACAGAAAAATATTGATGAGCTGTAAAGCCACTTTAACTGCTGGTATCGATCTTTCGGCCATCACTCCTGATAATGTACATATTGATGACAAGGCTATTGACTTGCAGTTACCACACGCTAAATTGATATCCTTAAGTATAAAGCCCGAAGATGTACAAAAGGAATACGAATCTGAAGAATTATTGCGCGATCCTTTTACAAGCGAAGAAAGAAATGCTTTAGCGATACAGGCAGAAATGCAAATAAGAAACAGTGTTGATTCGTTAGGCATTTTACATACAGGTGAAGAAAATGCCACTTTATTTATTACTAATTTTTTAACGCGTTTAGGCTATAAAAAAGTAACTATTCATTTTGCTTAAATTATTAACCAGGATCTTATTATTAGTGGTGGGCATATTTGTCATTGTATTTGTATGCCAGCGAATGAAGCTGCTGCCTTCCTTTGGAGATATTTTTTCACCTAAGCCTGTTATCATTGATAATACACCTATCCTTGTTAAAGAAATAAATAGCCTGTCGCAATTGATCACGATCACTGCCTACAGTGAAATTGTTGTTGATTCGGTTAAACAATTTACTGTGCCCATACTTCCGGGCATATCTGCTCCTATTCATTTACTGGATGATGAACTGGTTTTAGTTGGTAAAGGAAAAGTTTTAGCTGGTGTGGACCTGGCAAAAATAACTGCGAGTAATATTTATGTGAAAGATGATTCCGCATCGGTCACTTTACCAAAAGCTGAGATTTTGCAAGTAATAACCAACCCGTCAGACTTTGAAACTTTTAATGAAACTGGGAACTGGACCGACGCTGAAGTAACTGCCGTAAAAATAAAACTGCGCAATAAAATGATCACTGCAGCTATGCAGCAAAATATTTTACCCAAGGCAACAGGTATTGCAAATATGATGATGGAAAATTTTCTGCGGTCAGCAGGATTTAAAAAAGTAACCGTAAAGTAATTACTTCTTACCTAAATATTTAATAGCGAGGCTTGAAATTTCTTGTATGTTGATCTGTTCCATGCATTTAAAATGCTTTTTTGGGCATTTATCATAACCTATTTTACTACAAGGGCGACAAGACAATTTCTTCACTTCTATGTTAGAAAATTCCTGCGGAGATCTTGTGCCATAATATGGATACATGCCAAATTCAGGAACGGTATTACCCCAGACAGCAATAACGGGCCTTTGAAAAGCTGCTGCAATATGCATCAGGCCTGTATCGTGAGAGATGACCAATTTTGCTTTGCGTACAAGATCTGCCGATTCATTCAAATTGAATTTGCCGCAGGCATTGTAAATTTTTGTGTCGTCCAATTGTGAGACAGCATATCCTGTTGGCAGGTCTTCTTTACCACCTAATAATATAATGGGATGATCGATCGCAGCACAAAGCTCTTTTAATTTGTGTAGCGGTAGCTTTTTAGTTGCCATAGTTGCGCCAATAACAATAGCTATATACCCAAATTTATGAGACATTGGTATCTCTGCATCTTGCACAACATCTTTTTCGGGAATAAAATAATCTAACCCTAGCCCATCATTTACAACACCTAGTTTTTTTACTGTCTCGATATTTCGATCAACAATATGTTTTTTAGGAAGCAGGTTTATTTTAAGCTTGGTATAAATAAATTTTTCAACATTTAATTTATTGTAAGAGAAAGATTTAACGCCTTTCAAAAAGCGTTTTACACGAAGTGTTCTTAAATTATGATGAAGGTCGATGATATAATCAAAATTCTCTGCTTTCAATTCATTCAACATCAATTCAAAATTATCCCCC
>DATHHR010000172.1:0-13290 GCA_035317105.1 Ferruginibacter sp. | reverse complement strand
TTTAACCGCTGCAAAAGTTTCAACGTTAGAATCTTTTTTAACATCCTGTTCTTCGCGATAGCCAATTACTTTTTCGCCTTCGATCCAGCCTGGGCCGTATTGTCCGCGTACTGCATTTAAATGCACTTCATCAGGTTTTATCATCCTGATAGCGTTCAAAACATCTACTTTTTTATTGCGCACTTCATCTGCATCAAAAGAAACTGTGGGTTCCATTGCTATCAAACACAGTAGTTGAAGAATATGATTCTGTATCATATCACGCAAAGCTCCTGCTGTTTCGTAATAATTGCCGCGCGTGCCAATGCCTAATTGTTCAGAAACTGTTATTTGTACGTGATCGATATAATTACGATTCCAGGTTGGTTCAAACATTGCATTGGCAAAACGGAAGGCCAAAATATTTTGTACTGTTTCTTTACCAAGATAATGATCCAAACGATATATCTGAGATTCATCGTACATGCTATGCAACAGATCATTCAGCGCTTTAGCACTATTTAAATCACGACCAAAAGGTTTTTCAATCACAATGCGGCTCAACTCTTTATTTTCTACCAGTTTGGAATTACCCAGTTTTGTCGCGATCTCTTCAAAATAGCTTGGCGGTACAGCCATATAAAAAATGCGGGTAGCTGGCGTTTCCCATTCTTTTTCATATTTTTCAATTTGTTGTTCTAAGGTATCATACGTTGATTGTTCATCAAAGCCACCTTTATTGTAAGTGATATTTTTTTCAAATTCGCTCCAGTCTTTTTCATCTGCCTTGCCTCTTCTTGAAAATTTATCAACCCCATTTTGCATGTGCTCACGAAAAGCGTCATCATTCATTTCCGTTCTGCTTACACCGATAACGGCGAAATTTTTTGGCAGCCAGTTGTCTAAATGTAGGTTATAAATACCGGGCATTAATTTACGCCAGGTAAGATCGCCGGTTGCGCCTAAAATAACTATAACGGTTGGCCCGACACTATTTGCTGATTTCATTTTATTTAATTAAGAATTTTTATTAATTAAGAATTAGTAATTAAAAATTAATAATTCTTCTACCGCAATGTATTTTTTACTTTTTGGTTTTGACTTTTTACTTTCGACTTATTTCGTTTCCCAATGCGTATGAAAAGTTCCATCGCGATCGGTGCGTTGGTAAGTATGCGCACCAAAATAATCGCGTTGTGCCTGTAATAAATTAAATGGCAGCCACTTGCTACGATAGGTATCGTGGTAAGCCAACGATACCATCAATGCAGGAACAGGAATACTTGCTTCGATCGCTTTTTTGATAACCAGTCTTATTCCGTCTTGTGCTGATTCTAATTTTTTAGCGATGCCATCGTTGATCAATATATTTGATAACTCGGGTTGTTTTGCAAATATGCTGCGGATATCTTCTAATAAGGCTGCGCGTATGATACACCCTCCGCGCCAGATAGCTGCTATCTCATCTAATTTCAATCCATATTTATATTCACCTGAGGCATGGTATAATAAAGACATGCCCTGCGCATAGGTTGTTATCATGGAAAAATATAAGGACTGTTCTACCGCATCAATAAAAGCCGCTTTTTCGTTTGCAGCTAATGGCGTTACCGTAGATGCCGTAAATAAATTTGCCTGTACTTGTTTGCGTTCATCTTTTAAAGCAGACAGGTCACGTGCACTAACAGCAATATCAATTACAGGGATAGGGATATGTTGGTTCAACGCGTCTTGTGATGTCCATTGGCCCGTGCCTTTTTGGCCGGCGCTTGCCTGTATCATATCAACTAATCGGTTATCTGTAAGGTCATCTTTTCTTGTAAAGATCTCTGCTGTTATTTCTACCAAGAAAGATTGCAGGTCATTTTTATTCCATGTCGCATATACCTCATGCAGTTCATCATTATTCAATCCTGCAATATCTTTTAAAAGCTGGTAAGTTTCAGCGATCAATTGCATCAGCGCATATTCAATGCCGTTATGCACCATTTTTACATAGTGGCCCGCAGATCCCGCGCCAACATAGGTAACACATGGTTCGTTATTTACTTTTGCCGAAACTGCTTTCAACATTGGCGCTACTCTATCGTACGCCTCTTTTGCACCACCCGGCATTATGCTTGGGCCAAACCTTGCACCGGATTCGCCACCCGAAACGCCTACGCCCATGAAATGAATATTTTCTTTGGCTAACTGCGTTGTACGGATATCCGTATCTGTAAAATGAGAATTACCACAATCCATCAACAGGTCATCTTTTGTTAAAAAAGGTTTTAACTCCAATATCACGCTATCAACAATCGGCCCTGCCGGAACAAGGAACATGATCACCCTTGGTTTTTTTAATGAGTTGATGAACTCAGGCAAACTGCTAGTGCTGGTAACATTTTTCGACGGCGCTTCTTTGATCAGTGTTTTTACCTGCTCCTCATTTTTATCGAAGCCCGAAACACTGAACCCATGGTCACTTATATTGTACACAAGGTTACGGCCCATTGTGCCCAACCCTATCATTCCAAAATCGTATTGTTGCTGTTCCATATTGTATGTTACTTATGTAAAAAATTTACGTGACTTAATTTTTCTTTGATCGATTCTAACCCGGTAAATTGTAAAGCGTGTAAACCTATGGTTCTGGCCACTTCTACAAACATTAACCTATCGTCTATCATCAGTGCTTCTTGTGGCGTTGTATGCGCTATATCGCAGGCTGTATGAAAAATATCAGTATCCGGTTTACGGAATTTTACAATGCAGGAAGATACAAAGGCATCAAACAATTCATCGAGCTTAAATGTTTTGATCCTGTAATCATTTAGTTCTCTTCCTTCATTGTTGACCGCTATTACGTGCAGCTTATGTTTTGCTTTCAGCTCTTTGAAAAAAGCAATACTCTCAGGAATAGGTTTAGATTGCTGGAACATGAAGGCTTTAAAATCTTCAACAGAAAAATCTCTTGGTTCATAAAAAACCAACCTTTTTAAATATTGATCAAGCGTAAGTTTACCCATTTCGTATGTATCGAAAGTGAGGTGATGGCGCTCATTCATATCATCTATATTCAACTTGAATTTTTCGGCCGCCAGTTTTCTTGAAGATCCTCCCCAACCATTGGTCAATAACACACCGCCAACATCCAAAAATAATGTGCTTATTTGTTCATCTTTCATTGTGTACTACTAATATTATCCTTTAAAGTTAGGGGGTTGTACCGATATTTATCTTCCTCCCATCATAATTCACTATTTCATATTACTATCTTCTATGATAGCAATTTTTTTTAATCTTCTTACATGCCTTTCTTCATTGCTAAAAGTGGCTTTTAAAAAGGCGAATACTACTTCTCTTGCTAATTCTATACCAATTACGCGCTGGCCGATACATAAGATATTGGCATCGTCATGCTCCACGCATTGATGGGCCGAGTAAGTATCATGACAAACGCCTGCACGTATCCCTTTAAATTTATTAGCGGCCACGCTAACGCCAACGCCACTGCCACAAATGATAATGCCTTTTTCTCCCTGTTTGGCGAGGATCGCTTTGGCTACTTTTTCTGCATAATCTGGATAGTCGTCGGGTTGAGCAGGGTCGAAAGTTCCAAGATCACTAACGGTATATCCTTTTTCCTGCATTTCTTTAACCAGGGTGGCTTTATAATCTACCCCTGTATGGTCGGATGCGATAATTATTTTCATAGCTTAAAATTACAAAATCAATGGGTTACTTCTGTCATAGTAGTATTGATTTTTAGTTGATCATTTGTGTTTCAAATTGTTTAATAAGCAAAAAATATCTCAGTGGCGCCATAGCCATAACTTGGATGATATTGATTGATAAAAGACTTGACTTCTTTTTTTGTTTTCAGGATATCGTGAATCTCATCACGCAGTTTGCCTACGCCGATGCCATGGATCACTACAAGGGATGTTTGATAATGCGCTACTGCCAGGTCATAAAATTTTTCAAAGGCTTTTAGCTGGATGGTCAGTATCTCAAAATTGCTGAGGTGTTTCCAGTTGTTCGATAGTTTTTCGATGTGCAGGTCGACCACTGATCTTGCAGTTTCTAAATTTTGCCTTGCTTTAGATGCGTCATACACCCTGAAGCCGGCATTATTCAATTTACCTACATCAAATTTTTCTGTTTCTACTTTATCAGGATAATTTTCAAATAGTATATAAGAGAAGGTCGCTTCGTTTTTAAGCTGCATCTCTTCTATCCTTTTAAATAATTGTTTGGCTTTTATTTTTAAAGAAGCTTCATAATACAACGCTTTCTTTTTATCAGCATTTAATAAGGAGAATTCAAAATCGAAACGCGGACTGTCATTCATATCCTCAAACTTCACATCATGCAAATAAAAATCGTGTAGCGGTTCAATAGTGTTCTTTAATAAAAAACTGCTATCGCCACCGATCATGCAATTGTATGTAAAACTAAAAGTGGTATCTGTCTGGTTGATGAGATAAATTTTTATCTTCTCTACAATATCATCATCAAAAACATCCTTATCATACACCGGTAAAAAATTAAGCCATACACCTTCGGCTACTTTATGCTTGGTAGGCGTTTTTTCTCTTTTTACATTGTCGATATATACTTTAGCGGGTTGTTTTTCAACGGCGCGTTTTTCGGTAAACATTTTAAAATAAGGGAAATCGATCTGATCCATATAGGCAGGGAATTTCACACCTTTCACTTCTATCATCACCATTTTATCGTTGATGATCTCCACCACCTTTCCTTCTTCGTTAGAAAGCAGTACCAATATCTTATCGCCTATTTCGTATTTCATTTTTTGTTTGTCTGAATTGGGATTCGTCCGATTAAAGGATTAATGGATTCATTCCGCAAAGTTAATTAGTTGTAGCGCTTAGCATTTACCAGTCTGGATATTTTTATTGATTTCCCGGAGCCAATTTGCTCTTATATCTTCCGTAAGAAAAATAGATCACCAGTCCAATAATTAACCATATTACAAAACGAAGCCAGTTCATTGTTCCAAGCGTTGTCATGAGGTAGCCGCAGCTAACTAAGCCTAAAACAGGTATCAGAGAATATTTTTTTCTGAAGCCATTCAAACAAAGGACTACGCATAAAATAATAAAGATATAATTGGGTATCCTATGTTGAATTTCTGCCCAGCCGCCATCAAAACTATAAAAGGATCGCAATTCATCAGGGTATGTTTTATAAAAAAACAGAATAACCAACCCTAAAAAAACCGGGAATATGAATTGTGCATTCAGGTAAGGCACTTTAAATTTTGGCCTTATGGAGCCTGCATCTATTCTATCGTTTCCCTGCAATATCATAATGCCACCGCACACTAAAATAAAAGCAAACAAAGTACCAATGCTGCACAGATCCGTTACCAGGTTTTGATCAAGGATCAAAGAAGGTATACCAACAGCAAAGCCTGTAACCACAGTTGAAAAAGAAGGTGTTTTATATTTAGGATGGATCGTTGAAAATTTCTTTGGCAATAATCCATCACGACTCATGCTCATCCAAATACGCGGCTGGCCAATTTGAAAAACCAGTAGCACACTCGCTGTTGCAATCACGGCGCTTAATGCGATCAGTCCGCCGATCCAATTCAACCCGATCTTTGTAAATGCATTTGCCATAAATGCTTCACCGCCAAGGTCTGTGTATTTTACCATACCAGTTAACACCAATGCTACGGCAATATATATAAGCGTTGAAATGATCAGGGAATAGATCATCCCTCTTGGCAGATCGCGTTGCGGGTTCCTGCATTCTTCAGCGGTAGTAGATATCGCATCAAAACCAATATAGGCGAAAAATACAGCAGATGTACCTTTCAAAACACCCGTCATACCATTTGGTGTAAAAGGATGCCAGTTAACGGGGTTAACATGAAAGATACCGATCGCTATTACCAGCAATATCACACACACTTTAAATATCACCATCAGATTACCGGTGTTTCTTGACTCTTTAATTCCTACATACACTAACATGGTAATTAGTACGGTAATTATCAAGGCAGGGAAATTAAATATCAAAGGCATAGAACCAATATGTGGCGCGTTGTTCCATAAATTTTCCATCGATAATACATCTGTGGGAATTAATTTATGTGCGGCAACCAGCTCCTGAAACTGAACATGTCCGTTCCTTATTTCTAAAAAACTTTTTGTAAGGAAGCTTGGAATATGAAGTCCCATTCCATCTAAAAAAGTGGTCAGGTTACCAGACCAGGAAATAGCTACGGTAATATTTCCTACAGCATATTCCATGATAAGATCCCAGCCGATTATCCAGGCAATAAGTTCACCAAATGAAGCATAAGAATAGGTATACGCACTTCCTGATACAGGGATGCGGCTGGCAAATTCTGCATAACATAAGGCAGAAAATCCACAGGTAACAGCGATAATAATAAAAAGGTAAACAACGCCGGGGCCGCCATCAAAGCAGGCTTTACCAATAGTGCTAAATACACCAGCGCCAATAGTTGCAGCCACACCTAAAGCGGTCAGGTCCTTTACGCCTAATACTTTATTCAATCCCCTGGAATCCTCTCCTTCGGAAAACCCTTTTTCAGCATCTTCCAAAAGTTTGGAAACTTGTTTTTTTCGAAAAAGCGAACTCATCTTTTTAATTAAGAATTAATAATTAGTAATTAATAATTGTCACCAATTATTGCTGGTTTATTATACCGGTTAAATATTTTAATACTAATCAAATCGAAGGAATTATTAATTATTAATTCTTAATTACTAATTATTAATTAATTCTCTCTTTGTATCAAAAAGCTCGCTAACTCGGTCAGCGGTTTTTTTCTTACAGATTGTACTGCTGTATTTTCTAAATGTTGTAAAGCTGTTTGTAAATATTTTTCTTTTAACTCATTTGCCCATGCAGCTACTTTGCAATCCTTAAATATCTGTAACACTTTGGCTACTTTATCTGATGGATTTTCCTGCATGAGTCTTTTTAATGTTGCATGCTGTTCAGCGCTGGCTGTCTCGAATGCATAGATCATTAAAAATGTTTTTTTATTGGCAATGATATCTCCACCCACCTGTTTGCCAAATTTTTCAGGATCGCCAAAAGCATCTAAATAATCATCCTGTATTTGAAAAGCGATACCCAGGTTTTTACCAAATTCATATAAATGATGTTGGCTATCTCCCGCTGCTCCCCCCAATATAGCCCCAAATTGTAAACTTGCCGCCAATAATACCGAAGTTTTTAAGGAGATCATGTGCACATATTCATCCATACTTACCGTTTCTTTATGCTCAAAATCCATATCTAATTGTTGACCCTCACATACTTCGCGGCCCACTTTATTGAATAACTGTAACACTTTGGGTAAATGCTCAGGCTTTATCTTACTTATATAATCGTAGGCTTTTACCAGCATTACATCGCCGGCTAATAAGGCGGTTGATTCGCCGTATTTGATATGAACGGTTTCCATACCCCGGCGCAATGGCGCTTTATCCATTATATCATCGTGTATCAAACTAAAATTGTGAAAGAGCTCAATGGCTGTAGCCACATGATAGGCGTCTGCACTAATTTCATCAAATAATTCATTGCCCATTAAACAAAGCGCTGGACGGATACGCTTGCCGCCTATTTGCAGGATATACTCTGCCGGCTCATATAAACTGGCCGGAGTTTCGGGGAAATGACGGGTGTTAAAATGTACATTGAACTTTTCCGATAATTCCTGGAATGAATGCATTGACTAAAGCTTTACAACAAAAATAACTGATTCGAAACAGTCGGCTTATTTTTTATAGAAATCTTTCGTTTATTTTTGCAGGAATATGAAGATCATTTTAAAGAACGAGTGGACGATCGCATTGCTGGCTATTATATTGTTTATGCCTTTTTTGGGGCATGTTCACCTGTTCGACTGGGATGAAATAAATTTTGCCGAAAGCGCCCGGGAAATGATGGTCTCGCACAATTATTTTTCCGTACAGATCAATTACCAGCGTTTTTATGAAAAGCCGCCATTATTTTTCTGGATGCAGGCCATCAGCATGAAAATATTTGGTGTAAATGAATTTGCCGCCAGGTTTCCTAATGCCGTTTGTGGTATTGTTACTTTGGTTTTTATTTTTCGTACCGGGAAAAAAATATTCAACGAAAATTTTGCAAGGATATGGGTAATGATCTACCTGGGTACAATTTTAACCTTCTTATATTTTAAGACGGGTATCATCGATCCATGTTTCAATCTTTTTATCATTGTAAGTATCTATCATTTTTACTTATTGACACTTACGGCAAGCGATAAATTAAAACATGCTTTTTTAGCAGGTCTATTTTTAGGTTTGGCTGTATTAACAAAGGGGCCGGTGGCAATTGTTATTACGGTATTGTCTTACAGCGTTTATGTATTGATCAACAGGTTTACATTTTACATGAGCTGGAAAGAGCTGCTGGTTATCATACTAACAGTAACGGCTATTTGTTTTTTATGGTTTGGTGTAGACCTGGTAAAGAACGGGCCCTGGTTTTTAGTAAGATTTATTAAATACCAGGTAGAATTATTTAGTCAGAATGCGGCAGATCATGGAGAGCCATTCTTTTATCATTGGTGGGTTTTATTGATAGGCTGTTTTCCTGCATCGATATTTTTTATGCGCGGACAATTTGTTTCAACACATGCATCACAACAAAAAGCATTTAAAAAATGGATGCTGATATTGTTTTGGGTAACGCTGATACTTTTTTCTATTGTTAAGACGAAGATCGTACACTACTCATCGCTCTGCTGGTTTCCGCTTACGTTTTTAGCGGCTGTATGCATCAATGACCTTTGGGAAAGAAAAGCAGAATTGAACAAATGGCTAAAAGCTTTACTGGGCGTGATCGGGATAGCAATAGCAACAGCCATCGCTGCTGTTCCACTTATAATGATGCATAAAGATCTATGGGTGGATAAAATACAGGATGTATTTGCCAGGGGGAATTTGCAAGCCAATGTTCAATGGGTATGGACAGATTCTATAGGAGGATTTGTTTTATTGATCGGCGTATTCAATTATCTTATTTCAAAAAACATACGGCAAAAAACGATCGTACTTTTTAGTTCATTAACGATCTGTATCTTTTTAACCAGCATTATCATTGCACCAAAGATCGAAGCTATATCACAAAGGGCCAATATCGAATTTTTTGAATCGCTGCAAGGCAAAGATGCGTATGTTGAAACGATAGGCTACAAAAGTTATGCGCAGTATTTTTATACAAAGAGCCTGCCGCATGCAGATACAAGCTCCTTAGATAACAGATGGTTACTACATGGCAATATAGATAAGACTGTTTATCTATCCACCAAAATTCAAGATGCTCCTAAGCTTGATACGGTTAGCGGAATTATTAAATTGTACGAGAAGAACGGCTTTGCTTTTTACGAGCGATTGCCGGCGGATAGCATAAAGAAATAATATAGTATCTTACTTATATGAAAATCCGCATCTTTGTAATACTCATATTAGTATGCTTTTTTTGTAATCAGTTTGCAATAGCTCAAGCCAAAACAGAAAAGAATTTCATTGACCCCACAGGCACTTATAAACTCTCCAATAAGACCACAATTAAAGATGGGTATAGATACGGGAATTTTGGAGGCATAGAAGTAAAGTTGCTTACTAATTCTACGATCGCAATTAGCCTTTTTATTTGCAGAGGTGCCACGAATTATAATTCAGGCTCTTTTATTGATACATTAACTTACCAAAATAGCAAAGCCATTTATAAAACTCCCGAAGAAGATTCCTCTTGCAGCATAACATTTACTTTTACTAATAAAGGGGTAATAGTAGATCAGTATCAAGCGGATATTAATTTCGGCTGTAACTTTGGACAAGGAGTTTTTGCAGATGGATTTTACAAAAGGATCTCAATCAAAACACCATTGATAGTTGATCTTGAAGGAAAATATTTTGGAGCCAATGGCATCTTACTTAAAGATAAACTACGCTGATTTTTAAACACTTAATTCTGTCAGGGCGTAAAACAATTATACCTTAACTCAACAACATGTTTGCCTGCAGGAATTTCGATCCCCATCAATAGCGGCAAATAATTATCAATGCTCGGCCGTAAAATATCAACCCTCTTAGAATCTAAGTAGATCTTCCAACCACTATAATAATTTTCAGAGAAGATCAATGTATCTGGAGACGCAGCATTGATGGCATATCTTTGATACTGATCAGCATAATGAAGCCTGGTGTATGAAAAAATATTAGGGCTATTTTTCTTCGTAGCTGATAATAGAAAAAGCCTTTGGTAAGCGGTTGGCCGTTCATATAAATTCAATTGTAAACTGTCATCTCTCATTATTAATGGCAGATCTAATGTATCTGATGTAATAATGTATTTAATATTTAACAGGTCATTGACAGTTGAGTTTGTATTCCAGTCCTGGTTGATAAAATCAAAATATGCTTTATTCATGGTTGCCCCATGTCCCATCCTGGTTTGTATATTATAAACATCCCCAATATTTTTGGGCATTTTATCTGATTCGATCCATACTCTTCCTTCGCCGAACTTAGGCTCTAAGTAATCGATCATTTTATTTCTTTTGAAAAAATTAGGGGGATAATTTGCCGAGTTGATACTATTTGCGCTGTACCCGCTGGAAATTTTAATCGCAAGTAGTACACACAAAAAGGCGGCATATTTGAAAAAAGGCTTATCTCGTAGAAATAGAACGAGTGCGCCTACTATTGTCAGGAAAAATAAATGCCAAATAACTTCTTTTGGTACAAGTGAATATTTATATGCCAATAAAAGATATACCACTTCTATAAAAAAGATAGCGGTAATAATTGATGCTATCTTTTTTTGTACCAGTGTAAAATTATATGGCCTTGATACCAGGTACTGGAAGCCAAATGCCATTAAAATACTACATAAAAAGTGTAACACAATAGCATATCTACCTAACTGCCTAACTGTGTCAACAAGCGGCAACACATAAATGATAGCAGGCAGGAAAGTATATTGGCCAAGCATTATAATTATTGTAAAAAGCATAACCCAATAAAAAAAATACTTATTCTTATCAAAGGCGTCCAGCGTACTTCTTTTACAAGATGCATATATAATGGAGAGTACCAGCACAAGTGGTATCAATCCAATAAATAGATCGTTGCCATCGCTAATGGGATAATCTTCTCTATCGATGATATTAAAATATTGTACAGGCGATATACTGAAGCGCTCGGCATAAGTTTTAAAAGGAACTTTGCCGCCGGGACTTACAGGATTTTTAGCACTTACCCATCGATAGGCGTGTTCCATATATTGCACGCCAATATATAATTGAGGAAAAGAAGTTATGATCACTACGCCTATTATAATTGAATATAGTATTGCGATCTTTTTCTTTTTATTGGTTGTAATAGCTTTGTCTGAAAATATAGTATAGGCGATATACGTAAACACAAGCAAAGCTGCATGAAAAAAAGGCTGAATATGCCCTGCTAAAATTTGCAGGCCTAAAAAAAATCCTATTAGTAAAAGATCGATCCAGTTTTTTGTATTAAAATACCTGAGTGTAAAAAGAAACGAGTACGGCAATAAAGTAAGACCAAAGAAAATGGCTGATTGCCCTCCTGCTCTTGCTGTTACGCACCCTGCAACGGCAAATAACAACCCTCCTAAAATACTGCCTAAATAAGAAATTTTCCATTCTCTGCATACAAAGTAAAATCCTACAGCTGCAATACAGAAATGAAATAGTATCAATAGATCGAGGCAATAAACACTAATTCCGTTGCTATTGCCAAATAGCAATATCCATATAATATTTATTGGATAAAAAATCCCTGTTTGAAATTCTCCTGCAAAAGACCGGCCACCAAAAGTATTGGCGTCCCATAATGGAAGATAGCCATGGCGAAGTGCATAATTAAGCTTTTGATACCAGGGATAAAATTGTTCGACATTGTCAAAATTGACAAAAAAGGTTTTCGTCCCTTTTAAAACATCCATAAACACCCAGGCAATAAAAGCAATTATAAAAATAACTGATAGAATATTTCCCTGTGTTTTATTTTTAAGGTTAAGCATTATGGGCTATGTATAAGAATAGCGTTGCAATATATGAAATTCGCAGTAAGAAATAGAAGCAACCTACTGCTGCATTATTTTTTAAAAATAAAATATACTGCCAATATCAAAAAACCAAACCCGATTGCGTGGTTTAATCTAAAACTCTCATTCTTAAAAAATACAATAGTAAAAACCGTAAACACGGTTAATGTAATTACTTCCTGGATCACTTTTAATTGCCAGAGTGTAAATGGGCCGCCGTTTTCTACAAAGCCGATCCTGTTGGCGGGCACCTGGAAAGAATATTCAAACAGTGCTATTCCCCAGCTGATCAATATTACACCCGCCAGACTTAAACCATTGAACCAGGTCCATTGTTTAAATTTCAAATGGCCATACCAGGCAAAGGTCATAAAAGTGTTGGACAATATTAAAAGGCCGATCGTTATCAAAGCTTTTTTCATCGGAATAATTATTAGGTTTTACATCGTACACCAAACATCGTACATCGTACTTTCCGTTAGCTTTCATTATATATTTTCAAAACAGTGTGCCTCAAGTTACTTCCTGCTGTGCCCAAAATAAAATCAATGGTTTCGGCAACATCTTTTGTTGGCACCCATTTTGTAAAATCAGCGTCTGGCATTTCTTTTCGGTTCAATGGCGTATCCATTGTGCTTGGTACAATTACTGAGGCTGTTATTTTCGGATATTTTTTATTGGCATTGATCATATCTGCCAATGATATTACCATTGATTTAGATAAGGCATACGCAAAAGACTTCGCTCCTTCCGAAGCTACCAGTGCGGCTTTAGAGCCTACCAAAATAATTTGTCCTGCTCCCTGCTTTTCGAAATAAGCCAACAAAGGTTTTACAACATGAAAGGCGGTAATAAAATTCAGGTCAACCATTTTTCTGATATCTGCGTCTGTTGCATTTTCAAGATCGCCAGGTGCATAGCCGCCTACTAATAATACAGCAGCGTAAATGCCGCCTTTGGTTGTTATCGCTTTTTGTACAAAAGCTGCAGCAGCTTTTTCATCCAACAGATCAACGGCTTCTGAAAATTGGTCAGGAAGATCATTGAAGAGGTTAATGCTTTTTTCATCTACAATTAACGATAAGGCGTAGCCGCTATTGCTTAATTTTTTCACTACATCTCTACCCAATCCTCCTGCCGCTCCGCTGATGATAATATTTTTATTACTCATGATTTATGTATAAATTGGTTATGTAATAGACA
>DATHHR010000171.1:0-9538 GCA_035317105.1 Ferruginibacter sp. | reverse complement strand
ACAGATCGATTATACAGATGCGGAGTATGCAGAAGAAGTAGAAAGGATAAGAGAACGCTTTACGCCGCTGGTTACTATTTGCAAAGAATATGGAACGGCCATGCGTATCGGAACCAACCATGGTTCATTGAGCGACAGGATCATGAGCCGTTATGGAGATACGGCAATGGGCATGGTAGAAAGCGCCATGGAATTTTTACGTATCGCGCGAAGCGAAGATTACCATAACATTATCCTGAGCATGAAAAGCAGTAACCCGCAGGTAATGGTACAAGCCTATCGTTTGCTCATCAACCACATGATGGAAGAATTCGGTGAATGCTACGCATTACATTTAGGGGTTACAGAAGCAGGCGATGGCGAAGACGGAAGAATAAAATCTGCCATCGGCATTGGCACTTTATTAGAAGATGGTATTGGCGATACGATCCGCGTTTCATTAACAGAAGATCCTGAATTCGAAATTCCTGTTTGTAAAGACCTGGTTGCTCGATACGCTGACCACCGACCACCGACCGCCGACCACCGTTTGGAGCCTATTACTAAATTGCCTTATTCTCCTTTTGACTATACTAAACGTAAAAATATACCAGTTGTAAATATTGGCGTTGGCTATGTACCAGTTGTTATTGCAGATTTTGGTCGTGCTGAAACCATTGCACATACAGACTTGCAAACCATCGGCTATACTTACAATGAAGCGTCAGACAAATGGAATATAAGCGATGCAGCAGCAGATTATATTTATACAGCAGATAAAAAAATACCATTCGCATTGCCGGGAACATTGAATGTTATTTGCCATCACAAGGTTTGGTTAGATATAGATGACAAACAAAAGAATTTCCCTTTTTTCATCGGTAATGAATATTTACATAACTCTTGCCATTCTGCTGTACTAAATTTTGTTAGTGTTGATGTAGACAGTAAAGAAGCAAATGATATTTTAAAGGCGATTAAAAAAGATGCAACTATTGTTTTATGTTTAAGCTCTTCGAATAAAAATGCGATGCAATCTGTGCGCAGGTTCATGGTAACATTAATGGAAGAACAAATTAATTGTCCCGTTATATTTTTAGTGAAGAGCAATGAACATACGATAGATGAACAACTGATACACTTTTCAACCGAAGCAGGCGCCTTGTTTTTAGATGGAATGGGCGATGGCATCTGGCTACAAAATGATCCAACAAAAATTCAAAACAGCAAAGTAAGTGGCAGGACTTATTTAGAAACAAAAAATAACCACCAGTTCATTAATAATACTTCTTTCTCTATTTTACAAGCGGTGCGCACGAGAATTTCAAAAACAGAATATATCAGCTGTCCCAGTTGCGGAAGAACCTTATTCGATTTACAAGAAACCACCGCAAAGATCAGGAGCGTAACCAATCACCTAAAAGGATTAAAGATCGCGATCATGGGCTGTATCGTAAATGGTCCGGGTGAAATGGCCGATGCCGATTTTGGTTATGTAGGTAGTGGTATTGGAAAAATAACTTTATACCAGGGCAAAGAAGTTGTAAAACGAAATGTAGAAAGCGCCGTAGCTGTTGATGAGCTGATCAACTTGCTGAAAGAAAAAGGCGCCTGGATAGAACCTTAAATAAATAGAGCAAAGGATAAACCGCAAAGTGCACAAAGAAGCCGCAAAAGGACGCTAAGTCTTTTCTTTGCGGCTTCTTTGCGCATACTCAGCGCACTTTGCGGTTTATCGAACAATAATAAACCTCCATTATTTTACTCCGTATGTTTTTTGATAGTAAATAAAAGAAACAGCTAAAACAGCCATTGTAACCAGAGGAAAAAAGGTTCCTGCACCAACACCATCTACAGCAGTATTGCTAATACCTGCAAATATAAAATCAAATACAAATCCGGCGTAAGCCAATTCAATTAAACGTTTTGGTAAAACAGGGATCATTATTGCAATAGATCCAACCACTTTAAAAATATCCAATGCAATACCAAAATAAGCAGGATAACCTAAATGGTTCATCATTAATTTACTTTCGGGCTTTTGTGAAAAAAGTGCTGTTAATACACCTTCAAATACAAATATTAATGTTGTTGATACCCAAAAAATAATTTTGTCTTTTTTCATATTGGTTAGTTTGTTTGTAGTACAAATATATCGGCATTGCTACAATTTAAAAAGGGATAATACGACTTATTATGGTGTTTATTACGACAGCTAGCCGTTGTTGGTCGCCTGACCAACAACCTGAGTACGGATCAATGTTAACAACAAATTTTTATCGAAATCTTTATAATTACATCACATTGAGTATTTTTAACCTTAATATGAAACGATACATCTTTGCTTTTCTCCTACTGGTGCTTTGCAGCCAATCTTTCTCTCAAAACCGATCATCCATGAAAAATGCGCAGGCTTGGGTAGATAACACTTACAACAGTTTATCGGATAGCGAACGCATTGCTCAATTAATGGTCGTAAGGTTATCAACGATCGAAAGCAAAACCAAGACGATCACTTTTTATGATTCACTTGTCACAGAGCTTGTAAAAAAATATAATGTTGGCGGCATCTGTCTTTTCCAGGGCAATCCTGTTAAGCAGGCAAATATTATCAACTCTTTACAGGCCATTGCAAAAACACCCGTGTTGATCTGTATCGATGCTGAATGGGGTGTTGGTATGCGCATGACAGATAGCGTATTGTCATTACCGCATCAAATGATGTTGGGCGCTATGTCGAACGCAGGTATTGTTTATCAATATGGAAAGATCGTTGCGGAGCAATGCAAGCGTATCGGCGTTCAGGTAAATTATGCGCCGGTGGTTGATGTCAATAATAATCCGAATAATCCTGTTATCAACGACAGAAGTTTTGGAGAAGACAAATACAAGGTAGCACTCTTCGGAACAAAATATATGCAAGGCATGCAGGATATGGGCGTGATGGCTTGTGCTAAACATTTTCCCGGTCATGGTGATGTAACGGTTGATTCGCATTTTGATCTTCCGGTCATTAATAAATCTATGAAACAATTAGATTCATTGGAGCTCTATCCTTTCCGCACTGTTTTTGATGCAGGCATTGGTAGTGTGATGACCGCTCATTTATTTATCCCTGCCATTGATACTACTACCGACCGGGCAACATCCTTATCAAAAAATAGCGTGACAGGTTTAATGCGCGACAGCTTAGGCTATAACGGATTAAGCTTTACCGATGCATTGGAAATGCAGGGCGTAAAAAAATATTATCCCGCTGGCGCAGCGGCAGTGCAGGCTTTAATTGCAGGAAACGATATGCTTTGTCTGCCGGAAGATATCCCGACAGCGATTAATAAAATACAGGAAGCGATCAAAGACAGCCTGATAACCTGGGACGAAATTGAAATGCATTGCAAAAAAGTATTGATGGTTAAATATCAATATGGCCTAACAAAATTAAAACCCATCAATACAAAAAACCTTACTGCAGATCTTAACAGTAAAGTAAATGCCATGACACAATTGGTAGCTACCAATGCGATCACGCTGGTGAAAAAAACGGGTAATCACTTTTTTCCTTTACAGATCCCATCGAGATTGCCGGTTACTGTTGCTTATGTAGGTATTGGTATAGATAGCGCTACTGTTTTTGCTAACCGTATGAAAAAAGATTACAACGCTGATCTTTTTTATTTTCCCTACACGCAGGATTCAACAAAAACAGATTCGTTGATTGCAACAATAAAACAGAATTACCTGAAAGTTGTTATCAGCATTCATAATTATAACCGCACGCCGGCAAATAATTTTGGCATTAGCAAACCTGCTAACGATTTCATTTCGCTATTACAACAGCAGGCTGATAATATTACATTTGTATTTGGTAATCCATACGCTATTAAAAACTGGTGCGGGGCGCCAAACATTGTTGCCTGTTACGAAGATGATAGCATTATTGAAAATACGGCAGCAGATATGTTACAAGGCAAAATGTATTATGCCGGGAAATTACCTGTAACAGTTTGTCCTGATCTAAAATTTGGAACAGGTATTATCACCACACCGCAGACCTTGCCAACGGTTTCACCCGATCTTGTTGGATTAGATACTGCTAAGCTTTACAAAATAGATAGCATTGCCAATGCTGCTATTGCCGCGGGTGCCACACCTGGTTGCGTTGTGCTGGTAGCGAAAGATGGTAAGATCGCATATCAAAAAGCGTTTGGTCATTTTAATTATGATAAGGAAGAACTTGTAACAATATCTTCTGTGTACGACCTTGCTTCTGTTACAAAAATTTGCGCTACCACTTTGGCCGTAATGAAACTATATGAAGATGGGAAGATCAATATCAATAAAACAGTAGGCGATTACCTGCCATGGACAAAAGGCACCGATAAACAAAAACTATTGATCAAAAATATTTTAACGCACCAGGCGGGCCTCGTTCCTTATATCGATTTTTATAAAGAAACGATCGACAGCGCTACGGGTGTTCCTGATTCAAATTATTATGCACGCAAACAAAATGATTCGGAGGGTATCCGCGTAGCAGAAAATTTATATTTACGCAATGATTGGAGAGACACGATGTATAAAAGGATATTGAAAAGTCCGCTCACAGAATCAGGCAAATATGTGTACAGCGATAATGATTTTATCTTTTTGGCAAAAATTGTAGAAACGATCACGGGCAAGACTTTAGATGAATATGTAAAAACAACATTTTATCAACCCTTAGGTTTAACAACAATTGGATTTAAGCCAAGAGAATATTTACCGCTTGATCAGATCGCACCAACAGAAGATGAAAAAAAATTCCGCAGGCAGTTGATCCGCGGAGATGTACATGACCCGGGTGCAGCTATGTTTGGTGGCGTTGCCGGCCATGCAGGAGTTTTTAGTGATGCGTATGACCTGGCTGTTATCATGCAAATGTTATTAAATGATGGAACTTTCAATGGTGTAAAATACCTCGATAAAAAAACCATCACTTTATTTACAGCTTATCAGGGTACAGATAGCAGAAGAGGTTTTGGTTTTGACAAACCCGAAAAAGATAATGCAACAAGGCCAGATCCATATCCATGTAGATCTGCATCGCCTGCAACATTTGGCCATACAGGGTTTACAGGTACTTGTGTTTGGGTTGATCCTACGAGTAAGCTTATCTATATATTCTTAAGTAATAGGGTTACACCACAAGGTGCAGATAATAAAAAGCTATTAAAAATGAATGTAAGAACGCAGATCCAGGAAGCTATATATCAGGCTATCGATAAGGATACACAATAAAAGGAGCCTGTTTACGTCAATAAGGGCAAGAGGCTCATTTGTTTATAAAATGTTGTCGTAAAAAGCACTATAAACACTAATTTTGCACCCATAACTGTTCTACAGAAAAGCATGGCATTATTTGATATCAAACTTCCTAAAAGCATCGCCAGGATACTTAACCGCAGGGTTAGTAGCCCTAAGCGACAGCAGCTAAAAGTTTTGGAGAAATTACTGCGCAAAGCCAGGTTTACCGAATTCGGACAAGCATACCGATTCGATGATATACTGCTAGACCCTCATCCCGGAAAAAAATTCAAACAATACGTTCCAGCTTACGATTATAGCAAATTATACGAACAATGGTGGCACAAAACATTGGAAGGAATTCCTGATGTTTGCTGGCCCGGCGTAATAAAATATTTTGCTTTAAGCAGTGGCACAAGCGAAGCTGCTAGCAAATATATTCCGATCACCAAAGAATTGATCCGTAGTAATACGGTTACCAGTTTCAGGCAATTTTTAAGTCTGGCTAAATACGAAGACGTACCAAAAAGTGCCATCGGAAAAGGCTGGCTGATGTTAGGCGGCAGTACACAATTACAAAAGGGTCCCACTTATTATGCCGGCGATCTGAGCGGTATTCAACAAAAAAATATTCCCTTCTTATTTCACGGACTAGGCCTTTACAAACCGGGCAAAAAAATTGCTCGTGAAAAAGATTGGGCAAAAAGATTGGATGAAATTGTAGAGATGGCGCCAAGCTGGGATATTGGTTTTATAGTGGGCGTTCCGGCATGGTTGCAATTATGTATGGAAAAGATCATTGAACATTACCAGCTAAATAATATCCACGAAATGTGGCCTAATTTATCTTTCTATGTGCATGGTGGTGTTGCGATGGAACCCTATAAAAAAGGGTTCGAAAAATTGTTGGGTAAGCCGATCACTTATATTGAAACCTATTTAGCAAGCGAAGGTTTTTTAGCCTATCAAAATAAGCAAGATGCTGTTGGAATGCATTTGGCACTGAACAACAATATCTTTTTTGAATTTGTTCCTTTCGATGAAAATAATTTTGATTCGGATGGAAATATGGTAGATAACCCGGAAGCCTACATGATCCACGAGATCGAAGAAAATAAAGACTACTCCTTATTGATAAGCACCAATGCAGGCGCATGGCGCTATGCACTTGGCGATACGGTAAGATTGATCGATAGAGAAAACAGCGAGATCATTATCACAGGCCGTACCAAACATTTCTTAAGTTTAGTGGGCGAGCATTTGAGCGTTGACAATATGAACAAGGCAATAGAAATGGTGAGTGAAGAATTGAATATTTCTATTCCGGAATTTACAGTGGCCGGTATTCCTTATGGCAATTTCTTTGCACATCAATGGTATATCGCTACCAATGACCGGGTGGATAGCAACGATTTAAAATTGCGCCTCGATCAAAAGATCAAAGAAATAAATGACGATTACGAAGTAGAAAGAAAACATGCCCTAAAAGATATTTTTGTGACCGTGCTGCCTGAACATATTTTCATGGACTTCATGGAGAAAAAAGGTAAGATAGGGGGCCAGCACAAATTCTCCCGCGTACTAAAAGGCAAGATGTTCGAAGAATGGAAAAAATTCCTGGAAGAACAATTGGTCAATATTTAAATACATTTTTGTTTACCGGCTTTTTTTCTTTGATCATCATCGTTGTGTTATGTTAATCCCGAGCATCGGGACTCACTTCAACGGTATACCTTTACTGAGCATATAAATTACTACGATGGAAAACAAAACTACTTCCAACAAAATATATTTAATCACTGTATTAGCATTTATGCTATTCTTACCAATACTATCTTTCGGTGTAGATTATTTCAGAAATGATCAGGAACCAATTATAAGTTTATTAGGCAAGTGGTTTGTATTTTGGGCGATCGGCGTTCGCCTTTTAACAGCAGGCATTAAACAAGCTATGGATCCTGCATTTACTGCGGAAAAAATTTTTCATATCACCGATAAAAGCAGTTTTATTATTGTAAAAGAATTAGGTTTTGCTAATATTTGTTTTGGTTTGATTGGCATCATTTCTCTATTCGTTCCTGAATGGCGTATGGCGGCAGCATTTGCGGGCGGATTATTTTTAATATTAGATGGTATAACGCATATCATCAAAAAACCGGCGAGTACAAACGAAACGATCGCTATGGTATCGGACCTTTTTATTGGGGTGATAATGGCTGCGTATATAATTTACATGTATAAATAAGCGATCATAGAAGTAACTTTGCACCATGCAACAAGATGATTTACAGATAAGGTGGTTAAAGCTGCGCATTAAACTAAAAGAGGCTTACGGTATAAAACCCGAAATGGATGGCATATTATTCTTAATAGGCGTGCAGGAATTAGGCACGGGCCAGCAAAAATATACCAAAGAGCAAAAGCAAGACCTGATGCATATCGCCGTTTGCACCCTTTTAGCACAAAGCGGTTACTATATATTGGAAGGCCACGATGATGAAGGCTGGCCACATTTCAAATTAGCAAAACCATTGCCTGCTTTCAACTTATTTGAGCAGGAAAACTTCCTCCGCGACCATGTTTTGCTGTATTTTACCAGTAATAATTTCTTTAGTGAGTAGATTATCTGTCTGAATTGAGATTTATCAGATTTAGGGATTAACAGGATTGAAAGCTACGTCCAGTAAAGGAAATCCTGTTAATCCAATAATCCCAAAATCCCAATTCAGACAATAAACTAAAGAATTTACTAAAATAATGCTAAATAAATTAGTGTTGATAAAAGAATCCCCTTATCTTTGTCTCGAAGTTTAAATTTACAACGCAAAACCAGATACATCACTTAAAAAAACAAGACAATGAGCAACGCAGAAAAATTAAAGGCCTTAAAGTTAACGATGGACAAGATCGATAAAGACTATGGCAAAGGATCGGTAATGATAATGGGCGATAAGCCCCATATTGAACAAGAAGTAATTTCAACAGGATCACTTGGATTAGATGTCGCTTTAGGCATTGGTGGTTTACCAAGAGGAAGAGTGATAGAAATATATGGTCCGGAAAGTAGTGGTAAGACAACCATCGCTACACATGTAATAGCAGAAGCACAAAAGAAAGGCGGCATGTGCGCTTTTATTGATGCGGAACACGCATTCGATAGCAACTATGCACAAAAATTAGGTGTTGATATAGATAATCTATTGATCTCTCAACCTGATTATGGCGAACAGGCATTGGAAATTGCTGATCGCTTAATATTATCAGGCGCCGTAGATGTAGTAGTAATAGATTCAGTAGCTGCATTGGTTCCTAAAAGTGAATTAGAAGGCGAAATGGGCGATAGCAAAATGGGATTGCATGCAAGATTAATGAGTCAGGCATTGCGCAAACTAACGGCTACCATTTCTAAAACAAATTGCTGCTGCATTTTCATCAACCAGTTAAGAGAAAAAATCGGTATCGTATTCGGCAATCCCGAAACAACTACCGGTGGTAATGCATTAAAGTTCTATGCATCGGTAAGATTGGATATTCGCCGCATGGCACAAATAAAAGATGGCGATGAAGCGATCGGTAACCGTGTAAAAGTTAAAGTAGTAAAAAATAAAGTAGCACCTCCTTTCCGCCAGGCAGAATTTGATATCATCTTCGGTGAAGGGATCTCAAAAGTTGGTGAGATCATTGATATGGGTGTTGAATTAGGTATCGTACAAAAAAGCGGAAGCTGGTTTAGTTATGATGCCAATAAATTAGGCCAGGGCCGTGATTCAGTAAAACAATTGTTATTGGATAACCCGGAAATGGCAAAAGAAATTGAAGCTAAAATTAGAGCCAAGATCGCAGAAATGGCTGCTGCATAAAACAGTATTAAAGAAGGTTTTTTAGGTGGGTTAGTTAGTAATAAACGGCCGCTCTTTTTGGGGCGGCTATTTTATTTGGCAGCAATAAATATACCTTTCGAATTTTTGTTGTTACTGCCAACTATACTACTGCTGCCAGCTGCGTGAAACATGTAGCCGATCTTTAATGAAGCATATTGTGTTATAAGTGCCATACTATCTTTGAAAGGAATGGCTTCTTCACAAAAAATTATTTCCGTTATCGAATTCTTTTTTATTAAAGCAGACAGGTTTTCCAAAGTGCCAAGCGCAGTATGCTTATCGGGCCGCCCCGGTTCTACCCTTGCTGTAATGCTTAATTTGACATTCGCTTTTATTAACAGGTCAATTATTTCCGTGTAAGCATGTCCATTGGCAACGATCAGCCTTTTCTTTTT
>DATHHR010000170.1:0-3663 GCA_035317105.1 Ferruginibacter sp. | reverse complement strand
TATTTCTTTGGTAATAAAATGGTCCCGCACTCGTTGGTCGATGCCTTTATAATGCCCGCAGATCAATAATAAATTATTTTTCAACGAAAAATTATTCGCCATCTTCTGATCAAAAGTTGCTCCATCCGGCGTTAAAAAAATGACCTCATCATAAGTTGTTCCTTTTTGTAAACTTTCAATTGCATTTACTAAAGGTTCTGCCATCATTACCATACCTGCTCCGCCACCAAACTGGTAATCATCAACCTGCGCTCTTGCGTAAGTGGTGTAGTCGCGCAAATTGATACAGTTCACTTCCAGCAAACCCTTGTCCTTCGCACGTTTCATAATGGAATGCGCAAAGGGGCTTTCCAGCAGATCAGGTAAAACTGTAATGATATCTATCTTCATACCCCAACCCCTAAAGGGGCTTTTTTGTTTAAAATTATTTAAGATGATGTTAGCTAAACTAAAAGTAAGTTTTTATTAACCATCACTTCCTTATTTCTTATTTTGTGTTTCTTATTCCTTATTTATTTACGAATCCATAAATCCATCAAGGTCTCGCTTATCTTTTTTTGTTGGTCGCCCAACTTTACTCATTCTTTTCCCCGTACTAAAAACAGCGGCTTGAAATTTTATTCTATCCAATTCTTCCGGAGGCGTAATGTCTGTATAAAATGTGATCGCCTCACTATATTGAACACGATGATCTAATAATCCGGTAACCTTTATCACCCATCGTTTTACTTCTGTTTTTACCTCATATTCATCACCCACATTTACGTTTCTGGAAGCTTTTGCGTTATCACCCGAAAATTTTACTTTACCCCTGTCGCATGCATCTGCAGCCTGACTGCGTGTTTTAAACATACGGATAGACCATAAATATTTATCCAAACGGAGTTTTTCCTTTTCCATCCAACAAAAATAAACGCTTTTCCATAAACACTGGGTTAGCTTACGGTATTTGCGTAAATTAGTTGTCTAAATGATCAAATATGAAGTTGATGCATCCCAGGTATTTAGTGTTGTTAGTTATTTGCTTTTATTGGCAAACGATCAGCGCGCAAGTGCTGAATGCCGGTAAACCTTACTGGACAAAAACAGGTGACAGTTATTTAATAATAAATAATGGAGAGATCGATAAAATAGACCTGACCACTGTTGCCAAAACAACCTTCATTAGCAGCGAACAATTAACGCCGAAAGACAGCACAGCTCCATTAGCGGTCGAATCTTTTCAGTTAAGCGGAGATAATAACAAAGTGCTCATTTTTACAAACACGACTAAAGTATGGCGCTATCATACAAGAGGCGATTATTGGGTGCTCGATATCAAACAAAAAAAATTAACACAAATAGGAAAAAACAGGCCTGCCCAATCATTGATGTTTGCAAAATTTTCTCCCAACGGAGAAAAAGTGGCGTATGTAAGCGAGCATAATTTATTTTCAGAAGAGCTGGCTACAGGGAAAATAACACAACTAACGTTCGATGGCACACGACAATTCGTTAACGGTACTTTTGATTGGGTGTACGAAGAAGAGCTTGGCTGCAGGGACGGTTTTCGCTGGAGCCCTGATGGAACCAGGATCGCATTCTGGCAGGTCGACGGTACTAAAACGAGAGACTATTACATGTTGAACACAACAGATTCTGTTTATTCAGAAGTGATACCGGTGGAATATCCGAAAGTAGGAGAGTCCCCATCGCCCGTTCGTATTGGCGTTATCAGTATTGAAAATGCAGCTATTAAATGGATGAATATTGAAGGCGATCCGCAACAACATTATTTGCCATGTATGGAATGGGGCGGTAATGATACATTGGTTGTACAACAATTAAATCGTAAACAACAAGAAAGTAAATTGATCTATTGCAATGCAACAACAGGCAATAGCAGCGTTTTTTACACAGAACAAGACAGCGCCTGGATCGATACTAAAAATGCCTGGAATGACGGAGACCCAGTGGGATGGGATTGGATCAACGATCAAAAAGCATTTATCTGGGTAAGTGAAAAAGATGGTTGGAGGCACATATACAAAGTAAGTCGGGATGGTAAAACGGAAAAACTGATCACCAACGGTAAATACGATATCGCTTCAATAAAATGTATCGACGAAGCAGATAATACTATTTATTTTATGGCTTCGCCTGATAATGCAACGCAGCTTTATTTATATAAGATCAATATTGATGGCGATAGTAAAGCTGTTAAAGTTTCTTCAGAAGAGCTGAAGGGTATGCACGAGTACACTATTTCACCTAACGGGAAATATGCTTTTCACACATTTAGCAATTACAATACAAAACAGGTAGGAGAACTGATCTCTTTGCCGGATAGCAAACCGCTTAATCCCGCCAATACGATCGCCAAAAAAATAAAGGTTGATAAAAATATAAATGTTGAGTACACGCAGGTAACAACCGACGATGGCATCACCGTAGACGCATGGATAAACAAACCGGCTAATTTCGATAGCACAAAAAAATATCCCGTGGTGTTTTATGTATACGGCGAACCATGGGCATCTACAGTAGAAGACAGCTATGGCAGCCAACAAAATTTTCTATACAAAGGCGATATGAGTGCGGATGGATATATACAGGTTGCCGTTGATAATCGGGGTACGCCATCATTAAAAGGTACAGCATGGCGCAAAGCTATTTACCGTAAGATTGGTGTAGTGAACATCAGGGATATGGCGATGGCTGCAAAAAAAATATTGGAACGCCCGTATATGGATAAAGATCGTGTAGCGGTGTGGGGTTGGAGTGGCGGAGGATCATCAACATTAAATTTGATGTTTCAATATCCTCAAATATTTAAAACAGGTATTGCCATTGCAGCGATCACGAATGAATTGTACTACGATAATATTTATACAGAAAGATACATGGGGTTGCCGCAAGAAAACATGCAGGACTTTATCAATGCATCTGCAGTTACCTATGCAAAAAACCTGCAAGGGAATTTGTTATATGTGCATGGTACAGGTGATGATAACGTACAATACGATAATGCCGAGGCTTTATTAAATGAATTGATAAAGTATAATAAGCAATTTCAATTTATGTCTTATCCGAATCGCACACACCGTATCTCAGAAGGAGAAGGAACAAGGGAGCATTTATCAACGCTGTATACAAATTATTTAAAGAAGAATTGTCCGCCGGGTGCAAGATCAATCAAATAGATTAGATGATAAATACCTGTCACCTCTATCGCAAATAATGCAAACGATAATGCCGCTTTCAAGATCCTTTGCCACTTCAAGGGCCGCATGAACAGCGCCACCGCTACTCATACCGCAAAAGATCGCTTCTTCACGGGCTAAACGCTTGGTCATGATGCGCGCTTCTTTTTCATCCAGTTCGATCACGCGGTCGATGCGGCTGCGGTCAAATATTTTTGGCAGATAAGCCGGTGCCCATTTACGAATACCAGGTATGCGAGATCCGTCAGTAGGCTGACAGCCTACAATTTGAATATGGTTATTTTGTTCTTTCAAATATTTTGAAACACCCATGATAGTTCCGGTAGTGCCCATGCTGGAAACAAAATGTGTGATAGTGCTATTGGTATCTTTCCATATTTCAGGTCCCGTTGTTTTATAATGCATGAGGGCATTATCAGGATTTGCAAATTGATTCAACATCAGGTAACCGCCTTTCGTT
>DATHHR010000169.1:0-2833 GCA_035317105.1 Ferruginibacter sp. | reverse complement strand
GTAATTGTTCTTCAATTGGATCAATGCTTGTGAATCCAAAGCGTTGTTGTTTGTGATCGTTAATGCCGTAAACCCTTTTGTTATTTCATTTTTCTCTGCTGCAATTTCTTCCATCCATAGCAAAGCTTTGTCTTTGTATTGTTGTTCTTTATGGTATTGTCCATATGCAAAAAGCATTGGTACGATCGTATTGATCAAAATATTATTGATCATTTGTGTACCCAGGTTTTTTTCTTTGAAAGCAGATGGCTCATCCAATGTATAATGATAATTCCAATGATCATTTGCGGTTACATTTAATAATGCTTTCACATCTTTCAAAGAATGGCTATCTCTTATTTGCCCGAATAAATGCGTACTGTTATGTATCAGCATCGCTAATTGTGCCAGCCGTACAGTTGGGAAATTAGATGGCCGCATCCGTAAAAAATGCAATGGTATTTGGATCGGTGTAAGCTGGTATTTGCTTTTTAAAAACAAGTATTCTTTATGCAGCATCTTTGGATACACGTCTGTAAGATCATTGTTCAATAAACCTGCTTGTCCGAGCAACAATGCTTCTGTCTGGTGAATTTGATCTTTATGTTTTGCCAGGATATTTATTGAGATGGATTGGGCTATTTTCTCAAATGCATCGCTGTTTACTTTGATGCCAAAGTTTCTTGCGAGCAGCCACCAGAAGGTCTCTTCCCAATGATTGTTATTGATCTTTATATACTCAAAAATGCGCTCGGCTTTATCTTGCAAACGTTCTGCCAGTAACCGGTCTTTCCAGGAATTCCAGATAATTGGCTCGATCATATGGATCGTATTCTGACAAGCGATGAATGCATTGGTATTCATCAGCTCATCATATTTCGCTAATAATAATTTAGATATTTTGCTTTGCAATTCAAGCGTAGGAAAGGGTAGCTGGAGATCAATATCATCTTGCCATACTACATGCAGTATTACATTGTTGTAATTTTTATCACCGCTGTGTTTATGATTTTTCCAATCGGATGACCGTAAATGGAGTTCGATGCTCCCGGCCCAAATGGTATTGCCGATCTTAATTTTTGCATCTAAAAAATCGGGGCCCTGGTTGGTGTTTAACGTGCCCGGATTAATGATCTGCAATGATTCATTTTCAACAGTAGCAAGTCCATTTAAATTGAAATGCCTGAATTGCCAAATGTATTGGAATAGTTTTTCGTTCATAGGATAGGATATTAATAAGTCAAAAGTAAAAAGTTAAAACCAAAAAGTGAACAAAAGTTGTTCAGCTTAATAATTCACTTTATTACTTCTGGGTTTTGACTTTTTACTTTTGATTTTGCATTTCTGTAAGCGCTCTAACAACCCTGCTAACCGGCAGTCCCATTACATTGTAAAAATCGCCTTGCACAGATTTTATTCCTACAACGCCGATCCATTCCTGGATGGCATAGGCGCCGGCTTTATCATAAGGTTTGTATTTATCAATATAAAATCCGATCTGTGTTTTTGTTAACTCATGAAAAACAACCGTTGTTTTATCTGCGAAAGCAATTTCTTTATCGCCATGTAAGATCACTACTCCGGTAATAACAAAATGTTGTCTGCCGGATAAACGTGTTAAAATATTAATAGCATCTTCACGATCTTTGGGTTTGCCGATCACGTCATTATCGACTACTACAATTGTATCAGCAGCTAATATGGGAACCGAAACAAGGTTTGATTGCTTGACAGCCAATGCCTTGTTTCTAGCAATATGTATGGCAATTTCTTCTACTGATAAATTTGTCGGATAGCTTTCGTCAGTTTCTTTTACGATGATATCAAAAGATACTTCGGCCCATTCCAATAATTGTTTACGGCGCGGAGATTGGGAAGCAAGGATGATTGAAACCCCCAACCCCCTGAAGGGGGCTTTTGAATTGTTATAATTTGATGGGCTCATGTAATAGTCTTTAGTTAATATACTTTTCAATCTCCCCTTTAGGGGGCAGGGGGTTTTATTTGAAAAATAATATTGATAATATCCCCGCCAGCATAATGAATTTTATCACTGTACTTAATAAATGATATTCAGCTGTATGCTGCGCCTGGTATAATTTTCGTATCACCCATAAAAGCGGTAGAATGATCAATGCAAAACAATATAAAGCACTGATCCACCAGCCAAACTGTAGCACGTAAAACTGGATGATCGCTAATGCGCTGATCAGTACGATTATCCAAACGCCAATAAATACTTTGGCAGCAGGTATACCCCATGCAATAGGCATTGTGTTGCATTGGTATTTTATATCTCCTTCAATGTCTTCTATGTCTTTCACTACTTCTCTTATCAGCGAAATGATGAAAGCAAAACCACCATACAGTACAGCCAATTTGTAAATATGATTTAAGGCTGATTTGATATCCGCTGATAATGGTGTGGTTTTTAGGATAGTAGTGTTTGTAGCAAAATAGATCACCAGTATTGTCCAGGCTGTTAAGGCAGAAATAATAATATTACCCGATAATAATTTCTTTTTAAATGTGGTAGAATAAAACCAGAGCAACAAAGTGCTGATGATATTCGCGATCAAAATAATGATCGTAGTTTTTATTCCTACATACAAACTAATAATAACACCGATGGTAGTAATGATCAAATGCAATAAAATTGCCCAGCGGCGGTTAATATTTTTTTCGATCACCATTTTTGCAGGCTTATTAACACGATCAATATTTATGTCGAAATAATCATTGATAATATAGCCACCTGCAGCAATAAATACAGAAGCTGCAACAATGAACGGAAATAAATGAGGCGTTAATTTATGTGGCAATAAATAATAGCTTGCAGGAAGCGAAGGAACAA
>DATHHR010000168.1:0-3318 GCA_035317105.1 Ferruginibacter sp. | reverse complement strand
GAGAACACACCATTGGCCATGATCGTTCCTTCGCTTAAAGAAGAAAGCGGATCACTGATAGAAGCCTTGCCGCGCTTGGGCAAAATAATAGTGAGTGGGGGAGATTTCATGGGCCCTTCAACATTGATGTCTGCCGCATTTTGTATGCCCGCACCAATGATAAGTAATGGGTTATCCAGCGTGCCTGTATTATATTTTCCGTCGAAAACTTTTGAAGGAACACCGCTTACATTCGCGTAATTATTATCAACGCCTTTTAAATAGACAACGGTTTGTATGTTATCATTTTTGATGAGCGCTTTATCTTCTGCAATTAACGAAATAGCGTATACGCCCGGCTGTTGTTTGATCGACCTGATCTGATCTGCGGTAAGTATAAATGTTTTTCCTTTAGAGGGGATGATCTTGATATCTGTGTAGAAAGAAGCGTACAATGATTTTACCAAACCTTCAAAACCATTAAAAACGCTGAGTACTAAAATTTGACAAGCTGTAGCAAAGGCAATAACACTAACCGTTACCCATGCAATGATATTGATCGCAGTGGCACTTTTTTTTGCTTTAAAATATCTCCAGGCGAATAAGAAATTCAAGTGATTAGTTTAGTGTGTTTAGTGTTTAGCCGTTTAGGGTTTAGTAAATGAGACTTCTAAACTATAAACCCTCAACTATAAACTTACTTCTTCTTCTCGTCTTCTTTTTTAATTTTTTCGAAAAGCTCTTCCATTTTAAATACATAATCCAATGTATCATCGATGAAGAATTTTATTTCGGGGATGCTGCGTAATTGGTGACGCACCCTTGTGCCGAGTTCTTTCCTGATCTCTTTATTTTTTTCTTCGTACATGTGGAGTACAGCTTGCGGATCTTTTACCTGGAACATACTCAGATAAACCCTTGCTTCAAAAAGATCGGGCGTTATTTTTACGGCTGCTAATGAGATCATTCCACCTTCGATCATGGTTAGGCTCATACGACGGAAGATATCGTTCAACTCTTCGTTTATTAATCCTGCTACTTGTTTTTGTCTTTTCGTTTCTGCTTTTTCTGCCATCACACTAGTTTATGCGGTAAAGTTACAGCGTTTGAGGCATTAATGGTAAAAGACAATTTTGTCCAAAACTCCGTAGGAGTTTCATCTTTGTAGAAGAAAATACCTTTACATCAATCAACTCCGTAGGAGTTACACATGTTTTGCGTTTATATGGATAGCGATCAGTTTGCTGGTGCTACTCTTACGGAGTAGAAAATAATGTACTATTTTTTTCTACAAAGGTGTTGCCCCGATGGGGCAAATGTTGACTCAGTTATATTTGAAATTGCTTAATAGATATTCAGCTGATGAAATGTGCGACGCCGATGAAGTTGCACAAAGAACTGCAGCCTGGCTAAAACAAAAAAGGAGAAAAGCTTTCGCGATTCTCCTTTTTATACTTGTGATTGTTAGTTATTTTACACCACCCATTTTAGCTTCAATGCTAAGTGTAGCGTGAGGTACAGCGCGTAAACGAGCCTTATCAATTAAGCGGCCGGTTACACGGCAGATACCGTATGTTTTATTTTCAATGCGCATGATCGCTTTTTCTAAATGATCGATGAAAGTGATCTGACGGCTTGCCATTTGGCTAAGCTGCTCTCTTTCCATGCTTAAGCTACCATCTTCCATTGTCATGTAACGGTTATCCGTTTCATCACCACCCATTTCATCTTTACGGGTAATTAAACCGTGCAGGTAAGACAATTCTTTTTTAGCCGCTTCCAATTTACGTTGGATCAACTCTTTAAACTCAGCTAATTCAGGATCGCTGTAACGTTGAGATGGAGCACCCGGATCAGGTGCAGCCTGGTCTAACACAGATTTAGTAAATTCCGGTTGGTACTTACGTACTGTTTTGGTAGAATATTTAGGTATAACTACCGGTTTTGGCGGCGATACTTTAATATCTTTTGCATTTTTTGGGAAAGGCTTTGTCGGCGTTTTCTCAATTACTTTAGCTGCTACTTTCTTTTCTTCTACTTTTTTTGTCATTGGTTTTTCTACTGGCTTCACAACTACTTTGGCAGCTACTGGTTTTTTTGCTACTGGCGCTACTACTTTTTTAGCGGGTACTGGCTTTTTAGCAGCAACTACTTTTTTAGGAGCGGATTTCACTATCTTTTTAGCAGCCACCGGTTTTTTTGCTGGTGCCGCTTTTTTTGGTGCAGGTTTTTTAGGAGCTGGTTTAGCCTTTGCTACCGGTTTTTTTGCCGGAGCAGCCTTTTTAGCGACTGGTTTTTTAGCAGGGGCAGCTTTTTTAACAGGTTTGACTGCTTTTTTTGCAGCCGGTTTTACAGCCTTCTTTTTTGTTGCCATACAACTTATCCTTTTTTAAGTACGTTCAATTTTACAATAGCTTCGTTCACTTCAATTTCTGTACCACCATCAATATGAGGTACAAAATCAAGAGAATCTGCCAAAATTTCGCGACAAATATAGTCTTTAAATTGATTGATAGATGCCATAAGTCCGGCATTTTCCGATATTGTAACAATAATTCGGTCGGTTAACTCGAAATTTTTGTCTTTTCTTACGTTCTGAATGCGGTTTACCAGCTCTCTGGCGTCACCTTCCTTTTTCAGCTCATCCGTTATAATTATATCTAATGCGACGGTTAAAGAGCCTTTATTGGCCACTTCATAACCGGGAATTTCATCCATTGTTATCTCCAGGTCTTCGGCTGTGATCGTTACTGGCTCTTCATTTTTGGCCTTATGATCGGGGTTGATCAGGTATGGCCCCGCCTGTACTTTATCAATCGTTTCATTATCAAAAGCACCAATTATCTCCGCGGCCCATTTCATCTTCGGACCTAGTTTTTTGCCCAAAGTTTTGAAATTTGCCTTGGTTTTCTTCTTGATGAAGTCATTATTTGCCGCCAAAACATCAACTTCCTTTATATTAGTTTCTGCTTTAATAATATCTTCTACCAGTGTTATCCTTTCGGCCATGGTAGCATCGAGCGCCGGGATAAATACTTTTTGCAAAGGCTGGCGAACTTTGATATTTACTTTTTTGCGTAGCGATAAGATCAAAGAAGAAGCATCCTGCGCCAGCTGCATTCTTTTTTCCAAAGCAATATCAATTGCTGTAGGATCTGCTTTTGGAAAATCGGTATGATGAACAGAAGCTACCGCGAAACGATTGGTGATATCATTCAGGTTGATGAACAACCAATCAGAGAAGAATGGTGCGATCGGCGCGATCAGCTGGCTTAGTTTTTCTAAACACTCGTACAATGTTTGATAAGCAGCAATTTTATCATGCTCGTATTCGCCCTT
>DATHHR010000167.1:0-5278 GCA_035317105.1 Ferruginibacter sp. | reverse complement strand
CCAGATAAAAAAAATAGTACGCCAATTAAAGCAGTATATATTGGCGCGTTAAGCTTAGATACTATGTATGTTAAAGAATTTTCCGAATGGATAATGGCTCAAAATGGGGAAATAATATTAGATATCTATTCATATAATATAGCGGATACGGCAAAATCATTTTTGCGATCACTGCAATCTGAATGGATCATTTTAAAAGAAGAAGTAGGGTATGAAAGATTACCGCAGCTATTAAAACAATACGAGGTGGGAGTAGTGCTTTATAAAGGCCATATTGATAATTATATCTTTAATGCACCCAATAAATTATTTGAATACCTGACAATCGGGTTAGATGTTTGGTTCCCGAACGTTATGAAAGGCACCCTCCCTTATATTACTGATAAAACCTACCCTAAAGTAATAGCAGTGGATTTTATGCAATTAGAAAAATTTTATATTGAAGAAGCGATTGACAAAGAAGGATATACTATGAGTAATAATAGTTATTACAGTGAACAAGCTTTCGAACCTATTATTACAGCATTATTAATTAATTATAATTAATAATTAACAGAGTAAAACAATGAAGACATTATTTCCGAAGCAGGTAAACTGGGCTATTTTTTTTCTTGTAGCCGTCATTATAAAATTAGTCTTTTATGATATTAGCACATTCTCTTATTGCGCAATAATATTATCACTTTACCAGTTTACATTATTATTTTGGGGTATAGGCAATATAATGCCTATAAGGTATTTATTTGGTGCATTTATGTGCTTGCAGTTTTGTGTTGGTCCGGCACTTTCTTATAACGGGTTAGATCAATATCAAACATTAACTTATAGAATGCGTATATCAGAAACTGAATATTTCAGCTACGCATTGCCTGCTGTAATTTCTTTTATCATGGGATTACATGTGACAGCAGGAAATTTTAGAGGAGAGATATTGGATGAGGTTGGCATAAGGAAATTTGTAGATAGAAATCCACAGCTACCTTTAATTTTTATTGCGATCGGGTTCTTTTCAAGTGTGGTATCAGCTTTTATGGCTTCGGAATTAGCTTTTGTATTTTATTTGCTTGGAAGCTTTAAGTTTGTGGGCCTTTTTTTATTAATAGTTGGCGGTAGAGAAATGCAAATACTTCCTATAAAGCAGCTAAGGTTACTGCCATTGATATTAGTATTAGGATCTATTATAGTATCTTCTTTAGGAACCGGAATGTTTCATGACCTGTTAACATGGATAATATTTATCGGGGCCGTTTATGCGCTTCAATACAAAATAGGTTTCAATGTTAAATTAGTAGGCTGCATTATTTTTGTTATGTTAGCTGTTACTATACAACAATTGAAAGGAGATTATAGAAAATCAACACAGCAGCAAGGAGAGGATGCAGGAATTGAAACATTGACTGAAACATACAATGAAAAAAACGAAGGTGATAATTCGATATTTAGCTTCAATAGCTTAGCCCCAAGTTTGTCTCGAATTAACCAGGGATTTATTATAACCAATATAATTACTACGGTACCGGATAGGCAACCATTTGAAAATGGTAGTGAAATGGCGGAAATCCTCGAGTCAGCCATTTTGCCAAGGGTATTGGCACCCAATAAATTAAATGCGGGAGATCGAGATATTTTTATGAAGTATACTGGAATGCACCTGAGAGAAGGAACCTCTATGGCATTAAGTTCTTTAGGGGATGCATACATAAATTTCGGGTACATAGGCGGGTGTATTTTTATGTTTTTTTTAGGACTAACTTATAGTACTGTATTAAATTCATTTGAAAAGTATAGTCACAAATACTCGTGTATCCTTTTATTTCTTCCACTGGTTTTTTATTATCCTATTCGTCCGGATTGTGAATTGCAAACAATTTTAGGCCATTTGGTTAAAGCAGTATTTTTAATATTTATAATTGTCTACAACTGGCGAAATGTTTTTGCTGATCAACCTTTGCAAGAATAATCCAATTAAAAAAGATTCGGTTATTCTATTTGTCATTACCATTTATTTTTTATTGCATTCGTAAAAAAGGATATGGGGTAACAATAAGCGTAATAATTTTATTAGGGATAAGCTTAAACATACTACATTATAAGTTTGGGATGTATCAAGGCTTTGAATGGTACTATACTTTCTTTGCAAATTTCGAGCATTTTGGTTGGGAATATTGGTGGGCTATTTGTTTAAAACAGATAAATTGCAACTTCGTGTACTTAATAAAGCCTGTGGCTTGCTGATCGGTTTTGCGATCGCAAATATTGGCAAAATATTTTTCTATTCTTCTTTTGTAAAAAGTATGGGTAATTACGGTTTTATTTTTGAAAGTATTGGTCCGCTGGTTATGACATTTGGTTTTGCCTGGATGATCCTTGTATCGCTTAGAAATGAAATCGTTTTCAAATTGATAGGTAATAAAGTATTCGTTTTCTTAGGCAGAATTTCATATAGTTTTTACCTGTGGCATTTTATAGTACTATGGTACCTGTATGCCTATACCATAAATATATTTCCACAAAATGCTTTGGGGGTAGTGTATTTGTTTACAGCTATGGTTGTAGTTTTAATACCAATTAGCTTCCTAAGCTATAAATTGTTAGAGGAATTTTATTTTAAAAAAGTTTCTACAAAGTGAAAAAACGTTTACTAATACTATCTAGTCACCCCATTCAATATAACGCGCCTCTATTCAAACTTTTGGCAACACGCGGGGATATTAAAATAAAAGTATTTTACACATGGGGACAATCAAAAGAAAAAATTTTTGATCCGGGATTTGGAAAAGTAAGAGAATGGGATGTGCCTTTGCTAGACGGTTACGATCATGAATTTATAGAGAATACGAGTGTAGCACCAGGGTCTGATCATTTTAAGGGGATCGTAAATCCAGGATTGATAGAGAAGATCGAAGCCTATGATCCTGATGCTATTTTAATTTTTGGCTGGAGTTTTCAGAGTCATCTAAAAGTGATGCGGTATTTCAAAGGGAAGAAACAGATCCTTTTTCGTGGCGATTCTACATTATTGGATGAATCAAAGGGCTTATCTTTTAAAAAAATAATAAGAAATATTTTTTTAACATGGGTTTACCACTTTGTAGACAAGGTATTATATGTAGGAACAGCCAATAAAAAATATTTTTTAAAATATGGACTAGAAAATAAACAATTGATATTTGCGCCACATGCAATAGATAATGACAGGTTTTCTCAAGCGTCTGCTATAAATAAGGAAACTGTAAAAAAATATAAAGAAGAGATAAAAATACCTGAAAATACTATTGTTTTTGTTTTTGCAGGAAAGCTGGAGCCAAAAAAAAACCCTCAGATATTAATTGATGCATTTATTAAATTGAATGACGTAAAAACACATCTTGTATTGGTCGGCAATGGAGTACTAGAAGATCAATTGAAAATGGAAGTGGCCTGTCAAATAGAAAGTTTAAAAAGCAGAATTCATTTTTTACCTTTCCAAAATCAAACTTCTATGCCGGTTATATATTGCATGGCAGATGTTTTTTGTTTGCCATCAAGAGGGCCTGGCGAAACCTGGGGTTTGGCTGTTAATGAAGCAATGGCTTGCGGTTTGCCTATTCTTATTAGTGATAAATGTGGATGTGCAATCGATTTGGTAGCGAATGGAGAGAATGGGTATATTTTTAATGCTGAAAACGAATACGACCTGTTAGACAAGTTAAAATTATTCAGTTCAATAAGTAATGTCGAATTGAGTAAAATGGGGGATTGTTCGAGAAAAAAAATTGAGAAATTTTCGTTTGAAGAGATTTGTATAGCAGTGGAAAATTCTTTCGATTAATATAACTATCATGAGTATTGTTATTTGTAGGTTACCAAAAGCAGGGTTAGGCAATCAATTATTTCCGTTGCTTAAAGCGCTAACGTTTGCAGAGCTTAATGGCTTACCGATAATTATTATAGGCTATCATCAATTAAAACTAGGGCCATATTTTCGGTTAGAGAAATATAAAAGGCGATACAATAATTATTTTATTTTTCAAAAAAGTGTACTGGGGGAAAAAATAGATCAATGGCGCTTATTAAGAAAAAAGCATTTAAATAAACAGATCGAACCTTCAGTAGAATATGTAAGGGACAAAGCTGCGACCATATTTGAATATAACGCTATTCCATCGTGGAAAAATTATTTTGAAGGCTTGAAAGAACATCGAAATACTGTAATAAAACTGTTATGGAAAAATATGAGAGCAGACATAAAAGAAAAAATTGAACGGTATAAGAGCCCTTCTATTGGCGTACATATACGGATGGGAGATTTTAGAAAATTAAAAGAAGGAGAAGATTTTAGTAAGGTAGGCGCAGTTAGAACATCTGAAAAATATTTTATAGATATTATTGAAAATATTAGAAAAGTAAATGGTAGCTCTTTACCTGTATCTGTTTTTACTGACGGATATAAAAGTGAGTTTAAAGAATTATTTTCATTGAATAACCTTTATTTGGTAGAAGGGAATTCCGATATAGTAGATATGATGCTTTTAAGTAAAAGCAGTATTATCGTATGTTCTGCAGGGAGTACTTTTAGTTATTGGGCGGGTTTTTTGGCAAATGCCCCTCTTATTTTGCATCCCGATCATATACACGATTCGATTCGCACAAACGAAATCAATAATAATTGGTATGAAGGGCCATGGGACAGTACTAATACTCTTCTTATCGATAATATCATAAATATTTCAATTAACTAACAGGTCGCAGAAACAGAATAGTAGTTCAATGAAGGCTATAATAAATATTATTGTTTACCAAAAAGTAGTAGCCGATAAGTTAGAAAAATGCCTTTTGTAAATTCCATTGGAACTATTTTTAAAAAAACAACAACTCAAAAAAAGATCAAATATTTTTCATTTGAAAAAATTTGCGACACGATTGAAACCATACAGCTAAAACAATAAAAATTGATAGAAAAATTATTTAGAAAATTACCTGTCTTTAAAGGAAAACAGCGGTTAGCACGTTTCCTGCTAAAAGATAGTATTAAGAACCGAAAAAACTTTTGGGTTGAGGGGAAACAACGTTGTAATTACCTCCTTCCTAATTTAATCGAGAATATTGCATTTGAAATATTCATTGATGGTATTTATGAAAAGGAAACATCAGATTTTTTTGCAAAAATACTGCCACCCAATGGCGTTTTTTTAGACCTAGGTGCAAACATAGGCGCGATAACTGTTCCGCTAATAAAAAAAAGACCTGATATTAAAGTGGTTTGCGTAGAAGCTGCGCCATGGATATTCAAGTATTT
>DATHHR010000166.1:0-14105 GCA_035317105.1 Ferruginibacter sp. | reverse complement strand
GGTTTTTTGGATTGAATTGTGCGCCGCGGCCTTTTAAGTAATTATCTTTTTCTTCTTGTTGATTAATATCTTCCATAGTTATTTTTTTAAAGAGTTTATTTACTTTTTTCCTTGATGAAAAAAGTAACAAAAAAATCAAGGCAGCAGATAAATAGCTAAAATTTACTGCATTGCGCTACGGCGAAATAAGCTATGTATCATCATTTGTTATTTATCAGTCGTTGGTACTATCGTCATTTTTTTTCTATCATCAATTTCGCCGCTTAACGCTCCATTCCGTAAATTTCTTAACGCTATTTATCTGAGGCCGAAAACCTAAATCCAAAAATCCAATAATCCCACGAATCTCAATTCAGACAAAAATCGCAAATCAATTCAATCAAAAAAATCAACTTCAATCAACGGTTCAGACGATCAGACAAACAACTCGCCTTGTTTAGTAACCACCGGCAAATTCATAAACTCAAAGCGTTGCACTATTTGGTATTTTGTTTCGCCTTCTCTTTTTCTTAATAGCAACATGCCATCTGCAATAAAGCTGCCGCTGAAATGCCGGTGCGAATATTCCAGCCAGCCTTGTTCAAACTGCCAGGGCAATAATTTCATGGCAATGCTGATATGTGGCTCCATTATATAATGCGGATCATTATCCGGCGATTTCATTAACCTTCTTGCGGAACGCAATTCTTTCACCAATTCCTGGATAGCATTTTTTGTTACAATGTTGATGTAAATACTATGTGTAGGAAAACTGCCATAATCTTTCAGGTCTATTTTAAATGGCGATGTGCCCATACTGATTATTTGTAAGCGTTGCCGTAAACGTTCTTCCATCATTTGCAGGCCGTTGAATTTTACCAATGTGATATGTGGTTTGGTTGCCTGCAATGCCGTTTTGTATTTTTCCCTGAAGGCTTCTTTTACGTGTAAAATTTTATTCTTTAATTCTTCGTGCGGACTTAACACCAATAAGTACTCGTTGGCGTGATAGCCCGGTAATTGCATTGTATTTGTATCCATAGCTTAAAAAATTTAAAATTTGTCAGCCAATAATTTTAGTATAAATTTACTAAATAAATTAGTAAAATAAAAAATAAATTATATGGAAGCAGAAAACTTTTTTACTGCAGGATACACGGGTACCAGGCAGTTTACGCAACACGATGTGCTTACCGCCAATGCAACAGGTTTTGGCGCTGCCGCGGATGATTATATGGAACGTGGGATAGACCTGAATGAACAACTGATCCATAACAAACCGGCTACATTTTTTATGCGGGTGAGCGGTAATAGCATGATCGGTGCAGGTATCCATGATGGCGATATTGCCATCGTTGATAGGTCGATCAAACCCAATAATGGTAAAATTGTGATCGCTGTTGTGAACGGAGATATGTTGATACGGCGTTTGGAAATAACACAAAGCAAAATAAGATTGGTACCCGAATCAAAGCTGGCAGCGATCGAAGTTTCGAGTTTTACTGAATTAAAGATTTGGGGAGTGGTAACATACATCATTCATACCCCCTCCGCCCCCTAAAGGGGGAACTTGGGATTTTATGGTTGTATAGTATTATTTTATTAAACGTATTGTTTATTCTATGAAACTAAAAATGTTTTATGGGGCTTCTCGAATAATTTTTCAGCGTGCTAAAGCCTTACGTAACAATGTGACAGCATCTGAAATGATTTTGTGGGAATATCTTAGGACTAATCCTTTCGGATATAAATTTAGACGACAACATCCTTTGGGAATTTTTATTGCAGATTTTTATTGCCATAAATTAAAATTGATAATAGAGTTAGATGGTTCAATACACAATAAAATTGATGTAAAACTGCAGGATGAAGAACGGCAAAAATGATAGAATCTGAAGGAATAAAAGTAATTCGTTTTAAAAACCGTGAAATAATGAATGATAAAGAGCAGGTAATTGAAAAAATAAAAGGATTGCTACATGGAAACTGAAATAGTAACGAAACCTACTCAGCATAAACAAATGAGTTCGCATTCAACAGTTCCCCCTTCAGGGGGCGGAGGGGGTTTTCGTGCAATAGTTGATTGTAATAGTTTTTATTGTTCCTGCGAGCGGTTGTTCAAACCTCATCTCGATGACAAGCCGGTTATTGTGCTAAGCAATAATGACGGCTGCATTATTTCCCGAAGCCATGAAGCGAAAAAATTTGGTGTGGAAATGGCTGGTCCATATTTTAAAGCCAAACCACTGATCGAAAAATTTAATATTGCCACTTTTTCTTCTAATTATAATTTATACGGCGACCTTAGCTGGCGCGTGATGGAAACATTACGGATAATGTTGGGAAAAGAAAATGTAGAAGTATATTCTGTTGACGAAGCATTTTTAGATCTGAGCGGATATCCTTTAAATGAATTACAAACCGTAGCCGAAAATATTTTGAATACGGTTGAAATGTGGACGGGTATTAAAGTATCAATAGGCGTAGCACCTACAAAAGTGTTGGCGAAAGTGGCTAACCGCTTATCTAAAAAAGATCAATCAACAAAACAATGTGTTTGTGTGTTGGATACCGAAGATAAAATTATTGAGGCTTTGCATGCAACACCTGTTGGTGATATTTGGGGTGTTGGCAGACAATATGCCGAAAAATTGCGAGATCAATATGCAGTCTTTACAGGATTAGATCTGCGCAATAAAAAAGAAGAGTGGGCAAAAAATAATCTAGGCGGCGTAACAGGTATTCGTTTACTGAAAGAATTAAAAGGTGAAACTGCTAACGAAATGGAAGATGAATTGATCAATAAAAAAATGATCATGACAACGAGGATGTTTGGTAGCCCGGTAAATAATATTGGCGATATCAAAGAAGCGATCGCTACCTATACTTCTAAAGCTGCAGAAAAATTACGCAGACAAAACAGTGCAGCCGGTACACTCGGCATATTTGTAGTGGAGAAGCAACAAGATTATATGTCTAGTTTTAAACGCGGACAAAGCAGAAGCGCCTACATTAATTTACCTATTGCCACTTCATCCACCAACGATCTTATAAAACCTGCAGTTACATTAGTAGATGAATTATATCGTAAAGGAATGAGTTATAAAAAAGCCGGTGTAATGTTAAGTGGGTTGGTTCCCGATACTTCTATACAGGCCAATTTATTTGAAGAGCAGCAACCGAATAATAAACGTTTGCTGATGAATATGATGGACAATATTAATTTTTCTATGCGTGATGATATTTTAAAATTTGCGGCATCGGGTACAACGAGAAATTGGAAAATGCGACAAGAATTAAGAAGTCCGAGATACACTACAAGATGGGAAGAATTGTGTGAAGTACGTTAAAGCGCAGCCAGGTAAGCTTCTAATTTTGGAAAAGCAATTTTGAACCACTCGGTATAATTTTTTGAATTGTCGTCAACAGAGCCTTTAAGGTCTGCCATTGATTTATAACAATAATCGCTTACTTCGTCTTGATTGGGTAGTACTTCCCCTTCATATGTTCCGATGAAAACATGATCAAATTCATATTCGGTAAGTCCGTTATCAAAAGGCACATTATAAATAAAATCAAATGCTTTGGTGATAGTTGTTTCAAAGCCCATTTCTTCCTGTAATCTTTTTGTTGCTGCTGCTAAAATATCTTCGCCGGGTTGAGGATGGCTGCAACAGGCATTTGTCCATAATCCTCCGCTATGGTATTTTTTATCAGCTCTTTTTTGCAAGAGCATCTCACCTTTCTTGTTAAAAATAAAAATGCTGAAGGCTCTGTGTAGCAAAGCTTTTTCATGGGCTTCCATTTTCTCCATTGTGCCAATGGCTTCATCCTTTTCATTTACTAAAATAACCTGCATTGCTTTTTCTTTAAGGGTTAGATAGACGCCGGAATGTATTGTTAGAAATATATTGAGGTCAAGTTACGATGTAGACCGATCATCTGTTAAGAAGACCATCGTAAAATTTTTTCGTATCGCTTACTAAACGTTGAAAAGAATACCGGGTGCTAACATTTACTTTACCTGCTTTGCCCATTGCTTTTCTTAAAGAAGCATCATTGATCAATTGCAAAAGATAGTTTGCAAAATTATCATCATCATCAACATGCGTTACAAAACCGCTGATATTTTCCTGAATGATATCTTTTACACCGCCAACATCGGTACTTACCACAGGCCTTTCGGCAGCTTGTGCTTCGATGATCGATACGGGCGTTCCTTCATTAAAAGAAGTGAGGGCAACAATATCTAATCCGGCATATACCTGGTCCATTTCTAATAACCAGGAAGTAAAAGTTACCGGCGCTACAATTGGGTGCTCGGGGTAAAAAGTATGTTGAACATTGTATTTATCTAACTGAGCCGCTAAGCCTTTGCGAATATCGCCATCGCCAATAATAAAAAAGCGAACACCTGTTGGCATTTTTGACAATACTTTTTCGATCACGCGTAAAAACATCTGGTGATTTTTTACACGTACCAATCTGCCAATTATGCCAATAGCAATTTCATTAGGTTCTATTTGATAAGCGGCCCTGAATTCTTCACGCTTTTGATCCTGGTTGATCTGGAATTTTTCAAGATTAAAACCTAATGGGATTATCGTAATTTTTTCGGTAGGGGCAATTTTATAAATAGCGCTCAATTCCTGTTCCTGTAAATTACTGATAGCAATAATGCCCGAAGATTTAGAAGCAAGGTATTTTTCCGTCTTTACAAATATTTTAGATTGAAATGGCGTAAAATAAGAATGAAAAACATGTCCGTGAAAAGTATGCACTACAACAGGAACTTTACAAGCTTGTGCAGCAAGTCGGCCAATAGCGCCACTTTTAGCAGCATGCGTATGAACGATATCCGGCTTGTAAATTTTGATGATATCCTTGATCTTTTTGTAAGCGATCCTGTCCATTACAGGGTCGATAGCGCGTTGCATTTCAGGAATGGTGTATGGCTGAATGCCTAAACCCGTGGCTAAGTGAGATGCATCTTGTTCATCTTCTCCTTTCCCTCCAACTACCAATACGGTGTCATAATCAGGCTCGAGGTATTTTGTAAGTAATACGGCGTTGTGAGAAGGACCTCCTATTATTAATCTATTTAGTATGCGTAATATTCTGGGCATCGTTAGTTTCGCTGTAATTAAAAGGTCGTTTTAATTACCAGGGAATGAATTATTATAGTAGAAAAACAATCAGTTTCGTCATTTAAAGGATACAAAATAACGAAACTTAGGCTAAAATAGGCTATAACGCCCCGATTATTATTGTAAATACACTTTTTTATACCAGATCTCAACGCTTAGCCAGCTCCATAATATCTTGGCTCTTTTCTCTTTAGAGATGTCGATCTTATCGTTCAGCAGGTCAATAATGAAAGCTTTTTGTATGAACTGCCGGCATAAAGAAGTATCACTGATCAAATAATCATGGATAATTTCTTTTAATTCATTCTCCACCCAATTTTTAAGCGGTACTTCAAAACCTCTTTTCGGCTGATCAACCAGTTCAGCAGGAAGGTGTTTTTTGGATAATTGTCTCAACAGGTATTTAGTAGTGCTTCCGTTTATTTTGTATGTATCGGCCATGCAAGGGGCATACTCCAATAATTCCTTGCATAAAAAAGGACTTCTTCCTTCTACGGAGTTAGCCATATTGGCGATGTCCATTTTCACTAACAGGTCGCTAAATAAAGTAGTATCAAAATCCATGGCCATGATCTTTTGTAAGCCGCTCATGGTAGAGGTAGAAATTTTATTGAAGTCGTTTTGCATCGGCTGCATATAGTTAGCAGGTGGGTGCAAAAAATTACTTTCATATTCTTCCAAGATATCTACTCCGGCAGATAAATAGACATCGAGCCCATCTTTCGATGCTAGTGAAGCAAGCCGGTATAAATAATTGTAAGCAGATCTTTTATCGTTAGATACAGGCAATATTTTTTTTGCAACACTTGCTAATTTTTTTACGGCTTCGCTGCTTTTAAAAAAATCGTGTTTAGCAAAAGGCACATATCGGCGGTAGCCGCCAAATAATTCATCAGCACCATCTCCGTTTAAAATAACGGTAAGGTGTTTTTTTGCTTCCGCACTTACATAATAACTTGGAATGGCAGAGCTATCAAAAAAAGGCTCGCCATAATTAGCAATAATTTTTTCGATATCGTTTTTCAGATGATCAAAAGAGATAGATATGGTAGTATGTTGTGTATGGTATTTATCAGCTACTAATTTAGCAAGTGGTGCTTCGTTGTAGGCCCCATCAAAAGCTACGGTAAAGGTTTTTAATTTGTTGTTGTATTTACCCGCAATAGCAGTAACAAGGCCGCTATCAATTCCGCCGCTTAAAAAACTGCCCACTTCCAGGTCTGAAGATTGTATCCTGTTTTTTACAGCGGTATGTAAGTAAGCATCAACTTTTTCAAGGCTTTCAGCAAAACTATCTTTGTTGGGTTGCAGGTAACGATGGGTAATATTCCACCAGCGGGTTTCTTTTATAGCAAGTGTTGTACAATCGATCGATAAAAAAGATCCTGCTTTTAATTCCGATACATTTTTATAGGGCGTGCAGCTTCCATAAAAAGAGCCAAGCCTGAAATAATGATAAAAATTAGCATGCTCCATTTGCAAAGGCAACAGGCTTTTAAGGCAATTCAATTCACTGGCAAAAACTATTTTTTCTCTATCAACATAATAATACAAAGGTTTTTTGCCAGCCCTGTCCCGGGCAATGAATAATTTTTTTTCTTGTCTGTCATAAATGGCAAAGGCAAACATGCCATCTAAATATTGTAACAGATCAGTTCCATATTTTCTGTACAACAACAATAATATTTCTGTGTCGGAAGAAGTTTTTGCAGATAAATTATGTGTATCCCTTAATTCTTTATAATTATATACCTCACCATTAAAAATGATCGTAAAGCGATCATCCAGCTGCATGGGTTGTTTACCACTGGTTATATCAATAATGGATAAACGCAGGTGATACAGGTCCAGGTTGTCTATCATAAAACCATGTTGCTCATCGGGTCCGCGATGGCCAAGGCTTTTGTTGATCTCCTGGTAAGCTAATTTAAAATTTAAAGCACCCGCAATGCCACACATAGATAATAAGTTTTATTAATTGCAGTAAAATAACTGCATAATATTGAATAGTAATACTTTTTTGTACAACCGTTGAAATATACAACTGCACTTTATGTTATTACAAGTTAGTATTTTTGGCAATGCTTCTTACTATTCCGGCATTTACAGATAACGATTTTAATTCTTCACAAAACCTGTTGCATTGGTGGGAGATAATTTTACTGCCCATTTATTTTTTCTTATTTGTCAAGATCGGGAACTGGTATTACAACAAAAAATTTCCTCAAAGAACAGACAGAAAACTCTTTATTAACGGACTGAAAATAAAGATGCTGGGAAGTATTTTTATTACACTCATCTATAATTTATATTATGGTGGCGGAGATACTACCGGCTATTTTAATGATGGGCATTTATTAGATAGGATTCTTTTCAATGATCCTATTACAGCTATCAGGATGTTTTTTGTTTCGGGAAATATTGCCTCCTGGCCCGACGACCTCTTAAATATAGCAGCAAATTTCAGAATGGCCGGCGCTACAAATACCTGGATAATAGCAAAGATAGCCGCGTTTTTTAGTTTGTTCTCTTTTCAAAGCATGTTGTGCACGAGTCTGTTCTTTGCTTTCTTTTCTTATTTATGTGTATGGAAATTTTATATTACGGTATGCCATATGTATCCGCAGCTAAGAAAAAAACTGAGTGTCGTAATTATTTATGTGCCTTCAGTTATTATTTGGGGTTCGGGCATTTTTAAAGATACGGTTACCTTATCTGCGATGCTGGTGCTTTTTTGTGCAGTCTACCAGGTGTTTTTTGAAAAGAACAGCGTTGTAAAGAATTTACTGATAATGGTTATTTCAGGCTACCTGCTTTATATTGTTAAAGACTATATCCTGTTCTCTTTCTCCGTAGCATTATTAATATGGCTATTATTTAGCTTAAGCTATTCAATTAAGACCAGGTTTTTACGGGTGTCTTTTTTGCTGTTTATTATTTTCACTGTATCGGGCTTGTCTTTTATTATGATAAGTTACATAGGAAAAGAGATAGCTGAATTAACGGTTAAAGCCTTATTAGAAAGCACCGTTTCAGTAGGGCAATACCTTCATTATATTAGTGATCAGGGAGAAGGATCAACGTATGATATTGGAACTGCAGAACCAACTATTCAGGGATTTATAGCTATTGCGCCTAAAGCGATCAATGTAACTTTGTTCAGGCCATATTTGTGGGAATCGGGTAAACTGATCATTTTTCTTTCTGCGATAGAAAGTACTTTGATCCTTTTGTATTTCATTTATGTTGTGCTGAAGAACAACATAATTTTCTTTTTTACAAAAATATGTAAAGATCCGTTTTTGATCTTTTGTATTTTTTTCACTTTGATATTCGCCGTATTTGTTGGCGTATCTTCTTTCAATTTTGGAACATTGGTCAGGTATAAGATACCTTGTATCCCCTTTTTTTTAACGGCTTTGGTTGTACTTGATGGGAAAAGAAAAAAGAAAGAGGAAACGGCTTCAACAGATATATGATTAGCAGCTATCGATTAAAATATTGATCAGATATATTTATCGCCTTTATTTCTTTTTATTTCTGCAACGTATTCTTTTATTGTTTGTTCTTTATCTTTTTTGCAGATAAGCAATACATCTTTTGTATCAACAACAATAAAATCATCGAGGCCTTGTAATAAAACTAATTTTTGATTATCGGCATGTACAATATTTCTTGTCGCATCAATGATCATTACATTGCTTCCTGCCACTGCGTTATCCAAATAATCTTTTTCAATATTATCATAGATGCTTGTCCAGGTACCCAGATCGCTCCAGCCAAAAGAAGAAGGTATCACGTATACATTATCAGCTTTTTCCATCACCCCATAGTCGATCGAAGTGTTGATACACTGCGGGTAGATCCTTTCAATAGCTTGTTGTTCCCACTCAGTATTGAAATGTATTTTTTCAGCATCGAATACTTCATACATCTCCGGTAAAAATTTTTCGAAGCTGTCAAGGATATTTTTTACCTGCCACACAAAAATGCCGGCATTCCATAAAAAATCTCCGCTTGCCATAAATGTATTGGCCAGGTCCTTATCAGGTTTTTCTGTAAAGGTTTTTACTTTGTATATGTTATCGCCTACGCCTTGCTGTTCAAATTGTATATAGCCATAACCTGTATTAGGATGCGTAGGTTTTATTCCCAATGTTACCAGTGCTTTTATATGGCCAGTAAATTGCAATGCATGTTCACAGATATTTTGAAATTCATATGTATCCAAAATAATGTGATCTGCAGGAGCGCAAATAAGATTTGCTTCGGGATTTAATTCGCGCAATTTGTAAGAAATATATGCAACACAAGCCGCTGTATTTTTTCGGGAAGGCTCAGATAAAATATTCTCTCTTCTTAATTCGGGTAATTGTTGCGCAACAATATCTTTATATTGTTCAAAAGTTACAATGTAAATATTCTCTGCAGGGATGAATTTAGCAAAGCGGTCATACGTACCCTGTATCAATGTTCTGCCGGTATTTAATATATCAAGAAACTGCTTAGGATAATCTACACGACTCATTGGCCAAAACCTGCTGCCAATTCCACCGGCCATTATCGCTACATAATTGTTTTTATTCATCTTGTATATTTTACTCTCCTGCTTTGACAATCAAGGACAAGTGCCTGTTTATAATTAATAGCAAACCTACTTTAAATCGCTGATAACACAAATAGCCTGTAAGATAAAAAAATTACAATATTTTCTGCCAAAATTAGCCTATCTTAATAGCTGTAAATCTTTATTGATTTTGCAGCAGTATTGAAGTAACTTAGCACCCCTTCTAAAAAAACTCAGGTTAAGCCTTCAGTTTTTTACTATCCGGTTACATATTAAATTATTAATAAAAGAAGGCAATAAAGCCATGGCTACAGTAAAACCAAAAACCAAATCTGCGTCTGCAAAAGCAGCAGCTCCTAAAGCAGCCGCTAAAGTTGCTGTAAAAGCGATCAGTGCAGAAAAAAATCTAAACCTCACGGCGCAGCTGCAGGATTATTTTGGTTTTGATAAGTTTAAAGATCCGCAGGAAGATATTATTAAAAATTTGTTAGCAGGCAATGATACATTTGTTATTATGCCAACGGGCGGCGGTAAAAGTTTGTGTTACCAATTGCCCGCTATCATTAGTGAAGGTTGCGCCATTATTGTTTCTCCATTGATCGCTTTAATGAAGAACCAGGTTGATCTGGTACGAAGCTATAGCAGCAAGGATGACGTAGCTCATTTTTTAAACAGTACTCTAAACAAAGGCCAGCAAAAAATAGTAAAGGATGATTTGACCAGCGGAAAAACAAAAATGTTGTATGTAGCGCCGGAAACCTTAACCAAAGAAGAGAACATAGAATTTTTTAAAGACCTCAAAATATCTTTTTTCGCAGTAGATGAAGCGCATTGTATTTCGGAATGGGGGCATGATTTCAGGCCCGAGTACAGGCGCCTTAGAGAAATGATGGAGATCATCAGTCCTGATTCACCCATGATCGCTTTAACGGCAACGGCCACACCAAAAGTACAAAGTGATATCGTTAAAAATTTAGGCTTACGCAATGCAAAAATTTTCATCTCTTCTTTCAATAGGTCAAATTTATTTTATGAGATACTGCCTAAAATAAACAAAGATCAAACCGTAAAAGGCATTGTTCGCTTTGTTGCACAGAACAAAGGCAAGAGCGGTATCATTTACACATTAAACAGAAAAACTACCGAAGAGCTGGCCGATATGTTAATGGCAAATGGCATTAAAGCTGTTGCGTACCATGCAGGTTTAGATAGTAAGTTAAGAGCAGAAAGACAGGATCTTTTTTTAAATGAAGATGTACAGGTGATCGTTGCTACGGTTGCCTTTGGTATGGGTATCGATAAACCCGATGTTCGTTTTGTGATCCATTTCAATATCCCCAAATCCATAGAAAATTATTACCAGGAAACGGGCCGCGCAGGGCGTGATGGTATGGAAGGGAAATGCATCCTATATTATTCTCATAAAGATGTTGCCAAGCTGGAGCACTTAATGCGCGACAAACCATTAAGCGAAAGAGAAGTAGGTGCGCAATTAATTAGTGAGACAGTTGCTTATAGTGAAAGCGCTGTTTGCCGTAGAAAAATTTTATTGAATTATTTTGGAGAGGAATATGAAGCGCATCATTGCACTAATATGTGCGATAACTGTAACAGTCCAAAAGAAATGCTGGAAGCTAAATTAGAGGCACAGCAGGCATTAAAGGTCATTAAGGGATTAGATGAACAGTTTACGATGGATTATTTGCTAAATATTTTTATCGGCAAAGCCAATTCGCAGGTGAAAATGTTTCGTCATGATGAAAGAGATTTCTTTGGGATCGGAAAGGCACATGATGAGCATTTCTGGAATTCATTAATGCGCCAGATGATCTTAGAAAGATTATTGAATAAAGACATTGAAGAATATGGAGTTTTAAAAATGACAGCAAAAGGTGAAAGCTTTTTGAAAAAACCAACTGCTTTCAAAATAGCCTTGAATAATAAGTTTGAAGAAGCAGATGCGGATGATGATGAAAAAGAACCTGTGATCGAAGGAAGTAGTTCTACAGACGAAAAACTGGTAGAGATGTTGAAGGACCTGCGCAAACAGGTTGCTAAAGAAAAGAACTTACCGCCTTTTGTTATTTTCTTAGAAACCAGTTTGGAAGATATGGCTACGCTATACCCTACAACAATACCTGAATTAGAAAAATGCCAGGGCGTTAGTAAAGGCAAGGCGCTTCGTTATGGAAAAAAATTCATTGACCTTATTACGCAATATGTAGAAGAGAATGATATTGTAAAACCCGATGAATTTGTAATGAAAGGTGTGGTAAACCGGAACAACAATAAGATCTTCATTATCCAAAATGTAGATAAAAAGATCCCGCTGGAAACAATTGCCAAAAGCAAGGACCTTGCTTTAAATGAGTTGTTAGAAGAGATGGAGACCATTGTTGCAAGCGGCACCAAATTAAACCTCGATTATGCCATTGACGAAATAGTAGACAGGTATGAGCAGGAAGAAATATTAGAATACTTTAAGTCTTGCGAGACAAGCAGTCTACAAGTAGCGCAGGAAGAATTGGCAGATAGCAGCTTTGAATGGGAACAATTGAAGATAATGCGTATCAAATTCCTCTGCGTTTACGGCAATTAATTTGGCTACAAACTAATAACAATGGGCAGAAGCAAATCTTCTGCCCATATTTTTTTGTAGCTTTTATAAATTGTTCAATGTTTTTGCAATATTTCAATAGAAACTCCTATTTTTGCTGCCCCGAAAGGGAACGGTGTGATAGCTCAGTTGGTAGAGCAATGGACTGAAAATCCATGTGTCGCCGGTTCAACCCCGGCTCGCACCACGATAAAAGCCTGAAATTATACATTTCAGGCTTTTTTATTGGTAAAACCCTTGCTGCTTCCAACATTGAGATTAAATAATCGTTAATAAAACAGGAAGGTGTTGCTAATCGATTAGTGTATCAAAAAAGACAAAAAAAAGTAGTTAATTTCATACTGCGTATATGTTTCGGTAAAATGTAATTCCTATATAACTAATCTTAAGAATCTACTATGCTTTCATCTATTGATTGGACCGATATTCTACAGCTTTTTGCTGCGCTGGTCGCTGGCGCATTGATCGGTGCAGAGCGTGAATACAGAAGTAAGTCTGCCGGATTAAGAACCATTGCATTGATGTGCGTAGGCTCAACTGTTTTTACGATCCTGTCTTTTAAAATGGGGGTAATTCCCAATCAGGATCGTTTTGCTGCTAATATTATTACAGGTGTTGGGTTTTTGGGTGCGGGTGTGATCTTCAAAGAAGAAAATCGTGTAACAGGTTTAACTACCGCTGCTATTATCTGGATCGCAGCTGCGATTGGCGTAGCAATTGGGGCCGGACAATATATAGTTGCCGGCACAGGACTTTTTATTACGGTTGGCGTGCAACAATTATTTTTAGTTATTCAAAACAAGATAGATAAGATCAACCAGATCCGTAATTATACCATCATGTGTAAGTTCCAGGATATAACACTGAAACATTATGAAGACATATTTGAAAAATTCGGGTTGGTGGTCCATCGGGGCAAACAATCTTTAAATGCCAATATCATTAAAGGTGAATGGCAATTGGAAGGCAGTGAAAAAGATCATGAAGCCTGCGTTTCTTTTTTATTACAAGACAAAGAGATTTTAGAATTGGAATTTTAAAAAACTATCAATGAGTTCTATCGCAGAAAAAATATTCGATTTTAACAAAGGGCGCAGCAAAATATTTTTAGATATAAAATACAAGGCTTTAAAAGAAAGCCCGTTTCGGTTTTATCGCGGCACCTGTCATTTATTTTTTGAGGACCTGGCAAAAAATGTTCCAGTAAAAGACCCTACTAAGATCTGGATCTGCGGAGACCTGCATATCGAAAACTTCGGCACGTACAAAGGCGATAACGGCTTGACATATTTCGATATGAATGATTTTGATGAGGCATTGCTGGGCCCGGCAACCTGGGAGATCTTGCGAACGATGACGAGTATTTATTTAGCAGCTTCCGAGTTAAAGCTGCCGTCAAAAATGGGGGATGAATTGGTAGAATATTTCTTTTCTTCTTATTTAAAAATCATCTTAAAAGGTAAGCCCGTAGTGTTTGAGCGCGATACTACCAAAGGGATAATCAAGAATTTTATCAATACCGTAAGCAAAAGAAAATCAAAAGAATTATTAGAAGGAAGGATCGTAGAAAACCCACCTAAAAGGGCAGAACTAAAAATTATAAAGGGGCATACCATACTTGCAAGTAATGAAGTAATAAAAGCTGTAACCCATTCTGTAGAAAAATGGTGTGCCGAAAACAACCATAAAAATTGGGAAGTATGCGATGTAATGTATCGCGTAGCGGGCACAGGAAGTTTGGGCGTTAACAGATTTGTTGTGTTGATGTACTACAGCAAAATAAAAAAATATTTTT
>DATHHR010000165.1:0-5782 GCA_035317105.1 Ferruginibacter sp. | reverse complement strand
ATCAGTTGACCTTTGTATTTCGTATTGTTTTACCAATACTTCACTATCAACTGTCCATTGTACTGCTATGGTGGCTGCTTGTCTGGCTGCACTGATCGATATAAAACGAACAGCGATCGATGTATCAACAGTAATTGTAAGTGTTGTGCTGGTTGTTCCTAAATCATTTGTAGCAGAAATATTTGTAATGAATACCCCTGAAGTTGTTGGCTTACCGCTAATAGCTCCCGTTGCCGTATTAACCGTTAAACCGCCCGGTAAATTTGCAGCAGCATAACTGGTAGGGTTATGCGAAGCTGATATAGCATAAGTAAACGCTACGCCAACTTTTCCTGTTGCCGTAACAAGACTTGTTACAGCAGGCAAGGAATCTATATTGATCGTTAATGTTGCAGTGCCTGTGCCTGCTGCATTTGTTGCAGAAACAGTTGCCGTAAATACCCCGTAGGTTGTTGCCATGCCACTGATAAGTCCTGTAGCAGCATTGATGGTTAGTCCTGCTGGTAAATTAGCCGCTCCATAACTTGAAGGAGAATTATCTGCCAGTACAGTGAAACTAAATGGTGTATTTGCTGTGTCTTTTACAGTAGCTACGCTTCTTATTATTGGTGCTGCTAATGTTGTATCGCCATTACAAATGGTTACGGTAGCTACGCCAAAACCGGCGGTATTAGTATAATCATCATTATTAGTACCATACCATCCAACTGTTGCTTCACGAGGGCCGGCGCCATTTTGCTGATCGTTTATATTGATATCAAAACCTATCTCTTTTCCATTAAAAGGAGCCGGTGTTGTACCGCCAATTGTTGTCCATGGTATTGCTACTTCTAAAGTGTACCCGCCGGTTGTGGCAGGAATTGCGTACACGATACCTACTTTCGAATTAGTAGTAGCGCCTATAATATTTGCTGTTGAATAAGGAAACACGTTCCAGTTAAACCGATATTGATGATCGCTTGAAGTATAAAGGCCCGCTTTACTATTATTACCCGAGATCATAATCTCCACCCCATCCTGGTCATATCCCGTAGGATTACCATTGCTGCTAAGATTTGAATCTTTTACATTTACTAATACATACAAATTAGTTGTGTCATACATTGCCTGCCAGGTTGATCCTGTCTGTATTGTTCCACTGATCGTTTGAGCAATTAAATTTTTAGGCGCTTTCGTCCATACTGAATCTGCCGCGCCATCAATAACTGGTGCCGCATTGGTATTCACTATCATTGGGCCCGTGCAATTAGGCGTTTCATTATCGATGATAGTCAGTGTGGCCGAATTTGTACCTATAGTATAGGCTGTATCTGCAGTTAAAGTAAGCTTTACTGTTTCGCCTGGATTAACAATATTATCATCAATGGCAGCAATAGTAATTGTGTCGGAATAGTTTGTTGGTGTGAGCAATACCGAATCTACTAAAGTCGGATTAGCAGTATAATGCGCAGTTGTTGCCGTACCACCTACGGTATAATATACAGTGATGTTGGAAGTGTCACTTGTTGCAGTAATTACAAATTGCCCCGTTGCGCCATTTTCGGAAGGCGCACCTATCGAAGAAATTGACACAGTTGTTCCAGGAGCGCTTATGCCATCGACAATATTCATCAATGCTACTGCCTGAGGAATTTGTAATGCAACGAAGTAATTGAACACCTGATCTAACTGCGATTGTTTTACTGCATCACCTATATACTTTTTTCTCAGTGTAAATAAACGATACACTTGTTTCAGGTCTAATTCAGTATATGATACACCGGTAAATTTTTGAATGGTATCTAAACTTTGAAAACCTTCTTCTACTGTAGGTTCAATAATTGTTCCTTCCGTAAAATCATTCCAGGTAGCTAATTGAATTCCATCAATAACAGAGCTGTAAGCTGTATATTGATTGAGTGTTCCTTTTAACGTAGTGATACCATTTACAATTCGTGGAATTAAGCCATATTGATTAGCGCCATTCGTTCCATAAAAATCATTAAACCCGGGATAGCCTACTCCAAGCACTACATTTTTAGAAGCGGCTGAAGTAGCATAATAATTAGTAAGGCTATTGTAAGTGGTCGGACTTCCTGAATTAGGATAAGGCCAGGCAAATTCTCCGGCAGCATCCGCACCTATCCCTGCAGATTGGCCTGATAATGGTAAAAAACAACCAGTATTTCCGCCAAGAATTGTATTCCATTGACCAGGAGTCTTAAATGTTTGCGGACCAAAAACACATACCAAAGGAGAAGTGGCATTAGTAGCACCAGAGCCACGCATATCGCCCAACGTGATATAAGAAGACTGATTAAAATAATTATCAATGGCGTAAGTACCATTTGTCTGACCGACAGATAGGCTGCTCCAAAAATGATCTTCCATTACTAATCCAAACTTAAGACCAGTACTGGGCGCCTTCGCGATCAATGCATTTGAATTATTTAGTAATGGGCCAACATCTGAATTACTTCCTGTTTGTCCGTACCAGTCTATTAACACACCATCTATTCCGGATAATTTCATTAATAACAAATGGTATTCAAGTACGTTAGGATCCTGCTCATCATACGGGCCAATTAAAGGGTGATAATGGGAGATGATATCGCGTACTTGCACAGTGGCCCCCGTATAATCGGTAACGCTTATAAGATCATCAGGAAATTTTGTATTAGAATTGACATTCGTCCAGTGAGTACCCCATTTATTAGGTGTACCTGTTGCAGCATTCCCATAACTCGTTGTTCCGGAGCCTGGGTTTTGTGGTGCTGAAAACCATGGCATATAATGCACATATACCTTAACGGGATTGGTTTTAGTAACTGCTACCGGTTGGGCATTAACGCTGAAAAACGTCAATAGGCAACCAATAAGTGCCAATGGCAATAGTAGAGATCTTTTCATGCAAACAATATTGAGGTGCAAAAGTACTAAATATAGTTGGCAGGAGTTTGTTAATTATAAGAAGAATTTATCAGCAGCAATCAGCTTATCCGCCACTCTCCTACGCGCTTCTTTACTATTGAACGGTGCTGTTTTGGTGAACCTTTTCAGGCCCAATAACATCATATTTTGTTCATCGCCTTCGGCAAATGCATTGATCGCTTCTTTTCCTGCTTTATTTACTTTATCTACTGCATCATTCAGGTAGCAATGCATCATATCTATTTGAAATGGCACGGCTGCATCTCCTTGTTTATCTGTCAGCTTCATTGTTCTTAATAAAACACTTTCTGCAACAAATGTTTCAATGGCCATATCTGCTATGTTCATTAATATTTCCTGTTCGTCTGATATTTTCATCATCAATTTTTGAACAGCAGCACCCGCTACCATCAAAATTGATTTTTTCATATTGAGGATGGTTTTCTTTTCTGCGGCAAAAGCGCTTGTATCATCATTGCCAAATTCAGGGATGCTCATTAATTCTTTTGATACCGCCATTGCAGGTCCCATCAGGTCTAATTTTCCTTTCAATGCTCTTTTCAATATCATGTCTACAGTCAATAACCTGTTGATCTCATTTGTTCCTTCGTAGATGCGGTTGATCCTGCTATCGCGATAAGCCCTGCTGATCGCATATTCATCACTAAAACCATTACCGCCATGCACCTGCACGCCTTCATCTACCACATAATCCAACATTTCGCTACCGAATACTTTTAAAATGGCGCACTCTACTGCAAATTCTTCTGCACCGCCTAACACAGCTTCGCTAAAAGATTTGCCTTCTTTTGCTAACGCGATCTCAGTGTCGTCGATCCATTTTGCTGTTCTGTATAAGGCTGATTCTGCAGCCCATATTTTTATAGCTGATTCTGCTAATTTATACTTGATGGCACCAAAATTTGCGATCGGTGTTTTAAACTGTTCTCTTGTTTTTGCGTATTGGATCGTGTCTTCTAAAGCTACTTTAGCGCCACCCATCGCGGCAGCACATAATTTCAATCGGCCGATATTCAAAATATTAAATGCGATGATATGGCCCTTGCCAATTTCACCCAATAAATTTTCTACCGGTACTTTACAATCCTGAAAATATAATTGCACGGTTGATGAACCTTTGATGCCCATTTTATGTTCTTCGGGGCCTTGTGTAAATCCTTCAAACCCTCTTTCAATAATAAAGGCAGAAAATTTATCGCCGTCAATTTTTGCAAACACAGTATATACGTCTGCAAAACCACCATTAGTGATCCAGCATTTTTGTCCGTTTAAAATATAATTTTTGCCGTCGGCGGATAAAACCGCGGTTGTTTTTGCGCCCAATGCATCACTGCCACTATTCGGTTCCGTTAGTCCGTAAGATCCTTTCCATTCTCCGCTTGCGAGCTTGGTAACATATTTTTTCTTTTGTGCTTCAGTACCAAAATATAAGATCGGCAAGGTGCCAATACCGGTATGTGCAGCAATACTTACGCTAAAAGAGTAGCCGCCGCCTAAACCTTCATTCACCAAAGTTGAGGTGACAAAATCTTTTCCTAATCCGCCAAGATCCTCTGGCACAGCCACTCCCAGCAACCCTTGTTCGCCCGCTTTTACCATCAGTGATGGGACCAGGCCCGGTTCCATTTTATCTATCTTATCTACAACGGGAATGACTTCTGTTTTTAAAAACTGCAGGCACATCTCCTTTACCATTAATTGCTCTTCATTAAAATCTTCGGGTGTAAAAGTTTCAAAAGCATTACTTTCTTTAATTAACCATTCGCCGCCTTTAAGGGATGTATTGGTTGATGATGTTGTACTCATAAAAGCAAGTTTTAATTTTTAATATTTATGATAAGTTATCGTATACTTTTTGCAATACCATTTTAGCTATTTCAATATTAGCAGTTGTAACACCTTCCAGCGATTCGTTTAGAGTTTGATTGGCTACGGTCACTGTTTTTTCTTCTAATACCTGCGCCTCTTTTGTCAGGTAGATCAAATTTTTTCTGCGGTCATCTTTAGCGGCAATTCTTTTAACGAGTTTTAGCTTTTCCAAATTGTCTACCAACCTTGTAATACTCGGCTTATCTCTAAAAGTGGCCTCACACAATTGTTGCTGACTCTGGCCGTCTTCTTTCCATAAATGGTATAAAACACTCCATTGTTCGATGGTGATATCAATATTAGCTTGTTTGAAATTTTTCTGCAACCTGCGGGCAATGGCAGTAGATGCTTTACCGGTAATAAAGCTATATAGCTCGCTTCGTTTAAATTGGTTGTTTGGCATATGGTTGTTTATGCAACTACCTAAAGTTAGTATTTAATTTGATCCGCAAAAAATTATTTTTTAGCCGTACAGCCTATCTTTACGCTACTAAAATGGACATCAACGTAACTAATTTGGGGAAGCGCTATAACCGGGACTGGATATTCCGGAACTTTAATTATGCGTTTACTTCGGGGAAAAAATATGCTATAACCGGGCCTAACGGATCGGGGAAATCTACCCTTTTACAGGTACTGGCATCCGCTATTTTACATAATGAGGGTAATGTTCAATACTCAATGCCCAATGCTCAATGCTCAGCAGAAGATATTTATAAAGAGATAGCTATTGCCGCTCCTTATTTGGAACTGGTAGAAGAAATGACGACCAAAGAGATGTTGGAATTTCATGCACAATTCAAATCGTTGCAATTACCCATTGCGGAGATCATCAAAATAATTTCTCTAGACAATGCTGCCAATAAACAGATCAGATACTTTAGTAGTGGAATGAAACAGCGCTTAAAATTAGCACAGGCATTTTTTAGCGATACTCCGATATTGTTTTTGGATGAACCCACTACAAATTTGGATGAAGATG
>DATHHR010000164.1:0-19499 GCA_035317105.1 Ferruginibacter sp. | reverse complement strand
AAAAAACTCTGTTCCCTCCGCTTCTGTTTTTATTGAATTCAACTCATCTAAAGATGCGCCTGAACAAAAAGCCCTGTCTCCCGCACTTTTTAGTATGATCACTTTTGTTTCATCATGCGTACCTGCAAAATGTATCTCTTTTGCCAGTGCTTCAATTATTTTACTTGGTAAAGAATTGCTTTGAGGATGAAAAAACTCGATCGTTGTTATGCTATTATGCGTTTCAACTTTTACATACCCTTCTTTTACTTCCTGTATCATAATATTCCTTGTTAGTTAGGTTTTCAAAAATAAGATGTAATATTTTCTTTTTCGCATCCCTGCGAATAAATATTTACCGGTTAAAGACCGATCTCTTTTCGTAATTCTCTTGTTGTTTTGCTGCTTCCATCATGGCTCCAGCCCGGTGGCATAAAAAGATATTTCAACCTGATGAAGAATGTTGTCTTTTTTCCCAGGTCCTTACCAAGGCTCTGCCACTCATGAAAAATTATTTTAACCGGGTGATGCGGATTTTCCAAAGGTTTTGTCAATCCATACACAACGGGCTCCTCAGGTAATTCTTCCTGAAAAGTACCAAACAATTTATCCCATATAATTAAACACATGCCCATGTTCTTATCAAGGTACCTGACATTACTGGCGTGATGAACCCTGTGATGGCTAGGGCTAACAAACAATACTTCAAACCAGGCGGGCATTTTCTGTACCATTTTTGTGTGCACCAATATGCCGTATATCTGTGTTAAGGCATACATAAAAACAATATCAACCGGCTTAAAACCTACAAATGCCAATGGAATAAAATAAACAAACCGATATAAGGGTTGAAATACAGAGGACCTGAAACCCGTTGTTAAATTAAATTCATCGGAAGAATGATGTGTTACATGAACGGCCCAAAATAACCTGCAATAATGATCTACCCTATGTTCAAAATAGTAAACAAGATCTTCGAGCACAAATAACAAGAGCCAATAAACCCAGGGTTGAGTATATGATTCTACCAATCGATGAACATAAAACCATTGAAGAATGATAAATAAATAAATCGCCCTGAATAAGAGATCTATCCCTGCATTTAAGAGAGACAAATAAATATTCATCAAAGTATCCTTAACAGTGTAGTATTTTTTTAGCTGCAGGTGGCTCAATAAAATTTCGCCGCCAATTACAATAATGTAGAGTGGCGTAGCCATTTTAATTAGAGACTCTTCATTAAGCTGGAATGACATAATTAATTGTTGATGGTAAATGGTAAATTGTTAATGATGATAAATAATCAGTGACTACGGAATTTATCATTAACAATTGACCATTAAAATTATACCGCCATTATTTCTTTTTCTTTTGCTTCAAGGTGTTTTTCTACCAAAGAAATGAAGCGGTTTGTAAGGTCTTGTATTTCTGCTTCAGCATCTTTAGCTGCGTCTTCACTTAGGCCGTCCTTTTGCATTTTTTTTATTTGCTCGATAGAATCCCTGCGGATATTTCTTATAGCGATCTTGCCATTTTCTCCTTCGCCATTACATCTTTTCACCAATTCTTTTCTTCTTTCTTCTGTTAGTGGCGGTAAAAATAAACGGATGATATTGCCGTCGTTTTGCGGATTGATACCAATATTACTGGCTATAATTGCTCTTTCAATTACCTGCAACATATTCTTCTCCCATGGCTGTACAGATATGGTGCGGGCATCTAATACAGATACATTCGCTATTTGCGCAATAGGCGTAGGAGCGCCGTAATAATCTGCTACAATACCATCCAACATAGTAGGATTAGCTTTTCCGGCACGGATCTTAGTTAATTCGGCTTCTAAATGGCCAATGGCTTTTTTCATTAAAGCCTCTGTTTCCATCTTTACGAACGTTAATTCTTCTGACATATAGTAAACATTAATTGGCTGCAAAACTAAAGAAAAGAATGATGCATAAGGCCATCCTGCAAATAGTCTGAAAAATTATTTAAAAAATGAAAGTAAAAGATATTATTTTGATTCTGCCCTTTCTGTAACCAGCGTGAGGATTTTAGCGGTTTTAACAACGGCAGGAGTTGGTATATTTTTATTGTTGTTACTTACAAACTTATTTTTAGGCCTGCTATAATAAATGATCAGCGTAGATACGAATGCAGTTCCCATTAATGCAGCGATCACAGTAGTAGTACCCATATCACGCATAAAAAATGCCATTGCAATAAATGCCATGTTTGCGCCAACACAGCTTAGTGTAATGGTACGATGGGTTAAACCCAGATCAAGTAAAAAATGATGTATATGTAACCTGTCGGCACTAAATGGTGAGCGTTTAGCCAAAAGGCGCAAACTAAACACCCGCAAAGTATCAAAAAGCGGAATGATCAATATAGCAAAGCCTATTGCCGGTGCCGATGGAAAAAAGATCGTATCCCTGGAATCGCCGGCTATATTAATAAATTTTATTACCAATATAGCATTTACCAATCCTATCAATAAAGACCCGGTGTCTCCCATAAAAATTTTTGCAGGAGAAAAATTATATACCAGAAAACCAATAAGGCTTCCTGCCATTGAAAAAGCTATTATCGAATACATGATATGCCCTGCATAAAAAAAGTATGTCCCGAAAGTAAGCGTTGTTAATAAGCCCAGGCTTCCCGCAAGGCCATCGATCCCATCGATCAAATTAAACGAGTTGATGATAACTAATACTGTAAAAAGGGTAAGTATGCCGCTGGCAATACGGGGAATAGCGTGCAAGCCCAAAAAACCATGCATATTGGCAAGGTGTACGCCACCAAACTTAATGATGATGCAAGCTGCGATCAATTGACCAAGAAATTTTTTGGAAGCAGTTAAAACAAGGATATCATCTTTGATCCCCACGAAAAATATTACAATCGCTGCTGCTGCAAAATATTGTAATTCGTTATTTGTTGTCCCTTTTGGAACACCTAATAACATAGCCAGTATAAAGCCGGCAAATATTCCCAACCCACCCAAAGTAGGTATCACTACTTTGTGCACTTTACGCTCATCAGGTTCATCAAATAATTTTTTTTGTCTGGCAACCTGAATAATTATAGGTATAGCAAAAAAAGTAATGATAAAAGCCAAAGCTCCGCTCAGTAAAATATTTTCCATTCAAAGTTTTTTAATAGTTATCTCACTAATGTTTAAACATATTGCAGGCAATCAAAAATCGGCCCAACTCTCTCTTAAGACAATTATTCCGTGGAATACGTTGCCTCAAATCTCTATTAAAAACTAAATAGGTTAATATATGTACGTACAAATACGTAACACAAGATAATAAAATAATCGTTAGAGTTACAATAGTTTATGGGCTATTACATTAACGGTAATTTTTATTTTTTATTGGCTTCTGCATGGTATTTGTTATGATTTAAAGTAGGTTTGCAACTTAGAAAATAAAAACATGACTAATTTAAAAGATACCGCGACTCAGGTACGCAGAGATATAGTAAGAATGGTGCACGCCGTACAAAGCGGGCATCCGGGTGGATCACTTGGATGTACAGATTTTTTTGTGGCACTTTACTTTAAGGTAATGAACCGTAAACCGGGATTTGATATGGATGGCAAGGGTGAAGATGTGTTCTTTTTAAGCAATGGGCATATTTCTCCTGTATTTTATAGTGTTTTGGCGCGTACGGGCTATTTCCCTTTGAAAGAATTAAGCACTTTTAGAAGATTAAACAGCCGTTTACAGGGGCATCCTACAACCCATGAGCATTTACCGGGTGTGCGCGTAGCGAGCGGTTCATTAGGACAAGGTTTTAGTGTGGCTTTAGGTGCTGCAATGGCAAAAAAACTCAATAAGGATACAAATCTTGTGTTCTCGCTACATGGTGATGGTGAATTAGACGAGGGGCAAAACTGGGAAGGCATCATGTTTGCGGCACATCATAAAGTAGATAATATAATATCTACGGTGGATTGGAATGGCCAGCAGATCGATGGTACAACGGATGATGTAATGAGCTTACATGATCTTCCTGCTAAATTTTTAGCTTTTGGCTGGGAAGTGATCATATTGGAAAAAGGAAATGATATTGATACGATCGTAAGCACTTTAGAACACGCCAAAACCTTTGTGGGTAAAGGAAAACCAATTGTTATCCTGATGAAGACAGTAATGGGACAAGGTGTTGATTTTATGGAAGGTCACCACGAATGGCACGGAACAGCACCAAGCGATGCACAATTAAAAAGCGCTTTGGACCAATTGCCGGAAACCTTAGGCGATTATTAAAATTTCATCCGATCATTTTTAAAAGCAGCCATTATCGGCTGCTTTTTTGTTGATTATAGGGCATTTCAGCTATCATTAAATAAATTATAGCAAATTTTTTATTGATAATCAATACGTTACAAAGGTACGATAAAAAATAATTGCTGTTTTTCTTGGAAAAGAGATCAATATCGTGCTACCTTCGCCGTCCATTTAAAAAACACCGGGATAGCGGTGTAATCATTTAAAACAAAATACAATGAGTAAACTACATTTCACCACTAAACATGCGAACGAGGCTACCGTTACTCACAACTGGTACGTTGTTGATGGTACTAATCAAACCGTTGGTCGCATTTGTTCAAAAATTGCAGCTGTTCTTCGCGGTAAGAACAAAGCTTATTACACGCCACACGTTGACTGCGGAGATTTCGTTATCGTAATTAATTGCGAAAAAATGAAATTGACCGGTACAAAGATGGACGACAAGATCTACGATACTTACACTGGTCATCCAGGCGGACGTAAAGAAGAAGTTGCTAAAGATCTACAAAAACGTAGACCGGAAGTTCTTGTTGAAAGAGCGGTTAAAGGTATGTTGCCTAAAAATCGTCTTGGTCGTAAGATGTACAAAAAATTATTCGTGTATGCTGGTCCAAACCATCCGCATTCATCACAAAAACCTCAAACATTCACTTTCTAATTATATAAATAATGGAAAAACAAAAAAATGCCGTTGGTCGTCGTAAAGAAGCTGTAACCCGTGTTTTCTTAAGCAAGGGAGATGGTAAGATCACCATTAACGGTAAAGACTATAAAGACTACTTTTCATTGGTTTACTTACAAAATCAAGTAGAAGCTCCTTTCAAAACAGTTGAAATGGCTGATAAATTTGATATCGTAGTAAATGCAAAAGGTGGTGGTATTAAAGGACAGGCAGAAGCTATTAAATTAGGTATTGCCCGCGTTTTATTGGAAGTAAATCCAGAATATCGTCCGGCATTGAAAGCTGCAGGCTTACTTAAAAGAGACCCACGTTCTGTTGAGCGTAAAAAACCAGGTCTTAAGAAAGCAAGAAAAAGCTTCCAGTTCAGTAAAAGGTAATAGGTACTTAGTAGCAAGTATCAGGAAGGCAATTAACTTCTTTCATGATACTTACCTCTTGATACTTGATACAATTAATTTAAAACACTTTTTAAAAAAATACAATGGAAAATAATACTTCCTTACAACAGCAACTTTTAGAAGCAGGCGTACATTTTGGACATCTTAGAAAAAAATGGAACCCAAAAATGTTACCTTACATTTTTGCTGAGAAAAAAGGTATTCACATTATCGATCTAAACAAAACGGTAGAAGGTTTGCAAGAAACTGCTGCTGCTTTGAAATCGATCGCTAAAAGTGGTAAAAAGATCATGTTTGTAGCTACAAAAAAGCAAGCGAAAGAAATCGTTTCTGATTGTGCGCAAAAGATCAACATGCCATTCGTTACTGAACGTTGGTTAGGTGGTATGTTAACTAACTTCAATACTGTTCGTAAAAGTGTAAAGAAAATGCAGAGCATCGAAAAGATGTTGAACGACGGCAGCATTGATAACTTAACTAAAAAAGAACGTTTAACATTAACCCGTGATAAAGATAAAATGGAGAAAGTGTTAGGTGGTATCGCGCAAATTAGCCGTGTACCTGCTGCATTATTCTTAGTTGATATCGGTCACGAACATATTGCTTTAGCAGAAGCCAAACGTTTAGGCATTACAACATTTGGTATGGTTGATACTAACTGTGATCCTAACAAAGTTGAATTTGCGATCCCTGCAAATGATGATGCAACTAAATCAATTGCGATCATCGTAAACTACATCACTGCAGCAATTGCTGAAGGTTTGGCTGAACGCCAGGCTGAAAAAGACGAAGACGATAGCGCCAGCGATATCGAAGAAAGTCCGGAAGCAAAAGCAGCCCGCTTTGAACAAAAAGTTGGTGAAGGTGATGACAGAGGCAAACGTGCAAGAGGTACCACACCGACTAAACGTCGTGTTCCAGGTCCTGGTGCAAGCGGCGGTGCTAGAAGACCAGGTGGTCCAGGCGCAGGTCCGAGATAATTTCCGAATTTTCAAACCGTTTTATAAGAAAATGCAAAGAGATAATAGACTTTGCATTTTCCTTTTCTATTAATTTTTAATTATTAATTTAAGTATATGAGTGCAACAATAACAGCAGCAGACATTAACAAATTACGCCAGGCAACAGGTGCAGGTATGTTAGATTGCCGTAAAGCATTAACAGAAAGCAATGGTGATTTTGAAGCAGCGATCGACTGGTTACGTAAACACGGCCAGAAAGTAGCCGCTAAACGTAGCGACAGAGAAGCTAAAGAAGGTGTTATCATAGCAAAAACAACTGCAGATCATAAAACAGGTATGATCGTTTGTATTAGCTGCGAAACTGATTTCGTTAGCAAGAATGCAGAGTTCGTAGCTTTTGCTCAATCAATTGCTGATGCAGCGATCGAGAACAATGTAAAAAGCGCAGAAGAATTGAACGCGGTATCTATCGGCGGTAAAAAAGTAGCTGACCTTATCAATGATAAATTAGCTGCTATCGGTGAAAAGATCGAAGTATCTAAATTTGAAAGAGTAGAAGCGCCTTATGTAGCTTCTTATATCCACGGCCAAAACCGTATGGGTGTTTTAGTAGGTTTTACTAAAGCAGCTGGTGATGCAGGTAAAGATGTAGCCATGCAAATTGCTGCAATGAATCCTTTAGCTGTTGATGAATCTTCTATCTCTGCTGAAACAATTGCAAGAGAAAAAGATATCGCTATCGAACAGATCAAAGCGGAAGGCAAACCAGCTGAAATGGCTGAAAAGATCGCCGTAGGTAAGATCAATAAATTCTTTAAAGACAATACCTTATTGGCTCAGCCATTTGTAAAGGACGCTACTAAATCTGTAAGCGATTTCTTGAAAAGTGTTGATGCTGACCTAAAAGTTACCGAATTCAAAAGAGTAGCATTAGGCTAGAATATATAAACTGATATAAAAAGACTGTCTCAAAAAGACAGTCTTTTTTTGTGGCTGATAGTTTATAACTCCTGCAATTTTTACAACTATAAAAATATATCTTCGCAAACGGAATTACTATTCATCTCAAATCATAATCTAGCTATGCTACCAAAGTACAAAAGAATTTTACTTAAGTTATCTGGTGAATCTTTAATGGGAGATAAAAATTTTGGGTTAGATTCTGAAGTGATCGCTAAATACGCGCAAGACATTAAGCAAATAGTGCAATTAGGCGTTCAGGTGGCAATTGTGATAGGCGGAGGCAATATTTACCGTGGGATGAACGAAGCTGAAACAGGCATTGAAAGGGCTCAGGGTGATTATATGGGCATGTTGGCAACGGTGATCAATGGAATGGCCTTACAAAGTGGTTTAGAGAAAGCCGGGGTTTACACACGTTTACAAAGTGCTATTAAAATGGAACAGATCGCAGAACCTTATATCCGCAGAAGAGCGATACGCCACGTAGAAAAAGGAAGAGTAGTGATCTTTGGTGCCGGTACCGGTAACCCTTATTTTACAACGGATACCGCAGGTTCATTAAGGGCCATTGAAATAAAAGCAGACGTTATTTTAAAAGGCACAAGGGTTGATGGCATTTACACCGCAGATCCGGAGAAAGATAAAACGGCTACAAAATTTGAGACCATTTCTTTTGCAGATTGCATCAGCAAAAATTTAAAAGTAATGGACATGACAGCTTTTACGCTTTGTATGGAAAATGAATTACCGATCATTGTGTTCAACATGAATGAACCGGGCAATTTACTAAAGGTTGTAACAGGCGAAAAGGTTGGGACGCTGGTTAAAGGATAATGATCAGATCATCTTACATAATAAAAAAACAGCTTCAATACGAAGCTGTTTTTTTATTATGATATTTTTAGATGGTAGTGTTATTATAGATCAAGGCGCAATCCTATATGCATTCCCACAGTTGTATACTTTTGTTGTATCGGAGAATTACCATTGGTCATCGAACCGAAATTATAACGGAAGTATGGTTCAGCAAAAACATGCAGCTGATCATTTAATTTGTAAAATACTGATACGCCTCCTGTAACACCAAGGCCCACATTCGTTTTGTATTGATACGCTAAAGAAGCGCTTTTACCTGAGCTAATGCTTTCCGGCATTGAATCTTGTGATAGAACCTGTCCGTGTTGCCAGCTGTAAATATTCATTACAGGACCGGCATTGATATTTATATGGATCTTATCATTACCCATTTCATATCCCAACAATAATGGTACATCAACGCTATGGTAATGATTATGTGATGTTTTGTATTGTGTTTCTTTAATAGTATCTGTGCCAACTATATTTCCCCTGTTATCATACCGTATTTCTGTTACGGAAATATTGTTCTCAACGATCGTGAATTTTTCATTTATCTGGCTATAGTTCAATCCTGCTGCAAGACTTATGCCGCTTTTTAATACTTTAGTATACCGTGCACCAATACTAAATGCAGAAGAAAAACTTGTGCTTTGTTTTCTTTGTTGCAAATAGGCTGAATTATTTTTAGAAGAATCAGACAAAGTTCTGATACCGTAGTCAGGACTGATATAAGCTTCGACATATTGTTTGTTGCCTGCAGTATTTTTTTCAACAGTCGGACATTCAGGCAAGTTTAGTTTTGCTAAATTATTTATTGCCATTTCAGGCATGCCTATTTTTTGTGCAGAGTCTTGTAACCTGGTCACTAAAAAACTTTGCGGTAAGAACTGCGAATTGTTTGTTGTTTGATCATTATCTGCCATAGCACCCATATCCGTTTCACTCATATAACCATCCGTTAATCCGCGTGCTGTTCTATGTTTGCGCGTTGTATGATCCGTTGCTGAAGATGAATTGTTGGTATTGACATCATCATTGCTATTACTTGAATTGTCTGTAGCAAGTTTATCTGATTGTACGTCAGCAGTATTGGCTTGTATAACACCGATATTTTCTATCCCTGCGATAAAGTATCTTTTTTGCCTGTGTGTATTGGTAGTAGTAGTATTGCTATTGCTTGACAGATCGCTATTCATGGTGTTAGAGGGCGATGCTGTAGCAGAAGAATTTTTTATTACATTATCACTTGTTGAATGCTGTAATGATTCCTTATTGTTTGATTCAGATGCAGATCTGTAAGATGATGCAGCAGCTGTATAATCTACCTGGTCAGATGATCTTGTTTTATTAAAACCCTTGGTAGTAGTATTATTGGAAGAGATCGTTTTGCTGGTATTGCTATTCAAAGTAGTAAGGCTGGAACTGAATTTATTGGTGTTCGCCATATTAGTTGGGTTACTTAATATAGCAATTCCAGTACCGCTGGCTAATAATAAACCTGCCAAAAGCGCTACGTTTCTGTAATTCAAAAAGCCCAGCCAAAACCCTGTAGGTTTTCTTTTATTTCTTTCCGCAACGATATTGTCCCAAATATGCGAAGGCACTTCAGAACTATGTTTGTTGAGTCCGGAATGTATAAAATCGTCAAAATTTTTCATATCGCTCATACAGCAATTTTTTGTAATTCCAGGATCTGCTTCTGCAGCATGTTCCTTGCCTTTACCAACTGGCTTCTACTCGTTCCTGGTTGTATCCCTAACATTTCAGCAATTTCATCGTGCTGATACCCTTCTATAACGTATAAGTTGAATATTATCTTATATCCGCTTGGCAATGCGTTGATCAGATCTAATAAATCTTTTGCTGTAAGATCTGAATAAGCAGAAGCTTCTATGCTACTTTCGTCTTTATCTTTTATCTCATATCCTACTACTTCTTTTTCATAACGGCGAAGGGAATATTTTTTCAGGGCAGTATTTACTACGATCCTTCTGATCCAGCCTTCGAAAGAGCCTTCAAACTTAAACTGGTGCATCTTGTCGAAAACTTTTATAAAAGCATCTTGCAAAATATCTTCAGCGTCTGCTGAGCTTCGGGCATACCGAAGACATACAGATAACATACGTCCGCTGTAGCGGTCAAACACCTCCTTTTGACTGGCGGCATCTTCCCTTATGCAAGCTTTTATTAATTGATTTTCGGTCAATTTACTGTGTTTTACAGTTTGAGCCCCTTAAAAACAAGACGCTCAGATTAAAGTATACGTTGCCTGAAACTATTTTATTGTGGTATACGGACTATTAAATAGTTAGAAATCATATGCAAGCCGTTACCAACAGGAAAGTTAAGACTTTTTTAGATTCGTTTGTATTCTTTTTTATGTGGGCTTTTTAATCGAGTTTTGTTGAACAATGCCTTCAAAATGAGTTCAATAGCAGATATAAGGAAAGATTACAAGCTTAAAACGCTTAGCGAGCTCGAAATTGACGCTAATCCTATCCTGCAATTTGGCAAATGGTGGGATGAAGCTATCAATAGCCATATTGACGAGGTAAACGCTATGACGCTTGCTACTGCTACATTACAAGGCAAACCATCTGCAAGGATCGTGTTGTTAAAAGGCTATGATGAACAAGGATTTTGTTTCTTTACCAATTATGAAAGCCATAAAGGGATCGAGTTAGCGGCTAACCCTCAAAGCAGCCTGGTTTTTTTCTGGAAAGAACTGGAACGGCAGGTAAGAATTGATGGAATTACACAAAAAGTGACCCTGGAAGAGAGCAATACCTATTTTTTATCAAGACCAGCCGGCAGCCGCATCGGTGCCTGGGCATCTCCGCAAAGCAAGGTCATTGAACAAAAGCAATTAGAAGAAAACGTAAAAAAATACGAGAAAGAATTTGCTGATAACACCATCAGTCGTCCGGAGTTTTGGGGAGGGTACCGTGTTAAACCACAATTAATAGAATTTTGGCAAGGAAGGCCAAGCCGTTTGCACGACAGGCTGCAATATTCGCTGCAAGGAAACGGGCAGTGGAAAATAGAAAGGCTGGCGCCTTAATCAATTGATAATTGGTCAATTGATAATGGATAATTAATTATGTGTGTACATTATCAATTATCCATTAAAAAATTATCCATTATTTTTTAAGCTTTTTTCTTAGGAGCTGCTTTTTCTGCCACTGCTTTTGGAGCAGGTGCCGCTTTTTTAACTACTACTGCTTTTTTCACTTTCGCTGGTCTTGATTTACCAAATGAACCATTCGAAATTTTCCCTTTTTTTGTTTTGATATCTCCGCGTCCCATAATTTATTTTGATTTGTGTTTGTTGATTAGTAAGATTAAAAAAGCAAGACATAAATAATATGCCTTGCTTTTTAATTTTGTTTTAATAGCATTACAATTTGCCAGACAATTCTTTACCAGCTTTAAACTTTGCTACTTTTTTAGCTTTGATCTTAATAACAGCACCTGTTTGAGGATTACGTCCGTTACGGGCTGCTCTTTTAGATACTGAAAAAGTACCAAAACCTACTAGCGTAACTTTACCGCCACCTTTTAAAGTTTTAGTAACCGCTTCAATAAATGAATCTAAAGTAGCGTTAGCTTGTGTTTTTGTAATTTCTGCGTCGTCAGCAATTTTTGCAATTAATTCAGCTTTGTTCATAATTAGAATTTTATATTTTTTACTGCGACAAATATAGAGGGTTTTTGATTGCAACAAAATTTTTTTCTGGTAAATTTTATTTATTTAAAAATCGCTATAATCCATAAGGAACAAGGCATATAGCTATATTAACTGTTTTAAATTTTTATCCGTAAGATGGGCGTATATCTGTAAATGCCTAACCAGCAAGGGTTTTAGCGATAAGAGCGAGCAAATCCTTTGTCATTGGGGTTTTGACGATAGTAATTTCTTTTGAATATCGGATAAAAGTACAACTAAATTGTTTTGCACATTTAGTTAACAACCTGCATTAAAGAACGGAAAGCAATAAAGTTATTGCCCCATTTATCAAACAATTCTTGTCTGAATGCAGGTGCAAATTTTTCTATGTATCGATTATATAATGCTTTACTTTCTGCGTAATATTGAAAAGCGTAAGTAGGGCCTTCAACTTCTTCAATCTCTAATAAGCGTAAAACAGTTGCCTTTGTAAAACAACCCGTATTTACAACATCAACAACATGTTTATCTTTCATAAACGGGATCCACTCATCATGTATTGCCCAATTAACTTTTATGGTAACATTGTAAATAAACATAAAATAATTTTAATTAATTCTCTGAGTTTTTCAGTTCGCTACTGAGTTTAAAAGTGAGTAAACTTAATGCAATTATTATAGCTAAAATGCAGGGCCATATCCACCAATTATTATTTTTTAACCCACTTTCTTTCTTTTCAGCAATTTCCACCGAAGATATTTTACCCGTATTTATTGTAGTTATGCTATCACGGTTAAACTTTAACTGGCTCAGATCATAATCAGGATAAGAGGCCGTTGTATTACCCAAAAATAATCTGTAGTTATTGCCTTTTTCTAAATAAGTAGTAATTACCCGGTATCGAGAACTGGTTTTTACCTGATCTACTTTTAAAGGCGGATTATCTTCATTGTGAATTAACAAATAAAATACGATAGCATTGGTTTGTTTAATGAAATACCTAAGAGAACTATTATTAGATATAACGAAAGATGTTACTAATTGGCCAGGATTGGCAAATGAGCTATTGCTGCTATCAGGAATATACAAATCAACTGTGCGGTAAAAATACTTTATACCACTTACTGCCATGCTTATTTCTCCAAAATGATAGGCTTTATTTTGTGTGACCTTTATATAGGATATTTTATTGCTGTCCTTTTGCGCTACCCTACATGCAGGGTTTTCAACCAAGGGATGTACAATATATCTGGGGTCGGGTCCAGATAAGAGGTAAGGTGTATAAACAGCCATAATATTAAACGGATCCTTACCCTTATTATTAATTACTAGCTTGTAATATTTATAATTACATGCCGGGAAATTAATAGTGAACTGGCTGCTGCCTCTATCGATTTGAGTTGGGTCAATCAATATACTATCATTAATTATAAACCAGTTTTTGTTATCGTTACTGCCTGTTAAAGTGCAAAATCTTTTTACAATTGTTGTTTTAAATTTTACTGTAAATTCTGAGATCGCTGTATCCTGCTCGTTTTCGATTATTAAAGTACTTGCTACTGTAGAGTTTTGTAGCTGAATAATTTTCATTTCGGCCGAAACGGCTTCTCCACCTAATTCACTATTAGGATCTCTTAAAATATGGGGCACCCATTTACCCGAATCATTTACCACTCGTAGATCACTGTAATCCGTTTTTAAATAAGCATTTAAAGCAGGACTTAATACAATATTATAAAAGCCAGAAGCTTTTACACTATCAAGTGGGCAAAAATATTTATAGCCGTCTGTTTGTGCGAAAGACAAAACAGGTACTCCAATAAAAAACAGTATAAGTTTAACTAGTTTTTGCTTCATCTTCAATAATTATTTTTTTCAACCTTTGGTACATAAAGGACACCACCAATAACAAAACACCCAGCATAATAAATGCAATAATTTTACCCCCTTCGGAAATGTTTTCAATATCGAATAAAAATAATTTCAACAAAGCGATCGCAAACAATGACAATGCAATGATACGAAGCGGTTTGTATTTATATTTCATGCCAAGCCATATTAATCCGAACGAGCATAATGCCCACAAGATTGTTAGTCCCGCCTTTATATATTGTGCCGAAGATATTTCGATATTATTAGGATGGTAGTTGATCCAAATGTATACCTGCATACATTCTATGCTTAAAAATGTCACGAACAAAATATTGATCGCCCAGGTAAAAGCAAGTATAGTATTGGGAAAGGGAGGTTGCTTTCTGTACAATCCAATAGCAGCATATAATAAATAAATAAACACTGCGCTTGCTACCCAATGTGATACCATGTGGTAGTATGGGTATTTTTTTAATAATATTGATTCACTTATCTCAGGCAAAAAATGACTGCTATATATGTATACTATTCCGGCGCAGCCAATTAATAATAGTTGTAGCCATTCTGATCCTTTAAAATATTTACGTAATAATATTAACAATATAATTATAAATAAATATGTTACCAGTTGATGATAGACATTCGGTAATGGTGCCATATCATAATTGTTAAAACATAAATTAACAACGAACATACAAGTGAGGTAAGCTACCGCCGCTCCTACGATCAGCAATGCTTTTATCATAATACCATTTGTAACAGTAAAAATATAGGATGCCTTTTCGTCTTCCTTACTTAGTAAAAAACAATAACAACCAAAAGCAATTACTGATACAATTGTTGTGATGATACCTTGTGTAGTTGAAAAAATAAGCGCCATGTTTTTGCTAGCTGTAGTATCAGCTTTTATCCAGTCCAGTATTAGGCTGGCAATCATTAATAACAGGACAATAGCAGATGAGTATTTAAAGATAACCATCTTGCTACGCTGGTAAAGCCAATATAGCAATACGCATTCTGCGCTCCAGAACAGGGTGATGGTATGCCCATGTAATTGGATTGGCGCTGCTAAGGAGATGAAAGTTAATGTAAGACCAATAAGCAGAAATAATAGGTTCCTATCCCCTTTTTGTGTTTTGAATAAATAGTACGCCAGCGATAAATTTATCACCCCTATCACTACTGTGAACAAGCCTTGGTAAACGCCGTTGTTCCAATAATGCAATGCGTAGATACCTGCTGAAAAATAGGTGAAATTAATAGCCAATAATATAGAGAAGTCTAACGCTTTAAATGCTTTTTGTTCGCGGATATTATTGATCATTGCCATTGCCAAAAAGATGAAGTAAAAAATACTCGCAAACAATATGGCATCTTTGTATGGCAACCAATTATCCTTGTTACTGCATTTAATCAACCAAGCTCCGAAAATAATAATGGTGAAAAATAAAGAGATAATATTAATAGCCGGCCATTTTTTAAAATAAGATAAGCCCAGCATACCTATATTTAGTATGATGATATACGAAAACAGCACAACATAATTTCCATCCCCATGGCTCACCAAAAAGGGCGCTAAAAACCCTCCTATCACAGCAATGATGGCTAATTCAAGTTTATTATACAATATGGCTAATGCTACAGCGAAACCAGTAATAACAACCATTATAATAAAGGCCGTAGTTTGAGAAAAAATTTGATACTGATGAAAAGCAAATGCGATCGTAAAATAAAAAATGGCTATCCCTCCTCCTGCTAATACAGAACTAAAAGAACGATACGTATTTCTAAGATAATGCGCCAATCCAACTAAAATCAATCCACATCCAATACCAATACAGACTCTCCCTATTTCAGTGATCCAGTTTTGATCAATGGCATATTTAACAAAAAAAGCTATCCCTAATACGAGCACAGCTATGCCGATCTTATTAAAAAGGTTTTCTCCAATGAATTTTTCGATGTCCGGGTTGTTGCGTATCCATTTTTGCCACCAGCTATCTTGCTGCGGTTTGGGCATATACTTTGGTACTGCCTTTACTGTTTTTACTATAACTTGTATTTCTTGCTCCGGTTGTTTAGCTACCGGAGTTGTAACAGGTGAAGGAACTGTAGTGGCAGGAATGGGAGTAACAATTTCTGATTCCTTTTTATCGTCGCTACCTGTTATAGGGTTACTTAATTTATCTTTTAACGATTTTAACTCTTTTTGTAAAGAAAGGATATTTTTTAAAATAGCGTTTGTCGATTCTTTTTGCTTGGATATTATATTCGCTAATAAAATAATGACAACAACAAGTGCAATAGACAAAAAAGTTTCCATAGCTGAATTAGGTTTGATTAAAGTAGTTAGGTATAGCCGGGTATTAAAGTTAAGGTTTCAATTCCAAATAGATCGGACAATGATCGCTATGTTTTACGTCAGGATAAATATCAGCGCCAATCAATTGTGCTTTTAATGGCTCAGTAACTGTTATATAATCAATGCGCCATCCTTTATTGTTCAACCGCACTGTAGGGAAGCGCTGGCTCCACCAGCTATAGCGATGTGGCTCTTTATTAAATTCACGAAATGTATCTATCCAGCCACTACCTAAAAACTTATCCATCCAGGCACGCTCTTCGGGTAAAAAACCGCTGCTTTTTTTATTTCCTTTTGGATCGTGGATATCGATCTCATTGTGTGCAATATTATAATCGCCACATAAAATAATTTTAGGATTTGTTTTTTGTAATGCAGTCAGATAATCATGAAACTCATCTAACCATATATATTTAAACGCTTGCCTTTCGTCGCCGCTTGTCCCTGAAGGAAAATAGGCATTGATCAAACGTATATCGCCAAAATCTAATTGTATCACCCGCCCTTCGCTATCGCTCGATGGAAGTCCGACACCGATATGTACTTTATCCGGTTTTATTTTTGTGAAGATGGCTACACCACTGTACCCTTTTTTTTGCGCGCTGAACCAATGATGCTCAAAACCTAAAGCTTCTAATTGCTTAAAGTCTACATCATCTTTTGTAGCTTTTGTTTCCTGCAAACAAATAATATCTGCAGGATTGGTTTGTAACCAATCAATAAATCCTTTTTTAAAAGCGGCGCGTATGCCGTTGACATTATAGGAGATGATGCGCATAGTTGTATCAATTATAGAAGTCGAATATACAAACTACTCTTCTACTTTTTTACCAACAGGGAAAGTAAGTCCTAAACTTAACACCCATTCATACGTACCAAAAGCATGTTTGGCTGTTCCTTCGTAAATTTTTAAGTTGGAGTAGCGGGCGTAATCAATTTTATTAGAGAATTCTAAATAAATATATTTAAGAAAAGTAGCCCTTGCTGCAGCTTCAACACCAACATTCCAGCCACCAAATTGGAAATGCGGATCGTTAGGTTGTTGTTTAAGTGCACCTGCAGTTGAATCTAAAAAGAAACCATTTTGCACATGCGGTATAACAGGACCAACGCCCGCTTTAGCTAAGAAATCCAATTTAAGGTTCTCACTCTTATCAGCATAGATATGAAAGCGCTTTACCAAATTGAACAACAAAAAATTAGCGCCATTATTGAGGTAATAATAATAGCCATTGGCCTGATTGAAATTGATCAGCGTATCTACGGCTCTGCCATTTAAGGTGCCTTTTAGCCTTGCATTCTGATCAGAGAAAATAAATTTAGTATGATCGAAATTGATCTCTATTGCTAATCCTTTTTTTCTGTTAAGAAAAAGCCCTAAGCGATAATTGTATTGAGGAATGGAGATGGGTTTATTGAAGATGCCGGTGTTCCAGCCCTGGTGATCGTTCCCATTGACGTTAACCCAGGTAAAATTATTGCCGAGTGATGGCTGATCGATCTTTATATTACTATTAGTGTAAGATTCTGTATTGTATCCCCAGGAGAAATAAAACTCTTTCTGTCTTTCTTCTTTCGCAGCTGTTTGCGCATTTGCAGAAAATGTAGCGATCAATAATATTACTATCGAACCTGTCGCGATCTTTTTGTTTATCATCAAATTTGTATTTGGGACGTAAAAGTAAATAAAAGAAAGTAGCCTTGTACATATAATTGTACTGCCAATTATGTGAACGGCATGTTATGCATCATATTCGAGTACCGGCCTTAACCAGCGCTCCACTTCTTCCAAAGGCATTTTTTTTCTTTCGGTATAATCCAGTACCTGGTCTTTTTCAATTTTACCTACACCGAAATATTTACTTTCAGGATTAGCAAAATACCAGCCACAGACAGATGAACCCGGATACATTGCCAGTGATTCTGTTAATGTGATGCCCGTGGCTTCTTTGCCACCAAGCAAGTCGAACAATTTATATTTTTCTGTATGATCAGGACAAGCAGGATAGCCAGGTGCCGGCCGAATACCCATGTATTCTTCCTTGATCAATTGTTCATTAGTTAAATGTTCGTCTGTTACATAGCCCCAGAATTCTTGTCTTGTTCTTTTATGCAATACTTCTGCAAAGCCTTCAGCAAAACGATCGGCCAATGCCTGTAATATTATCTTATTATAATCATCCAGGTTTTCTTCAAAACGTTTGATATGTGGTTCAATGCCTTCGATCGTTACTGAGAAAGCGCCCATGTGATCTGAAGCCCCCTGTCCCCCGATGGGGGAACTTAGATTGTTAGTTTCTTTGATACTTGGTTGATTATTTAATTCAATGGAGATGCTGTTAATTGTTTCTTCTGTTTTACTTATTACTTGTTCGTTTGTAACCCTTATTACTTTGAATCCTTTTTCGGTTAGCCATTTTGTTCGTATTTCATCAGCTTCAATATTATCGGGAAGTTGGTGTATTAATCCATCTATTTCTATAATCAATCTTCTATCTAAGCAAACTAAATCCGCAATATAATTACCAATGATATGCTGCCTTCTAAATTTATATCCTTCTAATTTTTTTGATTTAACCAAATCCCAAAGCAATTCTTCTGCCTTTGTTGGTTTATTACGATGTGATAAGGCATACTCTTTTAAAAGCGGATAGGTAATGGGATCCGCCATTTCATAACCGAAGCCAGCTTTATCCATCCCTTCCCCTTGGGAAGGGACTTTAGTCGATTCCTCAATATTATTACTGGCTTGCAGGGATGGGCTTGGTTTTATAAAATCCGCCAAAGAAAAATTCGGTTGCCCCGGTGCTTTTTTTATTTGCTGGCGCAGAAACTGCAGGTCAATTTTATCGTTGCCTCTTTTTATTACGACAGTATCCGGCGCTGTTTTATCAGCTTCCCAAAAACCGATAACACCCTTTGCGTTCAGCCATTTTTCGTCGATGATCTTTTTCAATAATGCTTTAGCATCGTTGTATAAATTGGTAGCTTCTTTACCGATTATTTCATCGGTTAAAATAGCAGGGAATTTCCCATGCATTTCCCACGCGATGAAGAATGGCTGCCAGTCAATATATTCTGCTATCTCACTAAGAGAATAATTATCAAAAACTTTCGTGCCGATAAATGTTGGTTTAACCGGTGTAAAATTTGTCCATTCGATCTTTGCAGGGTTCAATTGTGCTTCAGGAAATTTTAAATAATTCTTTACCGTCTTTTTATTGCCGAAGTCTAACTTTAATTTTGTGTATTCTGCTTTTACACCATTTAAAAATTCAGGCTTCTGTTCCTTACTTAATAAACTCCCTGCAACTGTTACACTGCGCGATGCATCCAGTACATGCACTACACCGTTATCATATTCGGGGGCAATTTTTACTGCGGTATGCATACGACTTGTAGTAGCGCCACCGATCAATAATGGAATATCCATATTGCGCCTTTTCATTTCACGG
>DATHHR010000163.1:0-23953 GCA_035317105.1 Ferruginibacter sp. | reverse complement strand
AAAATTACAATATTTTTTTAGCCTCGATCTGCAAAGCATCTAAAACAAGAGCGCTCATTTCGGCCTGCGGATTGATAGAAGCGTATTCCAGCAAACGTTTGCTTAGATCGATCGCCGGCCCTTGTGATGGCAATGTTGCAGCAACCTGGTTAATGATATAAATATTCTGGTCCTTTAAATTGCCGATGGCTCTCCACATATCTCCACTCACATATACTTGCTGACTGGTATTGTATTCATATTCGCTGCGCAATGTTTGTATCAACGTTAATTGCAATTCAAGGATGCTGATATCATTGTACGGGGTGCGACTAACCAAATTTTTGAAAGCAGCTCTTTCTGCAAACAGGGTTAGCCGTTCGTATGCCTGTAAGCGCAATTTGATGGTTTCGTTATTTAGTCCGAGCCTTTCTTTGAAAAGGGCTTTCATTTCGCGGAATTCGAATATTAACCAGGTGATACCACCCAGTAAAAGGATGGTTACGGGTACTGCAACATCCTGATAAGTGATCAATAATAAAGTCATGTTTTTAAATTTGTAGGCAAAAATACAGTAATCTTTAACCAATTATTTCCTGCTTTCGAAAAGAGTGGATAAGTATGGTTTTTTAAAAATTTGTACCTTTGTGTCAAATTATAAATTATGGAAGCTGTAGTAAAAACACCGGTAAGCTTTACTTCTAATGCCGTGGCTGAAATAAACAGGTTAATGAGCGAAGAAGGTTTTGATAAAACTCACTTATTACGGGTAGGTGTAAAAGGCGGCGGATGCAGTGGCATGACCTACGTATTGGGTTTCGATGCAAAAACAGATAAGGATGATATTTTTGTAATAGAAGGCGTTCCGTGCATCATGGAAAAATCGCATGGTATTTATTTAATGGGTATGGAGATCGATTGGCAGGGTGGTTTAAACTCGAGAGGGTTTACTTTTAATAATCCTAATGCCAGCAAGACCTGTGGTTGCGGAACCAGTTTTGCCGTTTAGATCATTCTATTACTCCTCTACATATTTTAGTTTTGGTAAAGAAAAAGCCCCGTCTTATCGATATAAGCGGGGCTTTTCTGTTTTTCAATATAGCTAGTATTATTATGTAATATTTTAATCTATTGTGAAAACGATGATTTGCCTAATTTATTTGATTGGGTAGTAAATATTTACCCACTAATTTGAATTCTTCGTTTATCCTTTCTTGTTAGACCCGATGAAGGGTTGAAAAGCTGCTTGTCTTCCCGGTTTATTATTATTTTTTTCTGATCAAGGGTACCTGTAGGTTGGTTGGCCTGTTCTCAGGGGTATCAAAAGCGCGTCTATCAGCAATAAAAAGCCCCGCTAAATAGCAGGGCTTTTTGTTTTTTCAGTATAGCTAGTATTTTTAGTGGTCTGCTGTTTTTTTGCTTGAACTTAAGATCTCAGCTTCTCCTAATGGTTTGTCTTTTGCAAAGTCAACCAATATTGGTGCCGCTACAAAGATAGAAGAGTAGGTACCTGTTACAACACCTATCAACATCGCAAATGCAAAACCTCTTGTTACTTCACCGCCGAATACAAATAAGATCAGCAAGGTTAAGAATACGGTTAAAGACGTCATGATCGTACGGCTCAATGTATCATTGATCGCGCGGTTAATGATGCTGCCTTTATCAATTGCTTTAGAACCTTTGCTATATTCACGGATACGGTCAAATACAATTACCGTATCATTCATACTAAACCCTATTACCGTTAATATCGCCGCAATAAAATGCTGATCGATCTCTAAAGGGAAAGGAACGATATTTTTAAAGAAAGAGAACACCGCTAACGTTACCAGCACATCATGCAATAAGGCAACGATCGTTCCAACAGAGTATCTCCAATCGCGGAAGCGAATAAAGATGTACAAGAAAATTATTAAGATAGCGAACAAGGTAGCTTTGATAGCGCCGTGTTTCAAGTCTTCAGAAATTGTTGGTTGTACCGTTTGTGAACTCTGTATATTATTTTTTATAAAATCGTTGTAACTAACGCCAGGTAATGCCTTAGCCAAACCTGTATACAAAGCTGTTTGTACAACGCTATCGGCATTGTCAACACCCTTCATATAAGAGGTAGTGATATTTAAATGTTTGTTATCAACTACTGTTTTAATTACCGGGTAATCTCCACCCAATGCATTTTTAAGGTCGTCACGAACATCATCATTTTTTACCGGCGCTGCAAACTGAATGGTATAGCTACGGCCACCTTTAAATTCAACACCTTCATGGAAGCCATTGAAATAAGAAGCAATACCAAGTATCAATACAACAACAGAAATGCCGTAAGCTACTTTTCTGTATTCGATAAATTTGAAGCTGGCGTGTTTGAATATCTTTTTAGATACACCCGTAAAATAATTAAAGTGACGGTTCTTATTTGTCCAGAAATCAGTGATCAACCTTGATACTAAAATTCCGCAGAACAATGATAAAGTGATACCTAACATTTGCGTTGTAGCGAACCCAAGTACCGGCCCAAGTCCGAAGATAAACAACATAGCTGCTGTTAAGAAAGTAGTAACGTGGGCATCAATAACCGGCGCTAAAGAGCGTTTGTAACCGTCTGCTACAGCTTGCGGGTAATTTTTTCCTTTGGTTAATTCTTCTTTTATCCTTTCAAAAATAATTACGTTCGTATCTACCGCCATACCGATGGTCAGTACCAAACCTGCGATACCCGCAGCCGTTAGTGTAAAGCCTAATGCGGTTAATACACCAACCGTAAATAAAATATTTAATACTAAAGAGATATTAGCTACCCAGCCACCCGTGTTATAGTAAAGAAGCATTAAAGCAAAAATTACAATAAACGCGATCAGGAATGCTTTAGCACCGCCTTGTACAGATTCTTTACCAAGTGTTGGCCCGATGATCTGTTCTGCAACGATCTTAGCCGGCGCGTCTAATTTACCCGACTTTAAAGTATTGGCAAGATCCTGTGCTTCTTCAAAAGTAAAGTTCCCTGTTATTTGTGAGTTACCACCCTGGATAGGTTCGTTAACATTTGGTGCAGAATACACAACATCATCTAGCACTACGGCAATTGACCTGCCCGTGTTATCAGTTGTCATTCTTTCCCAGATCTTAGCGCCGGTATTTGTCATCACCATATTGATACAAGGCTGGCCCCTGTCATCAACACCTTGTGATGCTTCTTCAACGCCATCGCCTTCTAATTTGGCTTTATCGCTTCCCGGTATTGTCTTAATTGCATATAAAGGATAATAACGCTGCCCTGTTTTTTCTACTTTTTCTTCTACACCTAATAAAAATTTACAGTTGCCCGGAAGCATGTCTTTAACAATATCCAGACTTGTGTAATAATTAAACACACCCGTATCTTTTACGGCAACGCTACCAATAGCTGCAGCAAAAATAGTTCTGCCGGTTTTAGGATCTTGCTGAGGATTGATCGGGTTGATCACTTTGTAAAAAGCATCCTTGTTTGCATTGATCTTATTAGAATCGGCAAGGTTTTTCTTTGTCGTGTCATTTGCAACACCACTTAAATAAACAGCTAAGTTTTTATTGATATTATCAAGAGAGGTAGCTAACTCACTAACATTGTATAATTCCCAAAACTGAAGGTTAGCGGCAGATTGTAAATATTTTCTTACTCTTTGAAAATCATTTACACCGGCTAATTCAATATTAATGATGCCTTTGTTCTCATCTAAATTAATATTAGGCTGAGCAACACCGAATTTATCAATACGTTTTAATAATATTTTATAAGTCTGGTTGATAGCAACTTTTGCTGTCGCGCGGATCTTATCAGTAACCACATCATCATTATCGCCAACCTTAACATCTTTACCAGGTCCTGAAAATATCGAAGCAAGATTTGTTCCCGGATTTTGTTGTGTGTAGGCAGTGCGGAATAAAGTGATATAATCAACATCGCTACCTACTTTTTGTACATCAGCTGTTTGGATCGCTTTTAATAAAGCAGGATCTTTAGGGTTATTGCTTAAAGCTTTTAATAAGCCTTCTAGGCTCACATCCATTGTAACGTTGATGCCACCTTGCAGATCCAAACCTAAATTCAGTTCGTTCTCTTTACATTTTTGATAGCTGGTACCAATTACCGGATAAATCTCTTTATCATTTGTACTATCCAAAATGTGTTGCATTTTAGCTTTTACCAACGATTCTTTATCGTCTGCACTCGCATCGGGATACTGTGCCCTGATAATTTTTTCAGCCTGTGTTTTCACTTTGTTTTCGTAACTGCGTACAACCCATGTGTACGAAAGTTCCCAAACAGAAATAATTGTAAGTGCAATCGCAAAAAACCAAACCAAACCTTTCAGTTTCATATATATTCTTTTAGTAGGTATTTATTATTTTTTCAAGGGCTGCAAAGATAGGGGAAAAAGCATTTTAATGTAAAATGTAGAATATTCAATGTAAAATGTAAAAGTTAAGCCTGTAAATAACCTGTAAATAAGAAATAAGGAACAAAAAATAAGGAATAAGGAAGTTGAGATTACCGAAAAGATATTGCCACAGTAAAAAGCACAAAAAACGACTTCTGGTCTCCCCCGCAAAAAAATAATTCGTGTAATTAGTGAATAAAATTTGTGCTACACAATACCAACTAAAAACTTCCTAAATTTGCACGCTAAAATCATTTTTTACAAAAAAACAAATAAGTGTCTTACAATCCTTTATTAGCCGACAGAATTAACGCACTGGAAGAAAGTGCCACCCTTGCTATGAGCAAAAAAAGCCGTGAAATAGCGGCTCAGGGCCATGATGTAATTAATTTAAGTGTAGGAGAACCAGATTTTAAAACGCCCAAGCATATCTGTGATGCTGCTAAAAAAGCGATCGATGACGGGTTTCACTCGTACACGCCGGTTTCAGGTATTCCTGAATTGCGTACTGCTATTGCAGAAAAATTAAAAAGAGAAAATAACCTTGATTGGAAGGCTGAAAATATCATCGTATCAACCGGTGCCAAACACTCTTTGGCCAATGTGATCGAAACATTAATTAATCCTGGACAAGAAGTCATAATTCTTGCGCCATACTGGGTTAGCTATGCCGAAATGGTAAAGATCGCCGAAGGGAAAAGCGTGATCGTTGATGGTAGTTTTGAGAATGATTTCAAAGTAACACCGGCTCAGTTAGAAGCGGCTATTACGCCAAAAACCAAGATCATCATGTATGCTTCGCCAAACAACCCAACAGGGTCTGTTTACAGCGAAAAAGAACTAAGGGCTTTTGCAGCGATCGTTGCAAAACATCCGAATATCTTTGTTTTGGCAGATGAGATCTATGAATATATCAACTTCACTAACGAAGGAAACTTCAGCATGGGCAGCATCCCGGAGATCAAAGACAGGGTAATTACTGTAAATGGTTTCAGCAAAGGCTTTGCTATGACAGGCTGGAGAGTAGGCTGGACGGCCGCTGCAAAATGGATCGTTGATGCATTGGATAAATTACAGGGCCAGGTTACCAGCGGTACAAACAGTATTGCTCAAAAAGCAGCCGCAGTTGCTTTTACTAATATGGATGCCCCTAAAATGATGCTGGAAGCCTACAGGCGCCGCAGGGACCTTGTAATTGCTAAATTGAAGGAAGTGCCCGGGTTTAAAGTCCGTGTACCGGAAGGTGCTTTTTATGCTTTTCCTGATGTTAGCTATTATTTCGGTAAATCGGATGGAACAACAACTATCCATAATGCAGACGAATTATGCCTTTGGTTGCTGGAAACAGCTTATGTAGCAATGGTTACAGGAAATGCCTTTGGCGCGCCCAATTGTATCCGTTTAAGCACAGCAGCAAGTGATGAAAAACTGATAGAAGCCGTTGAAAGAATGAAGACAGCTTTGGCAAAATTGAAGTAGTAAAACACCAGCATAAATAACGAAAGAACCGCAGCCCAAAACTGCGGTTTTTTCGTAGGTACCACAGACTGAAGAGATAGTGTAAAAACCACACCTGATCTGTATTCAATGTTATAATTCGCAGTGTAATCTGGTACAGTTATTGTATTACAATGGTTGTATTTTATTTGGTTTTTTATTTATCATAATTTAAAACTTTTACCTATGATTTTTATCGACAAAATTTCCCATTGGAGTATTACCCATAATCCAAAATGGCTCGCTTTCGTAAGGGTGGCTTTAGGATTGGCCCTGTTAGCAAAAGGGTTATCTTTTCTATACCATCAATTAAGTTTCCATGAGCTTGTTGTAAGTTCATTAAAAGTAAACGCAGGATGGATCGATAATGCAATTATATGGGCAACCATTATTGCAGGATTTTTTATCTTAATGGGCTTTCTTACAAGGTTAGCTACATTCGTACAGTTCCCGTTGGTACTGGGTTCTTTACTTTTTGTGAATGCGGGCAGTGATGTTTTTGCATTTCAAAACAGTATCATCTTTTCTGTGTTCATTTTACTTTTGTTAGTGGTATTCTTTGTTGAAGGAGATGGGCCAATTTCCATTACCGCGTATGTAAAAAGCGAGAATAGTTACAGATAATTTGGATCGCGATCATATACTCCTAACGCCGCAGTCGATCTGCGGCGTTTTTATTAATTTAAAGAAAATCGTAATATTTTATAATATTTTTATAATTAAGGCGTTACCTATATAGATTGCTTATTTATCACCCTCAAATACCTATGTTATATGACTTTACAACACAAAATTGCCGATTGGACTGCAGCCCATAATCCCAAATGGCTTGCATTTTTCAGAGTAGCGCTTGGCCTTAGCCTCTTACTCAAAGGTTTTTCTTTTTTTAATCATTCATTCCAATTTCATGATCTAATGGTCAGTAGTTTTCATGTTGACCAGGTCTGGATGGATTACGCTGTTATATGGATAAATATAGCCGCAGGATTTTTAATATTGATAGGCGTGTTTACCAGACTGGCCAGCCTTGTGCAGATCCCGATAGTGATAGGCGCTATTATTTTTGTACATGCACGCGATGGTATATTCGCCTTCGAAAGTGGTTTGCTTTTTTCTATATTGGTACTATTGTTATTGGTAGTATTTTTTATAGAAGGAGACGGCCAGGTATCTTTCATGAATTATTATAAAACAGAAGTCGACACCGCAAATAAATAAATTTTTTCAGAATTAGGTTTTAATCTCTACTACGCCACAGTTTCAAAACTGTGGCGTTTTTATGTCAGGGCTCTTTAATCGCTAAAAATCAGTTACTTTTGCTGCTCTCAAAAAGAGGATAAGTAAGGATGAAGAATATCAGGAATTTTTGCATTATTGCACATATCGATCACGGTAAAAGCACATTGGCAGACCGTCTATTAGAATTTACCCATACTATTGGCGAAAGGGATATGCAATCTCAGGTATTGGATGATATGGATCTTGAAAGAGAAAAAGGGATCACTATTAAAAGCCATGCTATCCAGATCAACTATAAATTGAATGGCGAAGAATATGTTTTGAATTTGATCGACACGCCCGGTCACGTAGATTTTAGTTACGAAGTGAGTCGTGCATTGGCTGCTTGCGAAGGCGCTTTATTATTGGTAGATGCTTCACAAGGCATACAGGCTCAAACGATCTCTAATTTATATTTAGCCATTGAAAATAACCTGGAAATCATTCCGGTAATTAATAAGATCGATATGGATGGCGCCATGATCCCTGAAGTACAGGATCAGATCGTGGAACTGATAGGTTGTAAAGTAGATGATATATTGTTGGCGAGTGGCAAAAGCGGCATCGGTATCGAAGAAATATTAGCCGCGATCATTAAGCGTATCCCCGCGCCAAAAGGCGATATCAACGCACCATTACAGGCATTGATATTTGATAGCGTGTACAATTCTTTCAGAGGTATCATTGTTTATTATCGAATATTTAATGGCACATTAAAGAAAAATGATAAGATCAAATTTTCGAACACAGGATTAGAATACGGCGCTGATGAAGTAGGCATTTTAAAATTAGGGATGGAAGCCAAGAGTGAAGTAAGGGCAGGAGATGTGGGCTACATTATCACCGGTATCAAAAATGCAAGAGAAGTAAAAGTGGGAGATACGATCACCACAATGGTAAACGGTTCTACCGAATCTATCAAAGGTTTTCAGGATGTTAAGCCAATGGTGTTTGCAGGTATTTTTCCTGTTGAAACAGATGAGTTTGAAGAGCTGAGAGATTGTATGGATAAGCTTCAGTTGAACGATGCTTCCCTAACTTTTGAATTAGAAACATCGCAGGCATTAGGCTTTGGTTTCCGTTGCGGATTCTTAGGGATGTTGCATATGGAAATTATACAAGAGCGTTTAGAAAGAGAATTTAATCAAACAGTTATTACAACTGTACCCAACGTAAGCTTTATTGCCACTACATCTAAAGGCGAAGTAATAACGATCAATAATCCAACAGAAATGCCTGATCCAACAAGGATCGCAAAAATTGAAGAGCCATTTATCAGGGCACAGATGATCAGTAAGCCTGATTATATTGGCAACATCATGACCTTATGTATCAGCAAACGCGGCGTGTTGATCAGTCAGCAGTATTTAACGCCAAGCAGGGTTGAGCTTACATTTGATATGCCATTAACGGAGATCGTTTTTGATTTTTATGATAAGCTAAAAAGTATGACAAGAGGCTATGCTTCTTTTGATTATCATCCGATCGAATACCGCGAAAGTGATATTGTGAAAATGGATATTTTATTGAACGGCGAAAAATTAGATGCCTTAAGTGCATTGATCCATAGAGCAAGGGCACATGAGTTTGGAAGGAAGCTGTGTGAAAAATTAAAAGAATTATTACCACGCCAGCAATTTCAAATTGCTATCCAGGCATCAATTGGTGCTAAGGTGGTCGCAAGAGAAAACATCAGTGCCATACGTAAAGATGTAACGGCTAAATGTTATGGTGGCGATATCAGCCGTAAACGTAAATTGCTGGAAAAGCAAAAAGAAGGTAAAAAGAGAATGAAGCAGATAGGTAACGTAGAAGTACCACAGGAAGCATTCTTGGCAGTATTGAAATTGGATGATTGATCATTTGAAAAATTGATCAATTTGAAAATCTAAAAAACAATCAGTCAAATTACAAATAGCGAGTAATAAAAAAGACAAATTCATATTGAATTTGTCTTTTTTAATTTTATAAAACAATTTTCAGTTCATTCCAGCTTTGGAATTTGACTGATTGTTTTTTGAATTTTATTTTCTTAGAATTGTTCTAATTTACTAAAGAAGAAATCGCCTTCGATCAAAGCATTTTCATTACTATCACTTCCGTGAACCGCATTTTCTCCAATTGAAGCCGCATATAATTTACGGATCGTACCTTCTGCTGCCTGTGCAGGATTAGTAGCTCCGATCAGTTTACGAAAATCTTCTACTGCATTGTCTTTTTCTAAAATAGCTGCAGTAATTGGCCCCTGGCTCATAAATTCTACTAATTCACCAAAGAAAGGCCTTTCTCTGTGCACACCATAAAATTCACCTGCTTTTTCAGCACTTAAATGCAGCATTTTCATTGCCACGATCCTGAAACCGGCAGCATTTATCATACTTAAAATAGCCCCAGTGTTGCCTTTGGCAGTCGCATCTGGCTTGATCATCGTAAACGTTCTCTTACTCATCAGTTAATAATTTTGAGGTGCAAAGATAAGGCGGAATTTAATTAAGAAATGAGCAAATTGTTAATTCCCCGCTTTCGGTATTTGCTTTTTGACTAATTAAAAGTACTTTTGCCCGCTTTATGCTAACAATCGATCAATTATATCCCCTTCTATCTCAGCCAAAAAAGATAGTAATTACCATGCATCAAAAACCTGATGGTGACGCGATGGGGTCAACTTTAGGCTTATATCATTTTTTAAAACAGCTCGGCCACACAGTTACTGTTATTTCACCAACCAACTGGCCAAGCTTTTTAAATTGGATGCCCGATACGAAATTGGTGATTGATTATGAAGCGCATACGCAAAAAGCTGATGCAATTATAGATGAAGCGGAATGGATATTTTGTTTGGATTTTAATACGCTAAGCCGTACAAAAAAAATGGAACCGAAATTGGATAGTTCAACAGCTGTTCGTATTTTGATTGACCATCACCAGGAGCCGCAGGTTGATAAATTCACATACGGTGTAAGTGATACCAGCAAAAGCTCTACTTGTGAGATGGTATATGATCTTATAGTAAATTCGGGCAATACCAATAAGATAAATATTGATATTGCAGAATGTTTATATGCGGGAGTAATGACGGATACCGGATCGTTCCGTTTTCCATCTACTTCTGCAAGCGTTCATAGAATGGTGGCTACATTGAAAGATAAAGGCTTACAACACAGCGATGTTCATGAAGCGATATTTGATAATAATTCAGAGAGCCGTTATCGTTTTTTAGGAAATATATTAAGCAACAGGATGGAGCTTTTTTATGAATACAATACGGCGCTGATAGTTATACCGCAAAGTGACCTGATAAAATACAATGCCAAAACGGGCGATACAGAAGGGCTGGTAAATTATCCGTTAGGCATACAAGGGATAAAATTTGCGGCTATCATAATCGACAGAGGCGAAGAGCGCAAAAGCTCTTTCAGGAGTAAAGGCGATTTTGATGTAAATACATTTGCCAGGAAATATTTTAATGGCGGCGGACATTACAACGCAGCGGGAGGAAACAGCAAGGAACCGTTAGAAGAAGTAGCAGCAAAATTTATTGCCGCCATGAAAGAAAACAAAGATCAATTAAGTACTTATAAATTTTAAATCAAAACCAATGAACAAAAAAATCAGTTACGTATTACTTGCTGCTGTAGTATTATTCACAGCATGTAAAGGAAAATACAAACACGCAGACGGAGGCCTGGAATATAAAATTATCAGTAAAGAAACTGGAACAAGGGCAGCAGTAGGAGATTTTCTTGAATTGAATATTGTTGCTGTGTATAACGATAGTACATTGTACAGTACTGTCGATAATGGAATGCCACAATATGCTCCTTATAATCCTGAGCAATTCCCTCCTGCGTTCAAAAAAATATTTGGTAAAATATATGTTGGCGATAGCATCGTTTTAAGAATATCTACGGATACGCTTATCGATAAAAACCAGGCAGCTCCTTTTATGAAGAAAGGACAATATGTATATCAATATTTTACAATAGCTAATATATTTACATCTGAACAACAAAAGGATAGCGCGCAAGAATCTCATGCGGCAGTAGCAGAAGCTAAGGCATATCAAAAAACTTTAACCACAATAAAGAAAGGGTTGGTTGATAACGCAGCTCAATTAAAAACAGACGATAAAATATTATCTGATTACATAGCAGCAAAACATATTACTGCTACTAAAGGAGATTGGGGTACCTATGTATCTATTACTGATCCGGGAACAGGGCCACAAATTGATAGTACTGTTGTTGCGATGGTTAATTATACCGGCAGAACTTTAGTGGATACAGTTTTTGATTCTAATATTGATCCTAAGTTTGGTCATGTTGGACCTTTTGCTGTAGACATGGGTACAGTAAACGTTATTCCAGGTTGGATAGATGGTTTAAAACAAATGAAAAAAGGCAGCAAAGGAACATTCTATATTCCTTCATCTTTGGCTTATGCAAAAAATGGTTCTGGTCCGAAAATAGGACCAAATGCAAACCTTATTTTCGATGTTGAGATCGTTGATGTTGTTAATGCTGTACAATACCGCGAACAAGAAAAAATAAAACAAGCGTTAGAAAGAGCTAAACAACAACAAATGATGGATTCGATGAGAAGAGCTCATCCAATGCCACAAGGCGCTCCCGCTCAATAATAAAAATATAAGCAATAAATAAAAGCGAACCCCAAAGTCATGATCGGCTTTGGGGTTCGCTTTTATATTGGAGTTAGTTCCTTTACCTTATTAAGGTGATAGAGCCCTGCAATATTTGCTTGTATCTTTCATCATTTACTTTGATCACATAAACAAATACGCCTTGTAATAAATTCTGTCCCTGGTAAGTGCCATCCCATGTTGTTGCTCCTACACATTCAAATACTTTCTTTCCCCAACGGTCATACACGGCTACTTGCATGTAAGGATAATCCTCACTATTTTGGATATGCCATACCGGGTTTTTGCCGCCGGGCGTAAACCCGGATGGGATGTATAAAGGAAGTACATTACAAATATTAACCTGAATTGGTGTAGATGTAGTTGCACTTGTTGCAGTACAGCCAATTGCGTTAGTATAATTTACCGTTACAGTTTTATCAGCTCCGCTGGTTAACCATTGTAGCGTAACCGTATTATCCGTTGAACCGCCACCAGATATAATTGAGTAATCTGTATTTAAAGTGCCCGAATAGGTCCACGCGTAATTTGATTCGCCTGATTGAGTTGTATAAATAAGGTTTGTATGATCGCAGGCGCTTGCACCTGGCTCAGTTGTAAAAGTAGGAGTAGGTGGAGTGCTAACTGAAACAATTCCTGTAACTGACAATCCAGTTGCAGGACAGCCACTACCCGTTATCGTTATTATCGTTATAGTTGTAGATCCAACCGCATGCAGACTACCAGATGGTATTATAAAAGTTCCGGTGCCGCCGGAGAGGCTCATCGTTGCCGTTGCAAAATTAGTAGCATTCGGCGCGCTAAGATCATATGTTACTATGTAGCTACCTGATAATAGTGTTGTGGAATTTACAGTCACAGTTGATCCGCTTGTACCTGTGCAAGCCTGCGTAGCTGATGCTATAGAAAGATTGCTTGCGTCTACACTCTCGCTAACGTTGGTGCCCGTAGATAAGGCAGGTGTACCTGTTGTACAACCTGAGGTGTAATTTACAGTCACAGATTTTCCACCTGTGGTTAACCATTTCAATGTTACTGTGCTATCTGTAGTTGTTCCACCACTTATAATAGTATAATCTACGTTTGCAGTACCATCAAATGTCCAGGTGTAATTTGATTTGCCTGTTTGCGTAGAATAAGTTACCGCATTATTCACGCAGGCAGCCCCCCCGGGCTGCGTGGTGAATGTAGGAACAGGATTAGCGCCGACAGCAATTGTATTTGTTGCGGCTAGCCCGGTTGTATTACAACCATTATTTATAGCTGTTATAGTTATACTTGTTGATCCTGCCGTTGGTAAAATTCCTATTGGGACAGTAAAAATTCCTGTACCTGCCGAAAAGATCATGGTAGCGTTTGGTGTTCCGGCATTGGGAGCCCCAAGCGTATAATTCACTGTGTAAGTTCCATCCGGTAATGTTGTAGAAGTAACAGTGATAGTAGAGCCACTAGACGCCGGACAAACCGGTGTTGTTGATGCTATCGCAAGATTGCTTGCATCCGGACCAACAGTTACGTTTGTTATTATAGATGGAGTAGCACTTGTAGCTGAACAACCATTTATATCTGTATAATTTATAGTGACAGTTTTATTACCTGCTGTTACCCATTTTAATGTTGTTGTATTATCTGTTGCTGATCCTCCGGATATGATAGTATAATCTGCGAGAGCTCCAAAGTTCCATACGTAATTTGTTTCTCCTGTTTGTGTGGTGTAAGTAACAGCAACGTTTGAACAAGCTGTAGCACCAGGCTCAGCAGTAAATGTAGGCGTTGGTGGAGTGTTGACAGTTATTGTTGAAGAAGCTGGTGTGGCACCGGTACAAGAAGCAGTAATATTATTATAATAATTTACAGTCACTGTTTTTGAGCCATTGGTTAACCAGGTTAACGTAACGGTATTATTAGTAGTGCCTATCCCGCCTGATGTGATCGTATAATCTGTTCCTGCTACACCAGGTACTGTCCAGCTATAAAACACCTGGCCTGTTTGTGTAGTGTAGGTTACACTGCTATTCTCACATATTGAACCAGATGGAGCTGTTGTAAAAGTAGGAATGGGTAAAGTATCAACAACGGTTGTATTTGTAGCAGGCACAGCTCCTGTACAGCCACTACTGGTATAATTTACTGTTACCGTTTTTGTACCCGGTGTTAACCAGGTAAGGTTTACAGTAGGATTTGTTGAGCCTATTCCGCCTGATGCAATTATATAATCTGTTCCTACTACACCAGGCACTGTCCATACATAATTCAATTGGCCCAATTGTGTAGTATAATTTCCGGTATTATTTACACATATTTCTGCGGGAGGAATTCCTGTGTATGTTGGCGCTGTCGGTATACCTATTGTTATAACAGCATTACCTGCCATGTTGCTTGTGCAAGTACTGGTAATGGCGTTTGTAGCTATAACAGTATACGTCCCCACAGGTTGATTACCAAAGCTAACAGGAGATCCTGTACCTGCGACTGGAGTTCCAACATTAACAGGGCCTGCTGTTTGTAATTGATAATTTACACCTGTTTGAGAATTATCCAAACCAACGGGCAATCCGGCACCGGAGCAATAAGATCCTGTACCTGTAACATTGTAAACAGTTGGGGGTGTGCAAGCGCTGTTTGCAAGGCCAATGTTTTCTAACGCTCCATTTAAAGGAGTAATACCTGTTGCCGTAACGGTTGTTCCGCTTCCGCTTGAAGGAGGGTATGTCCAGTTAGTACCATCGTAAACGCCGGTTTCTAATGAGGAAACAGTTGCAGAACCTTGTAAACTTGCTGTTCCGTAATTTAAATCGGCATTGTAGCTGCCGTATGAGCCTGTAAGTTGTTTAATATACCAGAACCAGTTAGCGTAATTGACTTGTGATAAAGCATACGTGGCAATACCCGGCATACTAAGGTCAGGATTAGATCCGGGTGTATTCATTTCAACAGTGCCGGGAGTTGTTACAGAACTAAAGGTGAGAGTAACAGGAGTGTAAGTATTGATATTTCCAATAGCAAATAAATAAGGAGAAGTATTGGTGATATTTCTTATCAAATTACCTCCACTGAAACGCGCTACCCATCCTGTACTTTGCGAAGCGCCAATAATATTGCCGGAAGCGCCAATTGTTAGGTCGGCACTTGCATACGTTAAAAATAATCCTTGTATAAAAGTAAGGTTACCATTAATAGTTGTGCTATAAGTCATCCCAATATCATTGGGATTATTAATAATTACATTATTGAAAACTTCACCGCCAGTAGAGGTAATAACCTGAGATGCGGTACCATTAAAATCAACAGTACCATTTTGGGCATTAAAAGTAGCACCAGATCTTTTCCATGCTCCAGTTAAAGAGACAGTTCCCGATGCGCCGTTGAAAGTGCCGCCATTCAGTACAATATCCCCTGTTACATTCAGCTGCGTAGCAACACCGGGGTTACCCATATTGAATGTACCATTATTCATTACTATACCGCTGTCAACAGTAAACGCATTGGTCATACTATCCAGATTTACGTTAGCGCCGGCACCGTTAATAGTTAGGCTTCCTTTTATGGTAAAAGCTCCGCTTCCAGGAATTTTCGACATATTAATGTTTCCTCCTGAATTTACTATCATATTATGTCCTACTGTAAAAGAACCTGTTTGATTTAATAATGGATTTCCCAGATAAGGAGCAGGGCCTGAAGTATAAGGTATCCAATCCAACATAGTAAAAGCAGATGCAGTAAGATCTCCATCTAAACCACGTGGTATAGCTCCATCATTCCCATTGTTAGGATAATTACAAACATCGAAATCAGAGCCTGAATTTATAAATACATTATCGGGATAACCCTGTGTTACACCAATGGTAGCGGGCGTACTAAGATCTGCATTCCATTCCAATCCTCTGTTATTAGGATTTCCTGCATAACTTAAAGTAGATCCTTTTGCATATCGTGGAGAGTTAGTTCCTCCGAAACGAGAAGCGGTGTTCAATAATAATGTACCGTTGATCAGAGGTGAAGAAAGCCCGGATGTTGTAATAGTAGAGTTTGCACCACCAGGAGTAAGGTTATAAAAAGTAGTTGGTCCAGTGATGGTTGCTCCTTGCACAATAAAAGCACCACCGTTGGCGCGTACAGTCGAGTCAAGATCTCCACCTGTATTTAAAATAGTTCCGTTTACTGTAACCGTTTTGCCTGGAAGGGATAAATATCCTGCTTGTAGCGTTAAATTTTGAATACTACTTGTAGCAGCTAATGTAACAACGTTGGTGGGTGAAGTACCAGTGTTATCTATAGTAAGCGAACCTCCTCCATTGATAGTTGTAGGCAGGCCGTTTCCTGTATTTTGATTAGCAATACCATCATATACATAATTAGCAGCGGAAGGAAAAGTACGGCCGCCGGTATTTTCGATATTTCCTACTGCAATAGCGCCACTGGTTATACCGTTCGGATCACCGATCTTTAAAAAAGCAGTATTGCTGTTAGCCAATGTAAAATTACAGGCTCCCAAAATAAAATTTGTCGTACAATCAAGCGTGCCGTTCACTGTAAAAGATCCTGTAACGGTCATACTCGAATTCATTGTCAATACTCCACCTGTATTAATTGTGATAGTGGCACAGGCAACGGGTGAAGTGATTTGAATAGGAGAGCCATTCATTATGGTAACAATATCTCCCGCATTAGGCACAGCTGCAGGACTCCAGGAAGCGGGATTACTCCAAAGGCCGCCCGCTCCGGTAGATTGATAAGTAGTTGCATTCGCAAACTGAAAAAAACTTAAAAATAAAAAACTACAAAGCGCCAGGGCTTTTTTAGAGAATGTAAAAAGATTCATGCTTACAGTGTTAAAGTATCAGGTTCAAAAATAATCATTAAAAATTATTATGCTATAGTATGGTAGGGGACAAACAATTTTATTGCTTCCTTTGCCTCTTTTACATCATGTACCCTAAGGATAGATGCGCCATTCATTAATGCCATTGTATTTAATACGGTTGTTCCATTCAGTGCCTCGTTCGCTGTAACCCCCAGTGTTTTATAGATCGTTGCTTTTCTTGAAAGACCCGCTAAAATAGGTTTTCGCAGCATTGAAAAAATTTCTAATTCTTTCAGCAGCTTAAAATTATGTTGTGCCGTCTTGCCAAATCCAAATCCCGGATCAATGATCAGGTCGGTAATACCCGCATTATGGCATGCTGCTATTTTTTGTATAAAAAAATCCAGTACTTCTTTCACCACATCCGTGTAAGAAGGATCTTTTTGCATGGTATCAGGCGTTCCCTGCATATGCATGCATATATAAGGAACTTTTAATAAGGCAACAGTTGGGATCATTGCCTTATCCATTTCGCCGGCACTAATATCATTTACGATCGAAGCGCCTGCTGCTACGGCTTTCTTTGCTACTTCACTGTGGTAAGTATCTGTCGAAATGATGATTTGAGGAAAATGATGATGAATGGCTTCAATAACCGGCAATACACGTTTTAATTCTTCGTCTGCAGTGATGCGTTCGCTATTGGGCCTGGTGCTTTGTCCGCCAATATCCAATATATCCGCGCCATCAGTCACCATTTTTTCTGCTAACGAGATGCTGTTGTCAAGGCTGTTATGCTGTCCTCCATCGTAAAACGAATCCGGCGTGGCATTAATAATGCCCATTACCAGTGGTTTATCGATTATTAACAATTTTCCTTTGCAGTTAAGTGTGTACATCAGTGTAAACGATTAATTTTGAGTTCAACAAAAGTATAAGACATTTATCAAACGATGAGCACAATTCAGCAATACGATTCAGCGGTTCAATCCTGTAAAGACATATTTTTAAAGAAAACAAAAGATTATGGCACTTCCTGGAGAGTTTACAGGATCATTTCCATTGCCGATCAAATATACATTAAAGCGAAACGTATCCGCACTATACAAGAAGTAGGCGAACAAAAGATCGGCGATGATATCCGCAGTGAATTTAAAGGCATTTTGAATTATGCCATTATCGGATTGATACAATTGGGAATCAATAACGACGATATAGAAGAGTTGTCCGTAACTGAAGTAGAAAAATTATACAATGAACAAGCTACCATTGCTAAAAATTTAATGCTGGATAAAAACCATGATTATGGCGAAGCGTGGAGAGAGATGAGCCAGGAAAGTTTTGCCGATCTTACCTTGGCAAAACTATTACGCATTAAACAGATCATTGCCAATAAAGGACAAACATTAATAAGTGAAGGAATTGATGCTAATTTTTATGATATTATTAATTACGCTGCATTTGCTTTAATATTGATCGAAGAAGGGAAACATAAATAATTAAAACAAGATCCAAAAAACAAATAACAAAATTCAAAAATGGAAAATAAGATCATGAAGCTAGTTGTAAATATTGCGCGTGTTATTGTTGGCGTATTGTTCATTTTTTCGGGATTGATAAAAGCAGTAGATCCATTGGGACTTGCCTATAAAACACAAGAGTTTTTTGAAGCATGGGGAGATGGCGGTGGCTGGATGCAAGCGGTAATGAATAGTTTACACGATTTTGCGTTAGGCTTTTCTATCATCATGATCGCATTGGAAGTATTGGCTGGCGTTGCTTTACTAATTGGCTGGAGAAAAAATATAGCCGTGTGGGTGATATTTTATATGACCTTATTTTATACTTTTTTAACTGCCTATTCTCTATTCACCGGAAAGATCCGGGAGTGTGGTTGCTTTGGTAATTGTTTTCCGATAACAGACCTGCAGACATTCATCAAAAATTTAGTGTTGCTGGCATTGATCATCATCATCATCGTAGGAATAAAATATATCAACCCGCTTTTTCAGGCGATGTCGAATTTTGGCATTGTCGCATTAACCATAGTTGTTGTAGTGTTTTTGCAATCGTACGTATTGGAACATTTGCCGTTGATCGATTGCCTGCCATATAAAGTAGGCAATAATATATTAGAGCTTCGTAAAATGCCTGCCGATGCTACATTTGATACGTTCGCTTATTCATTCGTGTATAAAAAAGGAAGCGAGACAAAAGAATTTACAACAGCTGCATTGCCGGATTCTACCTGGCAGTTTGTAGAACAAAAAAAAGTATTGGTTGAAAAAGGAAATGGCAAATTGCCTGCGATCAATGATTTTTCTTTGACAGATAGGGATGGCAATGATTCTACCGAGGCGATCTTATCTCAAAATGGCAAGTATTATTTATTCTTTATAAACACTTTCGATAAAAGATCTATCTATTACTGGCTGAATGGATTCGTTAACCTCAGAAAAAAAGCGAAAGCCGATGGCGAAAATCTTTATGTGGTAACATCTGATAACGAAAAAGTAGATAGCTTTTTGAACGTAAAGAAAAAATACAATGTGCCGGTGTATACTTGTGATATGACAGCGATCAAAACAGCTGCACGTACAAGGCCAACATTGTTTTTAATGAATGGTCCGGTTGTAGAAAAAAAATGGGGCTCGGCTGATATTGAAAGCGCGGTTAAATAATCTGATCAGTACCCAATAAAACCATTACTATGAAAAAAATTGTTCCTATTGTTATCCTGGCAATGATCGTGTTGATCAGTTGTCAGAAAAATACTGGCAGTGTGCCTTTTTCGCAACATTGTGATGCACTTATTACGGATACGGCCGGTACCAATGATAGTGGAAGAATATATATGCCTACAGCGTTTACGCCTAATGGTGATGGATTAAATGATTTTTGTCGGCCATATGGACAGAATCTTGATTCGATCACATTTACAATATATAATGCCAATAATGTTGTAGTGTTTAGTACTACTGAATTCTACCAGGGCTGGGCACCAACAGTTACAAGTAATACGGATGTTAAATTTCACTATACAATTCAGGCCATTACTACAGCTAATAGAAAAATTGGTGTCTGTGGCGATGTATACGAGCTTACATGTTTACCTGCAGGCACGTCGGTCAACAGTTTTTTGTTCGAAGATCAGATAACACCAAACGGATTTGATGTTCCTTCTTCAGAAATACTATCAACTTGTCCTTAAAGCAAAACATATTTGAAGGCAGTTTATTCCATATTAGTGTTATTAGGCGTAGTGATGCTTGTCTTCATGATGTTTCAGGGATTTGGAGACCCGGCACGTTTGGTCGTTGGACAAACGGGCGATAAAAAAACAATGGATAATATCCGTAAAGACCTATACCTCGATCAGCCAAAATGGAAACAGTTTGTTTTGTACCTCAATGATGTTTCTCCCATTTGTGTTCACACAAAAGCTGATATCGCTAAAAAAGAGCTGCAAGGATTATTTATTGGCGGCGATACAAAGCTGGGATTAAAAATTCCTTACTTAGGCAAGAGTTATCAAACCAAAAAAAATGTAGGCGCCGTTTTAATGGAGGCATTGCCCGGCACTTTACTGCTGGCTATAGCAGCGATGTTATTTGCAACGACCATCGGTATTTTGTTAGGTGTTTTAGCTGCCGTAAAAAAGGGAACATGGGTAGACACTTCTGCAGTCTTTGCCAGTATCGCAGGTATATCAGCGCCTTCATTTTTTATGGCGATCATTATTGCGTATTTGTTTGGCGTGGTGTTACATCCTTTTACCGGTTTAAATTTAACGGGCAGCTGGTTTGATATAGATGAAGTAACCGGAGAAAAATACCTGACATTAAAGAACCTTATTCTTCCCGCATTTACATTAGGTATACGCCCGTTAGCTATTATAACACAATTAACACGCAGCAGTATGTTGGATGTGTTGAACCAGGATTATATCCGCACTGCCTATGCGAAAGGCTTATCTAAAAATACAGTCATCTTTAAACACGCTTTGCGCAATGCATTGAATCCTGTGATAACAGCTATTACAGGTTGGTTTGCAGAATTGTTAGCCGGTGCTTTTTTTGTAGAATATATTTTTGGCTGGAAAGGGATCGGAAAAATAACGGTAGATGCTTTAGAGAAATTAGATTACCCAGTAGTGATGGGGTCTGTATTGGTAAGTGCCTGCATTTTTATTGTCATCAATCTTCTGGCTGATACATTGTATGCGGTAATTGATCCAAGAGTCCGGTAGATAAGTCAAAAGGCAAAAATGAAAACCCATAAGTTAAAAACCTTCCATACTTTTTGGTTTTTACTTTTTACTTATTTTATTACAACTTCCGTGATCACTTTTTCCCCCAGCGCTTCATTTACTCTTTCAATTATTTTATCTTTCTGATATAACAATTCATTTTTCAATGGGCCAACAGCTGTATTGATAAATAAAGTATTGTTGATGATCTGAATTTTATCAGTGTATTTAGCGATCGTCTTCCCCATTATCTGCTCCCATATTTCTTCAATACGCATAGCCTGCATGCCACTCTTTAAGCGGCTCTGCTGTAAAAATTGTTGTATGGCATCTTGCATTGAAAATTCACCCACGGTAATAATTGTTAATGGTTAATTGTTAATTGAATACCGACTCCCCAGATATAGAAAAGTTTACCAATTATAGTGAACTATAAACGCCTTCCTGTCTTCCCCGCAAAAATATTTCATAATCCACCAAAACTGTTTGTGATTTTTTAGTTTGTAGTCGCTCATAGCCGCTGGGCTGTGTTCCTTCTCCAGCGCTACTTTGGCCGCTGACTAAAATCTGCTTCGCATGATTTTGTCTGCCTCGCTTCGCTTGTCACCACAGCCAAAGAGGCGCTTCCGCAGGAACTGATAGAATTAGCGAAATAGTTAATCAGTAATAATTTTATCCTTGCCATCAACTATTAATTCCTTCTGCAAATTAACCATTTACCATTAACAATTAACCATTATAAACCTATGATCTGGTATGTTGTGTTAAGTTCTGTCAGCGCCAGCTCAAGCCTTTCCTGGTGCGTATCTGTAATAAAAACCTGTCCTTTGTTCTCATTGCATACCCAGTGTAATAAATTCTGCATTCGGCTGTTATCTAGTTTTTCAAAAACATCATCCAATAAAAGGAGCGGGGCAAAGCCTTTTATTGTTTTTAATAATTCGAATTCGGCCAGCTTTAATGCAAATAGCAAACTTTTTCTTTGTCCCTGCGAAGCAATATTTTTAAAAATCTGTCCGTCTAATTGTATGGCAATATCATCTTTATGTATGCCGCCATTTGTGCGTTGCAGGATAAGGTCCTTTTCTCTGAACTGGTTAATGATCGATTGAAAATTATTGCTGTTCAGCTGGCTCTCATATTGCAGTGTTACAGTCTCCTCATTATCGGCGATCTGTTTGTAAAATTTTTGTACCAGCGGTATCAACGCAGTTGTAAAATCTTTTCGCTTGGCGTAAATATATTCTCCCGGTTTAATTAATTGTTCATCCAGTACTTCTAATAAATGCCAATCTGTTTTGCCTTGTTCAGCAAAGCGTTTTAGTAAACTATTTCGTTGTTGTAATACTTTGGTGTATTGAATTAATTGTTGCAAATAATCGGCGTCCATCTGGCTTAAAACGGTATCAATAAATTTTCTGCGTTCCTCACTTGTACCTGTTATCAATTCAATATCATCCGGAGCGATCATCACACAGGGAAATTTGCCAATATGCTGCGAGAATTTTTCATAAGGCACATCATTCAAAAACAATTCTTTTTTTCCTACGCCACGATGAATACAAATGACTTTTTCTTTACCAAAATCTCCTTCCAATCTAAAACCGTCTGCCCCAAATAAAATATTCATAGAGTCTGATTTGGAAAAATAGCTTTTGGTAAAGCTGAGGTAATAAATAGCGTCTAACAGGTTTGTTTTTCCCTTGCCGTTGGGACCGCAAATACCCACCACTCTTTCGGTAAAATCGAAGGAAGTAAGCGTGTAATTCTTGAATTGGGTGGTTACTATTTTAGAAAGGCGGTGCATTAAGACAAAGTTACTTTATTCTTGAAGGAATAAAATTCCAAAAAACAAAATCCAAAAAACAAAACCCGAGCCTGAAACAGGTGTATTTAAACTTTTAAAAGGAAACTGAAAGTCCAAAATTATAAGGATTGGAATTTGTTTTATTGTTTTTTGGATTTTGTATCCTGGGAATTTGATTTTTGACTCTGGAATTTAATTTTTCCTCTTATCTTTGCCACCTAAAACTTAATCCCATTGGCTACAAAGTTTTCTAAAGAAACATACCTGTATTGGTACGAATTAATGCTTTTATTGCGCAGATTTGAGGAAAAAGTCGGCCAATTGTACGGAATGCAAAAAATACGTGGCTTTTGCCACTTGTATATTGGGCAAGAGGCTGTTGCAGCCGGTTGTATGACAGCTACTAATCCAGGCGATAAATTCATCACCGCATATCGCGATCACGCTTTGGCTGTTGCCAAGGGCGTTTCTGCTAAATCTTGTATGGCTGAGCTGTATGGTAAAGCAACAGGGTGCAGCAAAGGAAAGGGTGGCAGTATGCACTTTTTTGGTGTGGATGTAGGCTTTTTTGGCGGTCATGGTATTGTGGGTGCTCAAATTGGTACAGGTGCGGGTTTGGCATTTGCTGAAAGATATAGGGGTACGGATAATGCGGTGCTTTGCTTTTTTGGTGATGGTGCAGCAAGACAAGGAATGTTGCACGAAACATTCAACATGGCGATGTTATGGAAATTACCGGTAGTATTTATTTGCGAAAATAATAACTATGCCATGGGTACTTCTGTAGCACGTACTACGAATGTATTGGATATTTATAAAATTGCTGATGGCTACGAAATGCCTGCTGATAGCGTTGATGGTATGAGTCCTGAAAATGTGCATGATGCGGTATTAAAAGCGATCACAAGAGCGAGGGAAAAAGGCGGACCAACTTTATTGGAGATCAAGACCTACCGTTACAAAGGGCATAGCATGAGCGATCCTCAAAAATACCGTACTAAAGAAGAATTAGAAGAATATAAAGAAAGAGACCCGATCGATCACGTGCTGGCGGTTTTGAAAAAAGACCATAAAGTAACGGATGCCGTTATTGCAGCGATCGATGAAAGGGTAAAATTAGAAGTAGAAGAATGTGTGAAATTTGCAGAAGAAAGCCCTTGGCCTGCAGATGATGAATTATTGAAGGATGTGTATGCACAGCAAGATTATCCATTTATAATGGACTAGTACCATAACTATTTAAACGAACAAAAACTAA
>DATHHR010000162.1:0-2271 GCA_035317105.1 Ferruginibacter sp. | reverse complement strand
AGGTAAAGTATACAGTGTGGTGGTATCGTCTTTCGATCATTATTATCAATCAAGATTTATTAAGATCGTTGATATATTGGACACTTATTGAATTTCTGATTTTTGATTGCTGATATATGATTGTAAGAAGAATGCCTACTTTAAAAAATCAACAATCAGCAATCATACATCAGCAATCAATATCATTTTCCTGTAAAATTTGCTTTTCTTTTTTCCAAAAAAGCGGCAGCGCCTTCTTTCATATCGGCTGTGCCAAAGCATTTGCCGAATTCTTCCATTTCAATTGCGAATCCATTTTTGGTTTCATCAAATACTGCGTTGACTGCTTTTATAATAGCTGTTATGGCTAATGGCGCTTTTGTATTTATTATTTCGAGAATGGCTTTTGTTTTAGGTAAGAGTTCATCCTGAGACACTACATAATTTACCAGGCCATATTGTAAGGCAGTATTGGCGTCGATCATATTGCCGGTTAATAATAGTTCTGTTGCCCTGCCTTTACCGATCAATTGTGTTAAGCGTTGTGTGCCACCATAGCCCGGTAATAAGCCAAGGTTTACTTCAGGCTGGCCGAATTTTGCGGTATCACTGCATGTACGAAAATGGCAGGCCATCGCTAGCTCGCAGCCACCTCCCAATGCGAAACCATTGACCGCTGCAATAATTGGCTTAGGACTTTGTTCAATTTTTGTGAATACTTCATCCTGGCCTTTTTGTGCTAATGCTTTACCTCCTGCGGCATCTAAAGCTAAAAATTCACTAATATCGGCACCGGCTACAAAAGCTTTTTGGCCGGCCCCGGTTATAATGGCCGAGTGAATATCAGTTTGGGTATAAATTTCCTCAATTACCTGGGATAATTCAGTGATAACCACCTTATTTAATGCGTTCAATTTATCGGGCCTGTTAATAGTTACCATTAAAATGCCTGATGATAATTCGGTTGTAAGTGTAGAATACATAGATTTTTAGCTGAAAATGATGTTTAACAAATGTAGTAGCAATTTATCCCAAAAAAACAGATATTTGTGACGTATATAAAATTGGAATGATATTAGATCAGTTCAATAAAATTTAATCAACCTTAAAAATCAGAATAATGACAACAAAACAATTGTACCGGGGAATTAAAACAAGCGTGTTTAGCGCAGCCTTATTATTAGCTTTTTCTACTGCAAATGCACAACATCGCGGTGGTGGAGATGAACCCGCATTTGATCAGGGATCTAATACGATCACGGTTGGATTAGGTATTGGAGATGGCGAAGGTGCATACGATTATTATGGTGATGATAATCATTTTGGCCCTCCTGCAATTGCTGTAACTTATGACCATGGTATAGTTGGTGATGTTGGTCCTGGTACTATCGGTGTTGGTGGTATTGTTTCAGGTAAAACATCATGGGATAATAATAACGGAGATAAGCTTACCTGGTCTTCATTTGAAGTTGGCGTACGAGCTGATTATCACCTTACTATTTTAAAAGATAAGAACAATAAATTCGATCCTTACGCCGGCGTAACGATCGGCGGAAGATTTAATCACTTTCATGAAGAAAATACCAGTTATAATTCTAGCTCAACAGATGTTGTGGTAGCACCATTTGTCGGCGCTAAATATAATTTCAGACCTGGTTTTGGTGTATATGCAGAAGCATCTGTAGATATCTCTATATTACGTGCAGGTATTGCATTTAATTTCTAGAATTAAAACAACAACATAAAAAAAAGTGATCGGCAGTAATGCTGATCACTTTTTTTATAATGGTTAATGGTTAATTGTAAATGATAAATGATGTTTTACTACATCGTACATCGTACATATTAAAAATCCCGATGTTTTTTTACCCAGTCTGTAATGTATTCTACAATATCATGAGTAGGAGTGCCGGGTGGAAATAATTTGCCTACGCCTATATCGTGCAGACTATCCATATCATCATCAGGAATAATGCCGCCGCCTGTTACCAGTACATCATTCATTCCTTTTTCTTTCATCAATTGCATGATCTTAGGAAATACCGTATTGTGTGCGCCGCTTAAAATACTGATACCGATCACATCCACATCTTCCTGTAAAGCAGCATTAACAACCATTTCAGGCGTTTGCCTGAGGCCTGTGTAAATTACTTCCATACCTGCATCACGCAAAAAAGAAGCAATTACTTTTGCTCCCCTGTCGTGTCCGTCAAGTCCTACCTTTGCAATTAAAACTCTTATGGGGCGGTTCATTGATTGAATTTATTTTATCAAAGGGCGAAGTTAAGAAAA
>DATHHR010000161.1:0-3433 GCA_035317105.1 Ferruginibacter sp. | reverse complement strand
TTGGCGTGGCCATCATTTATTTTGCGCATAGAATTAATTACACCATCTATTCAAGAGTAGCATTGATACTTTTTTTAATATCGATACCGCTCTTATTATATACATTATTTTTTGGCGTACAACTGAATGCAGGGAGCAGGTGGATAAAACTGCCGATCATTAACATGACATTTCAAACATCGGATCTCGCAAAGCTTGCGCTGTTCATGTATTTAAGCCGGCAGCTAAGCAGGAAGCAGGCAGTGATAAAAGATTTTAAAAAAGGGTTTTTACCGATCATAATTCCGGTGGCCATTATTGTGATATTGGTTGCACCGGCGAATTTATCAACAGCATTATTGATTGGCGGTACAAGCTTTATGTTGATGTTCATTGGCAGGGTAAGTACCAAACATATGTTCTTATCGATTGGCATTGCGTTGATACCGATCTTATTATTGGTAACAGTTGCAGTAAAATACTACGATAAGGATCAGCATAAAATGAAAGACCTGCCGGGTATTATTTCTCACGGAAGGATACCAACATGGATCGGGCGTATACAAACATTTGTGTATAGTAATAAAGAAGATGAAAATGAAAAACTGTACCAGATCAACCAGGCAAAAATTGCGATAGCGAGTGGAGGATGGGTTGGTAAGGGGCCGGGTAATAGTAGTGCGAGAAATTTCTTGCCACATTCTTACAGTGATTTTATTTACGCGATCATTTTAGAAGAGTACGGATTGATCGGTGGTGCGTTCATTGTTTTTATTTACCTGTTGTTTTTATATAGATGTATACGCTTATATCGAAAATGCCCTTTTGCATTTGGCGCATTTTTGGCACTGGCGCTGAGTTTCACTTTAGTGATACAGGCTTTTGCGAACATGGGTGTGAACGTAAATATTTTTCCCAACACTGGCGTAACGTTGCCGCTGGTGAGTATGGGGGGAAGTAGTTTTCTTTTTACTTGCCTATCGATCGGGATCATTTTAAGTGTAGCAAGAAACGTAGAACAATCAGAAGGAGAAAAAGCATTGGCTGAATAAATAAAAATGGCGAATAAAATAATTATAGCAGGTGGTGGAACAGGCGGACATATTTTTCCGGCTATCGCCATCGCTAATGCGCTAAAGAAGTTAGATCCGCAAATAGATATCCTGTTTGTGGGTGCGGCAGGAAAAATGGAAATGGAAAAAGTTCCGCAGGCAGGATATAAAATAAAGGGGTTAGATATAGCAGGGTTTAACAGAAGTTCTTTGATAAAAAACGTTGGGTTGCCTTACAAATTGCTGAAAAGCTTTTTTCAGGTAAGAACAATATGTAAAGCTTTCAAACCAACAGCGGTGATTGGCGTGGGCGGCTATTCGAGTTTTCCAGTATTGCGTTTTGCGCAATCGCAACATATCAAAACTTTTATCCATGAGAGTAATTCTTTTGCAGGTAAAAGCAATATCCTGTTAGGAAAAAAAGCAACTAAAGTATTTGTGGCAAGCGATGGCATGGAAAAATTCTTTCCTGCAAACAAAATAATGATCACCGGAAATCCTGTGAGGGAAAGCATTTCGAAAAGTACAGTGTCGAGAGAAGAAGGGATCAAATTTTTTGGGTTAGATCCGGCAAAGAAAACGGTGTTGTCGATCGGTGGAAGTTTAGGCGCAAAAAACATCAACGAAGCGATAGATCAGCATATTGAAGAATTTGAGAAAAACAACCTGCAATTGGTTTGGCAAACGGGTAAAACATATATAACAAAGGCGAAAGCAACAGTAGAAGGTAAAACGGGGATTTGGGCAAATGATTTTATAACGCAGATGGATAACGCCTACGCAGCCGGCGATGTCGTGATAAGCAGAAGTGGAGCAATGGCGATTGCTGAATTATGTGTAGTAAAAAAACCTGTAGTGTTTGTTCCGTTTCCATTTGCAGCCGAGGATCACCAGACAGCAAATGCATTAAATCTTGTAAATAAAAATGCAGGATTGATGATAAAAGATAATGAAGCTGTACAAAAATTGGTAGCAGAAATCATTGCCTTATCGAAAGATGAACAAAAACAACAAGAATTGAAATCGAATATAAGTAAGCTGGGTGTGTTGAATGCGGATGAAATAATTGCAACAGAAATAATAAATACGTTACCCCTATCCCCTAAAGGGGCATAGCGAAAGCAAAACATAATAAATAAAATAAATGAGATTGTAACGGAATGAAGGATGCTGCAGAAATATTGAAGTCATTGTATAACTCCCCTTCAGGGGATGGGGGCATCTACTTTGTAGGCATAGGTGGAATTGGTATGAGCGCGCTGGTAAGATATTTTAATTCAAAAGGAATTAAAGTAAGTGGCTATGATAAAACAGAAACGCCATTGACCAAACAGCTAGTAGCAGAAGGAATAAAAATTCATTACGAAGATGACCTGGCTCAGATAGATAAGGAAGCGCAATTAGTAGTGTACACGCCGGCGATACCGAAGGATCATAAAGAGCTGAATTATTATCAGCAAAATAATTACACCATTTTAAAACGCAGCGATGTGTTGGGGGCAATAACAAATAGTTCTTTTAATATCTGCGTAGCAGGTACACATGGCAAAACTACCACCAGTACAATGGTAGCGCATATTTTACGCGATAGTGGTTATGGTTGCAATGCATTTTTAGGAGGCATCGCCAGTAATTACGACAGCAACTTTTGGAGCGATGAAAAAGATGTGTGTGTGGTAGAAGCGGATGAATATGATAGAAGCTTTTTGAAATTAAGTCCGGATATCGCCATCATCACTGCAATGGATGCAGATCATTTAGATATCTACGGAACAGAGGAGGTGATGCACCAGGCCTTTATTGATTTTAGCGCCAAGATAAAAGTGGGAGGCCTGTTGTTAAGTAAATATGGTTTGCCAAAAGGCAAACTGTTGAAAGCTGATAACCATAACACTTACCATTTAGCTGATAGTAACGCAGATATTTATGGCAGGCATATTGAAATGGAAAATGGCAGTTACAAGTTCGAAGTGGTAATACATGATTATGTAGTAGAGAATGTGGTATTGAATATGGGCGGCTTACATAATATCGAAAACGTAATAGCAGCGATAGCGGTAGCTTATCATTTGGGAATTGAAGAAGATAAAATAATAGCGGCGGTCGCAAATTTTAAAGGGGTAAAACGCCGCTTTGAATATATAGTGAAAGAAGAGGAGCAGGTTTTTATAGATGATTATGCGCATCATCCGGAAGAATTAAGGGCATTGATAATTGGTGCGAAGGGTTTGTTTAAGGGTAAAAAAAGTACGATCGTGTTTCAACCACATTTGTACAGCAGGACAAGAGATTTTGTTGATGGCTTTGCGGAAGTGTTGGATATGGCGGATGAAATAATACTGCTGCCCATTTATCCTGCAAGAGAATTGCCTATTGAAGGCGTGAACAGCGAGATGATATTA
>DATHHR010000160.1:0-10684 GCA_035317105.1 Ferruginibacter sp. | reverse complement strand
AATATCCTGGTTTCTTTTTCCTCCTTCGAAAATAGGAAGAGAGAAAGTTATCCCTGCATAAGAAGTAGGCAAATCATTTTTATATAAAGGAGGAAACTCATTATTGGCAAAATCCAGGTCATACGCGCCATAGGCAGATAGCGTAGGAAGATAACCCCATTTGCTATACTGAATATTGTACGTTAATAATTTGCGCTGTGTTTCCAGTTGCTGGAATTCGATACGGCTCTCATAATTAACCACCTGGCTGGTATCGATCAGGATATCTTTTTGCATTGTAGCGCTGTCATAGATCAATTCTAACGGAGCGTTTGCAGAATAACCCATTTGCTGGCGCAGGAAAGCATATTTTACTTTTAATCTTTCCTGAAATGTTTTTTGGTCTGCTTTGGAATTATTTAATGCAATAGTGGCCCGCTTATAATCGACCTTATCTACAGTACCATATTTATATTGTGTGTAAGCATCTTTTAAACTTGCTTCTAAACGAACGATATCATCAGCGGTTACTTCTATCTGCTTTTGTGTAAGCAATACATCGTAAAATGCCTGGGCAACGCTTACGGTAACATCAATTTTGCTGCTAATAGTATTTTGTTTTGCCAGTATTCTTGCATCTTTTGCCGTACGACTGGCAAAAATAACATCTCTGTCAAAAAGATTTTGTGTACCGGATAAACCAACAACAGAGCTATTGAAAGTTCCCTGATCTACATATATACCTGCGGCATATGCTTTAGGCAATTGAAAAGTATTTTGATAAGTTGCACCAAGTCCTATTTGAGGATACCACGCCGATAAACGGCTTTTTATCTGCGTTTCTGTTATTTGTTGATCGATCAGCGATTGTTGAACTGCCGGTTGATGCGACAAAGCAAATTGTATGCAATTATCTAATGTTGCATTGGTAAGCGCTGTATCTGTTGTTACAGCGGACTGCGCTGAACAAGTATACATAATACCATTAACTAACACTAATAAACAAACGATGTATTTCATACTAAAAATTAAAGACGCTGGTTTTACAAAAGTTCAGTTCAGCTCTGTGATTAAGCAGGAGATAAATTGGTAGGCAAAAATACCAATTTTCAAGATCATATTCAAAATCTTCGATGTTTTTTATGTTAAGCGGCAACAATTAGCACATGAATTGCCGCTGCCCCATTATTTTTTACGAAAGCGTGACGAAATACGGATCATTGTTATTTTTTATAATAATGCGGGATAGAATGAAGTTGCTCATATCTGTTTTATATTTACACAATGAATTATTTCGAATTATTTGAGATACCCGTTAGCCTGAAAATTGATAAAGCATCTTTATCTAAAAAATATTTTGAGCTGCAGAAAAAATATCACCCCGATTTTTATACGCAATCGAATGAAGATGAAAAGGTTGAAGCGTTGGAAAAATCGTCATTGATCAATAAAGCATTAAAAACTTTGCAGAATGAAGATGAGACAATAAAATATGTATTGCAGCAAAAAGAGTTATTGGAAGAAGAAGAGAAATACACGTTGTCGCCCGATTTTTTAATGGAGATGTTGGAGCTGAATGAAGCCGTGATGGAAGAAGAACCGGCAGCTATTACAAAAAAAATAGCAGCAGTTGAAGAAGAATTGTATGCAGCTGTAAAAACAATTATTGATAATTACCAGGATGGCGTTACAACCAGCGCCGAATTGCTGCAGGTGAAGGATTATTACTACAAGAAAAAATATTTGCAACGTATTTTGGACAGGATAGACGGATGACGTAATATTGCAGCCCAATTTAGAGCAGCCCAGATGGCGGAATTGGTAGACGCAGCAGACTCAAAATCTGCCGTTCGCAAGGATGTGCAGGTTCGATTCCTGTTCTGGGCACCAAAAACCACTTTTTTAAGTGGTTTTTTTATGTTCAAAAGCGAGTGTTTACGGCATTATAGCCCAGCATGATAATCATATCCTCGTTCAAACCAATAATCGGGAGGTCGCTGATTGCTAAAAAAGATTGTTCCAATGCGTTTTAGATGTTTGATGCCATATTTAACGGGGATGATTAACCGAAGTGGTGCTCCCTGGTTCATTGGCAAAGGCCTGCCATTGATCTCATAACATAAAATAGTTTGTGGCTGCAGCATACTCTTTGTATCAATGCCAACATAATACTGGTTGTCTGGTGTATACAAGCCAACATATTTTAAGGAAGCTTGTTGCTCCAATCCGTATTTTTTTACAAAGTCAGAAAATTTCACACCTTCCCAGCGCGTAATCTGGCTCCATCCTTCTACACATTTAAAATCAAAAATTACTTCTGTTTGCGGTAGGGCTTTTATTTCAGCAAGACTTATCAATTGCGTATCACCAACGGCGCGTATCAATTGTAATTTCCATGAAGCCGTATCAAAATTATCTGGTGTACCAATATCTCCATTTAATCTTGTTCTTGCCGGAACTTCAGACGGTAAGTAGGCCTTGCTTAAATTATAATCACTAAAAATATAATTCGTAAAAATATTATCGTTAGCATCCAATACAGATCTTATTGGTTTAGGTATACCATTATCCGTTGGTTGTCTGTTTAACCATTTCCATCCGGATACAGCCAAAGCTATCAGTACAAAAAAAACAACAAAAGCCTTGATTGTTCTTTTACGTATTTCTTTGGTTGAGACTATTTCTTCTTTAAAGTCGGACATGTATTAATTATTTTAAGATTTTATAAACACTGGATTAGTATTCTCCAAAGTTTCCCCTTCAGGGGGCGGAGGGGGTTCTACCTCAAAACCTGCAACCATTCCTCTGAAATTATTCCATCCTGCTATAACTACCTGGACAATATGAACCACAAAAAAAAGTGTAAACAATATGGTTAAAGTGAAATGTTCGATCCTTGCCCATTCATAACCACCCAATATAGCTAGGGTTCTGTGAAACTGCACAGGCTTAAAAATTGCCAATCCTGTTACCAAAGATCCAAACCCCATTACTATCACGATTGTATAAACGATTCGTTGCGCGGCATTGTATTTCTTTTGTGGAGGAGCAGTTTTTTTTATATGCAGGTCATGCAATATTACCTGCCAGCTTTCTTTTAAAGAATTTTTATTGGGAACGATCAGTTTCCATTCTCCCGAAATAATAAGGTACAAAACATAGAGTAAACCGTTGATGGCAAAAACCCACATGAATACAAAATGTAAACTCATACCTTCCGCTAAACGATAAGGAATATGCAATGCTTTGTAAAATGAATCGGGAAAAAATTTGAGAATAGTTTTATTTCCCCAGCCCAGCCGATAGATATCATTGGCCCAATAGATCAGCATACCGCTCCAGATCATGATGGTCAGTACAGGAAAATTGATCCAGTGAAACCAGCGAATGGCTAACGGGTGTTTATGTATAATCTTTTTCATACTAAGAAATTATCTGTATCAATGGATTAAACGCTTTTGAGGCGATCAATACTTTTTGTCCTACTTTAAAGTTAGCCACTTCATCTTCAGTAGCGATCACTTTTATGATATTGTTTGCAGAAAGTACACTTACGATATAAACGATATCACTTTTTTTCATATCAATGATCTCTCCGATGACTTTGAATTTGCTGCTGATTTTTTGTTCAGAGAAAACATTCGTCGGACTTCCTTCTTTTATAATTTTCCCATTATCAATAATAATTACTTTGTCTGCCAGCCTGAATATTTCCGGTAAATGATGACTGATCAGGATGGTTGTTAACTGGTATTGCTGGTGTGCTTTTAAAATATATTCCTGCAACTTAAAACGCATATCATCATCTACCGCAGAAAGAGGTTCATCTAATAATAATATTTTGGGTTTTCTTACTATCGCCCTGGCCAAGGCTACGCGTTGTTGTTGTCCGCCTGATAAATTTTGTGGCTTAGTGTTTTGTAATTGCTGCAGCTCCATTAATTCCAACAATTCATTGATCAGTTTTTTATCATCGCCTTTTGTTAAAGCATATTCAAGGTTTTCTTTTACAGTTAAATTAGGAAACAAGGCATAATCCTGAAACAAAAACCCAATAGAACGTTTTTTTATGGCAAGATGAATATTGTTTTTTGAATCATCCCATACTTCATTATCCACTTCGATCATTACGTTCTCTGCAGTAGTTAATCCGGCCAATATTCTGAGGATGGTTGTTTTGCCCGCGCCTGAATTTCCATAAATAGATAAAAGCTTTCCCTGTTCCAGCTCAAACGCAATAGCTAAAGGCATGGCGCCTTCGGCAGTTTGTAATATTTTATTTGCATTGAACCTGATCATTAATACAATCTTGTTTTACTTGAATTAGTATTGATAAGATGAACACTTAAAAGAATTAAAAAAGCAAATACAAATAATATTAGCGCATAGACATTCGCATTGTGGTAATTCATTGATTCTACCTCATCGTAAATAGCAATGGATACTACTTTTGTTTTGGTAGGAATGCTGCCACCTACCATTAATACTACACCAAATTCTCCTACGGTATGCGCGAATGTCATAATGATACCGGTTAATAATGATGCACGAATATTGGGTAATATGATTTTTATGAGCGTAGTGAATTTCGATTTGCCCAAAGTAAAAGAAGCTTCTTGTAATGAAGGAGGTAGATTTTTAAATCCTGCTAATATCGGGTTGATCATGAAAGGCAAGCTATAAATAACAGATGCAACAACCAATCCTTCAAAAGTAAATACCAATTGCAGATCAAAATATTTATCGAGAAAGGTGCCAAAAGCATTTTCCGGACTAAACGCTACCAATAAATAAAAACCTAATACAGATGGTGGTAATATTAAAGGCAAGCTTAGGATCGCTTCAATAACAGCTTTGTACCTGAATTTGCTGTACGCTATCCAATAAGCTAACGGCACTGCAATGATGAACAATATTACGGATGTAATGATCGCCAGTTTAAAGCTGAGCCAGAAAGGTTGTAGGTCAATCATGCGGAGATAAGCTTACTTCATTTGTTTTTATCAATGCCAGCACAGTGTCATTTTCTTTTAACCCTAATTGTTTAACAGCATTGGTTGTAATGACCGAGCTGATCATTGTCGCACCGAAAGATAAATTTACCTGGCTTAATATTACGCCGGAAACGATCGAGCGTATGTTGCAGGGGATGCGGTTTTGCACACTGATAGCAATATCAAAATTTTTGGCAATAATTACTTCCGTCTCTTTGAATAAGAGTTGCACAGTATTGCCAATGGTTAAGTAATCGGTTGTTGCGGGTGTGTCCAAAACGATCGATGTAAAATTGACGCTATCAGATAACACTTTCACCAACGATAAGTTATCGTGTGATTGTATTGCGGTAATGGTGCCTGTTAACGTATTCATTTTGCCGTTTGAGAAAATCCGTATTTGGTAAAAATCTTGATTGCCGTTGCCGAAGAGATAAAGGTATAAAATTTAACAGCTGTTGCATTTCCTTGTGCATGCTTTAATATTACATAGGCTTGTTGTAAAGGAGAGTGGCTGTTATCGGGAATGATATAATATTTGCCACCTTCTTTTTGCATATTGGGAGATAGAGCTAATGATAAAGCCACCAATCCAATATCTGCCGCACCGGTTGTTACGAACTGTGCCGTTTGTGAAATGTTTTCTCCTATTACAAATTTGCTTTGCAGCTTATCATATAAATTATAAAACTTCAGGCTTTCAACAGCCCTTGCACCATAAGGTGCATGATCAGGATTTGCAATAGCGATCTTAATGATACTGGTGTCCAATAAAGTGTTCATTTTTTTTATATTCGGATCAATTTTTTTACTCCATAAAACAAGCTGACCGTAGCCATAAGTTTTTATGTCGGAGATCGTAAAATTTTTATCCTTTAATTTATTCGGATAGTCGATGTCTGCAGAAAAGAAAATATCAAATGGCGCATTGTTAGAGATCTGTTCAAAAAATTTGCCGGAAGAGCCATAAGTAACCTGGATATCTGCTGTAGGATCTTGTAATTTATAGGCTGCAATAATAGTATCCATTGCAGGTTTTAGATCAGCAGCTGCAGCAATAGTGATACTTGCAGATTGAGCTTTAGTAATTGAGGCTAATCCTATTAAGAGTAATAATACTAGTGTGAAAATTCGTTTTATATGCTTCATGATACTTAAATTAAAATTAATTATATATAATGTTATTTATACAATATAATGCTATTTTGTTAAAATAGTATTGTTTTAACAATATTATAATGTTATTATTTGTATATTTATGAAATCGATATAGTAAAATTTATATAAAATATATTTTAATGTATCAATATCAATGAATTTGGAAGATACAATTCCTATCAAATCCCGCAATTAATAAGCTTAAAATTAATAGGTATATTTAATATAGCACTAAACTGTTTAAATGCTACTAGACTCTTACAATAGAATACATAATTATTTACGGATATCATTGACTGATAATTGCAATTTCCGTTGCTTTTATTGTATGCCCGGAGATGACCATGTATTTATGCCATCAGCACAAATGATGCAGGCCGATGAGATACAGGAGCTGGCAAAAATATTTATCAATTTTGGCGTTAATAAAATCAGGCTGACTGGCGGTGAACCTTTGGTTCGTAAAGATGTAGGTACAATTATTAAAAATTTATCTGCATTGCCCGTTTCATTAACGCTAACTACAAACGGCGTCCGGCTACATGAATTTGTTGAAGTCATCAAAGCATCAAATATCCGTACGGTTAATATTAGTCTGGATACTTTAGACGCCAACAAATTTCAGCAAATCACGAAAAGAAATGATTTTAAAAAAGTTTGGGATAATATTCATTTACTGATCGATCTCGGTATTCATGTAAAAGTGAATGTGGTAGCGATGAAGGGTATTAACGATAATGAGATCAATGATTTTATTGCGTGGACAAAACAGACACCGGTGCATGTTCGCTTTATAGAGTTTATGCCATTCACCGGAAACAAATGGATGAGCGATAAAGTATTTACCTGGCAACAAATACTACAAAAAGCAGAGCAGGACTATTCTTTTATTCGTTTAAAAGATGAAGGAAATGATACGGCGAAAAAATATATAGTGCCCGGGCATGTCGGAACCTTTGCGGTGATAAGTACCATGACGGCACCTTTCTGCAGTACTTGTAACCGCATGCGTTTAACGGCGGATGGTAAAATGAAAAATTGTCTTTTTTCAAAAGATGAAATGGACCTGCTGGGTGCTTTAAGAAATGGTAAAGATGTAATGGGTTTAATTCAACAGTCGATCAAAGAAAAATATGCAGAACGCGGCGGACAATTTGTATCAAATTTTGAACAACTTAATTCTGCATTGATAGAAAACAGAAGCATGATCGCCATTGGCGGATAAAATATAAATACTGACTCCACGGATATAGGAAAGTAATTATTTCAAGTTGATGGCGAGGATAAAATTATTACTGATTAACTACTTCGCTCATTCTATCAGTTCCTGCGGCAGCGCCTCTTTGGCTGAGGTGACAAGCGAAGCGAGGCAGACAAAATCATGCGAAGTAGATTTTAGTCAGCAGCCAAAGCAGCGCTGGAGAAGGAACACAGCCCAGCGGCTATGAGCGACTATAAACTAAAAAAATTACAACCTGTTTTGGTGGATATAAGAAATATTTTTGCCGGGAAGACAGGAAGGCGTTTATAGTTCAATGTAATTGGTAAACTTCTTATATCTGGGGAGTCAGTAAATATAAATTAACAAAAGTGATCACTGTTTCAGAAGCAAAAAATATCATCGCTAATAATGTAACGGCCTTGCAACCTGTGACGGTTTCGTTAACAGATGCAGTAGGATCAATACTGGCAGAAGATATTTATGCAACATTAAATATTCCTGCATTCAGGCAATCAGCCATGGATGGTTACGGATTTTGTTTTGATGATCATGTTGCAAAAAAAGAGATCATTATTAATGGAGAAGTCCCTGCGGGCAGCGATGCAACAATGATCATTCAGTCCCAACAAGCTGTCAGAATTTTTACAGGCGCGCCTGTTCCGGAAGGAGTAGATACAGTAATAATGCAGGAAAAGGTTTCGGTGCAAGACAAACAACTTTTTATACAGGATGCTCAATTAATAAAAGGACAAAACATTCGCGCAATAGGCAGCGAGATAGCTTTGGGAGAATTGGCTTTGGAAAAAGAAAGCGTGTTATCGCCCGCTGCTATTGGTTTTTTAGCTGGCATCGGTATAACAACAGTAAGGGTTTATCCAAAGCCAACCATAACAATTATTGTTACCGGCAATGAATTACAAGAACCGGGTGTTGCGTTAAAAGCCGGACAAGTATACGAATCAAACTCAGTAATGCTGACAGCAATTTTGCAACAATTGCATATTAATAACATAACTGTTGTAAAAGCTGCCGATGATTTGGTGACGCTACAAAGTGTATTAGAAACCGCTTTGCAAAACAGCGATGTAGTATTGTTAACTGGCGGCGTAAGCGTAGGTGATTATGATTTTGTAGTAGAAGGCGCTGCACGTTCAGGTGTAACTCAATTGTTTCATAAAATAAAACAAAAACCGGGCAAGCCATTATTTTTTGGCAGGAAAGAAAATAAACTGGTATTCGGTCTGCCCGGTAATCCATCATCGGTGCTTACTTGTTTTTATGAATATGTGATCGGGGCATTGGAGAAAATATCACGGCAAAAAAACAGCAGTAAAATAATATATTTACCACTGGCAAAAGACTATAACAAAAAGGGAATTTTTACTAATTTTTTAAAAGGGATTTATACAGATAAAGATGTGTTGCCATTGGATGCACAGGATTCTTTTCGTTTAAGTTCTTTTGCAACGGCCAATTGTTTGATCTGTTTAAGCGAAGAAGAAAAAACATATGTAGCAGGTGAGATGGTAGCAGTACATTTAATTAATATTTAATGCAGACAAATATTTTCATATTCGGACAATTAACTGATATCATTTTAAAAGGTGAGTTGACAGTAAATGATATCAACGATACAGATACGCTGATGGAACATTTGAATAAACAATATCCTGCGTTAGCAACTATTAAATATGCTATTGCAGTCAACAAAAATATTATAACAAAAAATACAATCCTGCAGGATACTGATGCGGTAGCATTGATGCCGCCATTTTCAGGAGGATAATTATATGAGCGAAAATTTTGAACGATACCAGCGACAGCTTTTACTAAAAGGTTTTGGTGAAGCAGGCCAGCAAAAATTACAACAGGCAAAAGTGCTGGTAATTGGTGCGGGCGGTTTAGGCTGTCCGGCTTTGCAATATTTAACTGCTGCAGGTATTGGTACTATTGGTATTGTAGATAACGATGTTGTTACATTGAATAACCTGCACCGCCAGGTATTGTACACTACCAATGATATTGGCTCTGCTAAAGTAGTGATGGCCGCTTTTGCGTTGGAACAATTAAATTTCGATATCGATATCATTCCTTACAATACCAGGTTAACAAACCATAACGCTATTGAAATGATTGCCCCGTATGATATTGTAATTGATGGCACGGATAATTTTGCCACGCGCTACATGATCAATGATGCATGCATTTTATTAAATAAAATTTTAGTGTATGGTGCCATCTCGCAATTTGAAGGACAGATAGCTGTATTCAATTACGGAACCAAGGCCGCAAATTACCGCGATCTTTTTCCTTCGCCGGATAATACCGCATTGAATTGTGAAGAAGCCGGCGTGTTGGGTGTTTTGCCGGGCATCATCGGTTCTATGTTGGCGAACGAGACCATCAAATTATTGACAGGAATAGGTGAACCATTAATCAATAGGTTGCTTACGTACAATACATTAACCAATCAATCGCAACAGTTTACTATTTCACCAAGACAAGAAACAGCTTCGTTGATCCCTATAAACGAACGGGCATTTGCTGAAATGAATTACGAAGTATTTTGTTCAGTAACTAATCCATTTGATATTAGCCCTAAACGCTTCGATGAATTATTGAATGATACAACCGCTACAATTATTGATGTACGCGAAGCAGGAGAGTTGCCTTTATTAGATTTTAAAAATGTGCCTATTCCTCTATCACAGTTATCTCAATCCATACCAGTGATCAATAATAAAGTAATTATATTGGTTTGCCAGTCTGGTAAAAGAAGTGCACAAGCGGCAAAAATATTGCTTGATCATTTTGGTGGTGAAAAAGAAATTTATAGTCTGCAGGGTGGCATTGTTAACTGGAAAAAGCAACACGCAGAAAATGTCGGATAAAAAAATAAAGAACATATTTGTACAGGGTGCCATCGCATCTTCTTTTATTGGAGATAGCATTCAAAAACACCAGGCCAAAACCAATATTGGTGCGCACAGTATTTTTTTAGGACAGGTTCGTGCAGATACCATTGATGATAAAAAAGTAACTGCCATCGAATACACAACCTACGAGCAGCTGGCGCTGCAAAAAATGGAGGAGCTGCGTGAAGAAATTTTTAGCAAATACCAATTAACCTGTATGCATGTTTACCACAGCCTGGGAACTGTTGCCGCAGGAGAGATCTGTTTATTCGTATTCACATCTTCCGCTCACCGAAAAATAGCGATCGATGCCTGCGAGGAAATGGTGGAAAAAATAAAAAACGAATTACCCGTTTGGGGCAAAGAAATATTTGACAACGATACACATCAGTGGAAACAAAATAAATAGCATGGTT
>DATHHR010000159.1:0-6013 GCA_035317105.1 Ferruginibacter sp. | reverse complement strand
GGCCAAAGAAGAAGAGGAAGAATCTGAAGTAGCAGCAAGTAAACATGAATTGCTCGCGCCCGCTGTTACTTTATTACAAATATCGATCGCCATATCTGCCATTGCAATAATTACCGGAAAGAAGTTTTTATGGCTCGCCGGAATAGCACTGGCTGCGGGCGGATTGTTCTTTTTTGTCTGGGCTTTATTATAATTATGGTGAAACAATACTTCTGCTCTGCAAAGTATTGGCACTAAAATATCCTAAAGCACCCCCTTGCATATTTGTTACGGGATTAGCGGGAGCAGCACTCTGACTGCTTCCGGTAGAAGACTGATCAAGACTAAACCAATATTCATATACATTTTTATCTATACACTGCATGTCAACTTTCACGATATCTCCTGTTTTTATTTTTTGAGTAGAAATACTATCGTTGCCGCCAAAAACGGTTAATTGTGAAATAACTTTATTACCATCTGTATAATCATCATTCTCTTCAAAGAGTGCTTGCTGGTGTCTTCCGTTTATATACTCAACAAAAAAGTAGCTATTGCCTTTACCGGGAGGATCGTTATATTGAACATTGGCAACTTTTACCGCCGAGCCAAAACCTGGAGTAGAAGTAATAAAAAGGCTGTCGAACGGAACCTTCACAGGCATTGTTGAAATGGCCTTAAATGTTTGTGTGCCGATAGCAACATTTAATGTATAGGAATGATTTTGTTGCCCGATCAATAACGGCGCTGTATAAACACCACTATCAGTTGCTGTAAGATTTGTAACTACGCCACTGTCATTTGTAATAGTCACTACCGCGCCTGGTACGCCAACAAATGTATTGCTGGCATAAAAATCTTTCGTCTGACTTATTAAAACCTGCGCCGTTCCAAGAGAATCTGTAATAGTTCCTTCTATAACATATAGCGGTGAAGCATTGTTCAATTTAAGTACAATGACTTTTGTACATGCATTTAACATACATGCAAGAAAAAATAATGAACAAATTTTTATTGAATATTTCATCGCTATTAAAATTTGAAATTGTAAGAGATGGAAGGAATGATTTTGAACAAAGAAGTTTGCACCGCTTCTGTTTGCTCAGGATTCGAAGTACTTTGTTGAAAATCTATACTATACGCATTTGCTCTGCCATAAGCATTGTACAAACTAAAGTTCAATTCGGATGAATATTTTTTATGTTGTTTCAACTGCAATGTTGCACCAAGATCTAACCTGTTATAATCAGGAAACCTATATTGATTACGGCCCGTATAATAAAAAACAGGCTGGCCACCTACAATATATTTTCCGCTAGGATAAGTAACCGCACCTCCGGTATAATAAACAAAGTTGGCAGAGAAAGACCATTTTTTATTGCGTTGATAAGAAATAGCTATCGCAAAATTATGCGTGTGATCTTGCGTAGCATTGTACCATTGGTTATTATTGATACCATCGATCTTTAATTCTGTTTTTGATAAAGTATAACTTACCCAACCCGTAACTTTTCCTGCCTGTTTTTTAAATAACATTTCAAGTCCATACGCCCGGCCTATTCCGAATAATAATTGTGATTCAATTGCATTATTGTTATACACGTTCGCGCCATCACGATAATCGATTTGATTTTGTAATGATTTATAATAAGTCTCAAGTGTTAGCTCATATTTATCACTGTCTAAATTTTTGTAATAGCCAAGAGAAACCTGGTCACAAATTTCAGGCTTAATAATATTTGTGCTGGCAACCCATTTATCTGTTGGCAAAGCAGCCGTAGAATTAGAGATCAAATGAAGGTTCTGTACATTTCGTACATAAGAAGCTTTGATAGAAGTAGTAGGGTTAAGTACATAACTGATCGCTAATCTTGGCTCGAGATTCAAATATGTTTTTACAAATTGGCCGGCTCTATAATGCATGGTGTCTGTAACATTTCCCGCACTATCTAAATTATAAAAATCTCCCGGCCCTACAATACTAAATGCTGTAAGCCGCGCGCCATAAGTAACATTTATTTTTTCGGAAGCCTTCCAGGTGTCACTTGCATAAATGGCATTCTCCCAGGAATACCTGTCTTGAAGACTACTATTATTTATGCTTGACCCTGCAGGAGAAGAAACATTTCCCGGAACCATCGTGTGATAAATAGTATTAAACCCAAAGCGGATATTATTTTTATTATTTAAAAATAACTGAAGCTCTTCTTTCAAATTCCAATCCTGAATGGAAGAAAAGATCCTGGCATTAACACCACCACTATTGATCGAGATCTTATCATCATAATCACTATAGATCAATGAAGTATTTGAAAATAATTTATCGTTGAAAATATGGTTCCAGCGTAAGGTAGCTGTAGTATTTCCCCAATTCAAACCGAACTCAGATCCAAAACCAAGATCATCTCTTCCGAAATAGCCCGACAAATAAAGCTTATCATTTTTTCCTAACTCATAATTCATTTTTGCATTCAGGTCATAAAAATAAAGCTTGTCATCTTTAATGCTTGAATCATTAGATAGTTTCAAAAACACATCGGCATAGGTTCTTCTTCCCGAAACTAAAAAAGAAGATTTGCTTTTTTGTATCGGGCCTTCCACATTTAAATTAGCAGAAATTAATCCTACCCCTCCGCTTACTATATAATCCTGGTTATTTCCGTTATTCATAGTAACGTCAACAACCGATGATAAACGGCCACCATATTGTGCAGGCATCCCTGCTTTATAAACCGTTATATCTTTAACGGCATTCGGATTAAAAGTAGAAAAGAAGCCTAAAAGATGGGAGGCATTATAAACAGGTGCTTCATCCAATAAAATAAGATTTTGATCTGCCGCACCACCCCGAACATAAAAACCGCTATTGCCATCGCCTGCAGATTGTATACCTGGTAATAATTGTATGGCTTTTAAAATATCTCTTTCACCAAATAAAGCAGGGATCGCTTTTATTTCATTCATTGTTAATTTTTCGACACCCATTTGCGGACTACTAATACTTCTACTGCTTTTAGGCGTGGATTGTACCACAACCTCAGACATCTGTGCAGAGACATCGCCTAGTTGAATTTTTAGTTTAGTATTTTTATCCAATGTAACAACTTCAACCGAAGGCGCTAAACCTACAGAAGTCACTTCAATAGTATAAGTTCCCGGAATTAATGTAATTGAAAAGAAGCCGTATTCGTTACTAACAGTACCGAAAGATGTATTGACAATTCTTATAGAAGCGCCTATTAATGTTTCACCTGTCTTCTGCGATGTAACAGTTCCGCTGATAGTAAATTTGTCCTGTGCTTTCGATACCAGTCCGTTCATGACAAATAAAATACATACAATTAGTTTGGTTAGTCTCATTCGCGTTCTGTTTTATTCTGCAATTATTTTTTGTTTTTCAGTGGCCTTAACAATTCTTCTAATCCATTCATTTTTATTTCATAAATAGTTTCTAATAATGTTCCCAGTTTTCCTTGCGGAAAACCTTTTCGTTGAAACCATTCTAAATAATGTACAGGCAAATCGCAGAGTAATCTATCCTTATATTTTCCAAAAGGCATTTTCATGCTAACCAAATGAATTAATAATTCGGGATTGGCTTTCGGTTCTTCCATAATAATAGTTGTTGCGAAGGTAAATTTATACGGTATTACTGTGACTACCAGAAAAAATCATAACAAGCTTTTATGATTTGTGCCGGATAATCATTTTTACGGATATGTTAGAACAGGCCGGGCTGGATAAACTGCGGTTTTTTCACATGCAGGCCGTCGAGCTGGTTCAATTTATCTACCAGGTAAACCGTCAGCTCCGGCGACAAAGCCTCATTGTGCATGTGCATAAAAAAATACAATTCTTCTAATCCTTTATCCAGCCAGTTTTTTATTCTTCCCACCCAATCATCGATCCTGCTATAATCGGTAGGATGTAAACTGTTGCCTACATACCGGATGAATGTTTTCGGAACGGTGAGCTCCATATGGGCACAATCTCTTCTTCCGGCAGTATCTGTGATCACAAAACCAATGTTTAAACATCGAAGTGTTTCGGATAATTCTTTTTGAATAGCCTGATCTGAAAACCAATTCGGGTGCCTTACTTCTAAAAAGAATTGTAGGTCTGTGGGCAATGACCGTAAATAGTTGAACAATTTTTCCCGCCCTGCGGGAGAATATTTTTCACTCACTTGTAAAAATATAGGTCCGAGGTTTTCCTTGAATGCCAATACCCCTTCGAGGAAAGAAGTTGTCATTTCATCAACATTATTAAAACTGCTGTAGTGGCTGATTATTTGTGGTACTTTCGGACAAAATTTAAAATCTGTCCCTTTTGCTTTTGCGGCCCATTTGGCAATGGCAGGCGGATCGTAAATTTTATAGTGAGTGGCATTTAATTCGATCGAATTATAATGCTTAACATATTCCTCCAAAAAATTACTTTCTTTTGTTCCTTTGGGATAAATTTTTCCTAGCCATTCTTTTCTGCCCCATTTTGCGCAGCCAATATAAATGGAAGGATGTTTTGCTTTTTTACCTGTTAAAACCAATTTGTTTTCAACAGGATCTTTTGGTAAAGAGAAATCAATATGTGCTAATGCTGAAGGATCTACTTTTCCGAATTCCATAGTAGTAAGGTAGCAATTTATCTGCCAAAATCATCCTGCACCCTGATGATATCATCTTCATCAGAAGGATGGTCACCTTTGGTATGTTGCCAGATCTCTGCAACAATTCCCCATTGGCCAGTACCAACCAAACGGTGCCTTTCGCCTTGTTTTAGTTGAATGATATCCCCTGGTTTTAAAACGTGGTGGTTTCTTTCTTCATCATCATCGCTGGTAACAACATCTGCTTTTCCGCCGATCAGTTTCCAGATCTCTGCGCGGCGATGATGGTATTGCCAGCTCAGCCTTTTTTGTGGAGCAACGATCAATATTTTCGGACTAAGTGTTTCTGCTATCAGCAGGTCTTCCTTTTTTAAATGGGGGAAATAGGTAGCAATAAAAAGTTCGGCTTGTGATTCATCAATAACAAAAAAACCTCCCCAAGGACGGGTACTATCTTGTTTGATGATCCTGAACTTTAGATCTTTCAGGTATTTTTCTACATCTACAAAAACTTCTTCTTTGTTGATATGTGCGTTGTAAAAAAGAGTCATATAATTATCTTCCCATATAAACCATTAAGATCTGGACGTCGCTCGGGTTAACCCCGGAAATCCTTGATGCTTGCCCTAAGGTTTGTGGTTTTATTTTTGTGAATTTTTGTCTTGCTTCGTTAGATAAAGAAACTAATTTATCATAGTTAAAGTTATCAGGAATATGCAGGTCTTCCAGCTGGCTCATCTTGGCAACCAATTCTTTTTCCTTCTCAATATACGTATTATATTTGATCTGGATCTCGGCTTGTTCAATTGAAAATCTGTCGAAACCTTCCAGCGCTGTTCTTACTTTTGGAATGGCCTTCACCATATCCGTTAATCCTACATTTGGCCTTCTTAAAACCTGTGCCGTTTTTTGTCTGCTTACTAACGGTGACGAATGTACGCTTTGAAGCATGTCATTAGCCTCTTCCGGCTCAAGGCTCATGGTATTGAGAATCTCTTTTACTTTTTCTACGGCCCCCCTTTTCAAGATCACTTTATCCATTCTTTCCTGGGATGCTAATCCTATACGATAACTTTTTTCTGTTAATCGAAGGTCTGCATTATCCTGTCTGAGCAAAGTCCTGAATTCTGCCCTGCTTGTGAACATTCGATAAGGCTCGTCTGTTCCCTTATTGATAAGGTCATCAATTAGTACACCGATATAAGCTTCACTTCTTTTCAAAACAAAAGGCTCCAATTCAAATGCACTTTGATGTGCGTTGATACCGGCCATTAAACCCTGGCAAGCCGCTTCTTCATAACCGGTTGTTCCGTTTATCTGTCCTGCAAAGAATAAGTTCCTGATCAGTTTGGTTTCTAATGTGAATTTTAACTGAGTAGGTGGAAAATAATCATACTCAATGGCATAACCAGGCCTGAACATCCTGCA